>NZ_CEEDBP010000036.1:0-66630 GCF_979252845.1 Belnapia sp. AC561
CACCTTCACCCCAACCGAGTGCACTAACTACTTTACCGCCGCAGGCTATGACGCAGACTGATAGGAAAACGCTCTAGCCAGCGGTCGGAAGGCTGGGTGCTGGTGCCCGATCGCTACGACGATGGCGGCGTGTCCGGTGGCACGCTGGAGCGGCCGGCGCTGCGGCGCCTGCTGGCGGACATCGAGCGCGGCCTCATCGACGTGGTGGTGGTCTACAAGATCGACCGGCTGTCGCGCGCGCTGATGGACTTCGCCAAGCTGGTGGAGGTGTTAGACGTGAACAACGTGACCTTCGTCTCCGTCACGCAGTCGTTCAACACGACCACCAGCATGGGTCGCCTCACGCTGAACATACTGCTCAGCTTCGCGCAGTTCGAGCGCGAGGTCATCGGCGAGCGCATCCGCGACAAGGTGGCGGCTTCGCGGGCGCGCGGGATCTGGATGGGAGGCTTCGTGCCGCTCGGCTACGACGCCAAGGATCGCAAGCTGCTGGTGAACGATGCCGAGGCGGCGCTGGTGAGGCGGATCTTCGAAGGCTTTGTCGAGACGGAATCGGGCACGAAGCTCGTCATCATGCTGCGGGCAGAGGGCGCCACCACGAAGCGCGGCCGCGCCTTCACCAAGAGCGACGTGTATCGGGTGCTGAGCAACCGGACCTATCTCGGCGAGGCGATGCACAAGGGGAAATCGCACCCGGGCGAGCATGCCGCCATCGTGCCGCAGGCGATGTGGGACGCGGCGCACGCCCTGCTGGCGGTCAGCCCGAAGACACGCGCCAACCGCACCCGCTGCCAGACACCCTCGCTACTGCGCGGGCTGATCTTTGGCAGCGACGGGCGCGCCATGTCGCCCACCCACGCGCGGGGGCGCCGCGGCCAGCAGTACCGCTACTATGTCAGCCAGTCGGTGTTGAAGGGCAGCGCCGCGGACGGCCCGGCCATCGCCCGGATTTCCGCCGCGGAGATAGAGGGCGCCGTCATCGCGCAGGTTCGAAGGCTGCTGCGCCAGCCGGAGGTGGTGCTGGGCGCCTGGCGCGCGGCGCGGGCCTCGGCGCCGGAGATGACTGAGGGCGAGGCCCGGCTGGCACTGGAGCGGCTCGACCCGCTGTGGGATGAACTCTTCCCCACAGAGCAGGCGCGCATCATTCGCCTCCTGGTCGACCGCGTGGACATCGGGGCGGGCGGCGCCGACGTGCGCCTGAAGCTGGAGGGGCTGGCCAGTCTGGCGCGAGACCTCGCGGCGCCGCCCGGCGAATCGGCGCGGGCCGCAGCATGACCGGCGCCGCGCAGATGCTAACCGTCCGGGTACCGCTGGCGATCCGGAAGCAGCGGGGCGGGCGGAAGCTGATGATCGCGCCGAGCAGCACCACAAGCAGGGGCTCCTCGGCTGCCGACACTACGTTGGTGAAGGCACTGGCCCGGGCGTTCCGGTGGCGGCGGATGATGGAGGCGGGCCGGTACAGCACGATCAATGAACTGGCCGCTGCCGAGACGATCAATTCGTCCTACGTCTCCCGCCTGCTGCGCCTGACCCTGCTGGCGCCGGACATCGTCGAGGCGATCCTGGACGGGCGGCAGCCGGAGAGGATGACACTGCCGCGGCTGATGGAACCGTTCCCGGTGGAGTGGGAGCGACAGCAGACCAGGGCGAGCAGCTGAGCCGGCCGGCTGGATGGCGGGCAGCCGGCGCTCAACTCCCTCCGGCGGGTAGGAGATCCGCTGCCGCCAGTAGCACCAACCCGTTGGGGTGCTTAAAGCGGGTGCTTTCGGCGGCGAGGCGGAGTTCGGCGGCCCGTCTCAGGCGCGCAAGGCTCGCTCTCCGCTCCGCCGGGTCCGCGTTGGGCTGCCGGGCTGTAGGCACGTCCTTTCGGAGCAGTGCGGTGAGGAAGCTGGGGTTGGCTGCGACTGGCTCCTCGCCGGGGCTATGCAGGACGACGAACTCGTCCACTATGGGCTCACCCTGGTCATTCTGCCATCGCAGCTTATAGGCTCCGACCATGCCGCCTTGAGGAGCTTGAGGATCGAGCGGCGCATACGTGCCGCCGAAATCCGGCCGCTTCGCCAAAGCGATGAGGTGCGTAAAGAAGCTTGACTCAAAATCGAGCAGGACAACACCCTCGAGGCGCTGAGCGAGGCGTCGGTCTGTCGTGACACGAACGACAGTCCTGGCCTTGAACTCCGGGAAGTCGCCACGCAGCGCTTCAGGCAGCCTCAGCTCCAGGACGCGGCCGTCATAGAGCGTAGCCTCGATCTGGGCCTCGATCATGGGGAGCATGGCTCGGATGAACATGCCCACATCCCGCATCGTCAGCCCAAGCGCACCGCCAAGTGCCTCTGGGTCGAAGCCCGCGGCATACGAGAGAATCTCATCCTGCATCTCCTTCGCCCTCTGGGCCTGGCGGACCGCCTCGTCGATCTCCGCCCGCGTCCGCTCCTCCCGCGCGCCTTCGGCCCTCTGCAGGATCGAGGCCAAGTCGAGATTCTCCAGAAGCTCGCCGACGATCTCGGTGTAGAGGCGCTCATTATACTCGCTGCCGACCGGCGCCATTTCCCGCGCGACCGTCATCACGCGGTCGAGCATCATGCTGATGGCGCTGTTGTCGAAGTTGTCCCGCGCGTGAAGGTTGAAGACGATCACCTTCTCCCTCTGGCCATAGCGGTAGAGGCGCCCGATCCGCTGGACGAGCCGCGCCGGATTCCACGGCAGGTCGTAGTTGACCATCACGTGGCAGCCATCCTGAAGGTTGATCCCTTCCCCACCGGCTTCGGTGGAGATCATGAACATCGCACCACCCTGGAATGAGAGGATGGCCGCCAGCTTTGCATCCAGTGCCATGGAGCCGTTGATCATCGCGACGCCGTGCTGCGGAAACCGGCTCTGGATTGCCTCTTTCAGATAGGCCTGGGTCGCCCGGTACTCCGTGAAGACCAGCAGCTTCTTACCCTGCGCGACTAAGGGATCCACCACCTGTTCCAGGAACAGGCGAAGCTTCTCATCAACCAGGCGGCACTTCGCCGCGGCCGCCAGGAGGTCGTGCAGCATCGCCTCCTCGTCCGCAAAGAACTGTGCGGCCGGTGCAGCGGCATCCAGGTCGTCGTGGTCGTCCCCGCCTTCCATGAGGTCTTCCAGGTCGAGAACGGAGCCGGTCTCAGGGATCGCCTCGCCCGTTAGCCGCTCGAGCCGGCGACGCAGGGCTCCCTCGATCGCGGCGATCGAGGAAGAAGCGAGCTTCCGGTAGGTCACCATTACGAAGCCCACGGCGCGCGCCTTCGTGCCGCCCGCATCGCGGACCTTGTATCCCCGTTGCAGGTAGTCATGCAGGAGGCGCTGAAACCGCATCGTCTCCCGCGAAGGCTCGATCGGAACGCGGTGCACCTCGTGACCTTGGAAGATCAGCCTGCCCTCCGCGTCGGTGACCGTGGATTTCCGGTTTCGCAGGATCATCTCGCCCACGATCTCGGGGTTCGCCTCCAGGCTCTCGATCTGGCGTTTGAGATCTGGCCGAACGAGGTCCAGCAGGCCCTTGAAGCGGTCCGTGTATCCTTGGTGGGGTGTGCCGCTCAGCAGCAGGAAGGCATCGGCGTCCCGCCGCAAGGTCTCGGCCAGGCGATAGCGCTCGGACCGGTGCCCGCCCTCATGGCGCGTCAGGCGGTGGCCTTCGTCGAAGACGACGACGTCCCAGCCCCCTGCGGCACGCAGCATCAGCGAGTGATCTTCGCGCTTCGCCAAGTCGAGCGAGATGATGACCTTGTCGCGGCCGCGCCAGCGAGCCGGATCGTCCACGACGAAATCTCGGCCGTATATGTCGTACGTCTCGTCGAACTTGTACTGCATCTCGTCGCGCCACTGCCGGGTCAGCCCCGCAGGTGCCACTATGAGAACGCGCCGGCCCTGGCCCTTCCGCTTGAGCGCCGCCAGCAGCAGGCCGACCTCGATCGTCTTTCCCAGCCCGACGTCGTCCGCGATCAGCCAGTTCGTGTTCCCCGAGCTGATGATGCGGTGAACCAGCTGGATCTGATGAGGGAGCGGGTCGATGTCCAACCTATCCAGCGAGCCCGTGAGCTGGTTCCAATTCTCCAGCGCATAGGCCAGCAAGCGCAGCCGGAACCTCTGGCCCGCGTCCGCGTGCCGCGCCTCCGCCCGCTCGTAGAAGCCCGCGGCGTCTTTGACACGGCGTAGGTTCTCATAGGGCATCCAGGTCGAGCGGCCGGTGTCGTCCCACTGGACCAGGACCTGCTCACGCCCCGCCAGTTCGCGGGTCTGGACGACATGGCCGATTCCCAGCGTTTGCCGGACCGCCGAGAGGGGGACGTCCTGCACCGCCCAGCCGGACTGGAAGCCGCAGGCCAACTGCTCCAGGCCGTTCCACTCGGTTGTGTTTCCACCCCATTGGACCTTGATCTGCCAACGCTGGTGGGCCTGCGCCCGGTCGAGGACGACGCCAATCTTCTGCCTGTCCTCGCGGTTGCGCACGAAGCAGCCGGTCACCGGCACCAGGAGCTCAACCGTCATCTTCCGTCCTCCTCTGCCGTTGCCCGGTCGCCTCCACCATCACCGGGCTGACCAACTCCCCGTCCGGACCGCAGGACAGGGGCCGGCGTGGCGCCAAGTGGTGATGGCCCTGCGATGGAGGCTCGTCCTCGCTTGCCTTTGCCGCGAGGCCCTCATGCAGGGCCTCCACCAGCATCGCCCCCGCCTTCTCGTCGAGGAATGAGGTGAAGAAGCTGGCACCCGGGTCGGCCGGCGGCAGCGCGTACCATTCCGCCAGCCAGTCGGGATCGATCATCTCGTCCGGGGGGAAGTCGCACCGCGCGAGGCAGATGCGGCGGGCGAGCCGCCAGCTGAGCGCGGTGTCGCCCCGAGGCAGCCGTTCGGTTGGCGTCCCGCCCAGGGTCGCCCTATTCGTGCGGATGCGGCGAAGCCACCAGTCGGGCCGCTCAGCCCAGATGTCCTTAAGCGCGGCCATCGCGCGCAAGGTGGGGAAATCCAGGCCCTCCAGGGCCGCGGTCTCAAGCGCGCGGAAGGTGGCGGACCAGCGATGCTCCAGGAAGAACGCTTCCAGCCATTGCAACGCGGCTTCCGCCTCGTATCGGGAGGTCACGTCCAGCAGCGCCGCGATCATGCCAGCCCGCTGCCGCGCCAGTGAATCCCGCGGCGCCTTAGCAGCCCACTCGGCATCGCCCAGCCTTTGGCTGAGCCCCGGGTCATACTCGGGAAGGTCGAAGTCATCGTCGTGGGCGGATGCCGAGATGGGCGGCGGCGCTGCGGGATCACCCGGCGCGAAGTCATCCCAATCGGCGAAGAGAGCGGTCCTCTCGAGCCGGTCGGGGTCACTGATCCCGGTGAGGCTCGCGGCGCTCGCAGGCGGAGTGACATCCTCCCACGTGAACTCCGCAACGCTTGCCGCTTGGGGCACCTGCTCGGCCCAGGGCGCGTCCGGCGGGCCGATCGGGGCGATATTGTCCCCCCCCCCCTCGGGGGCGGTGGTTCCCGCGCCGTCTCGCGACTGCGTTGCCTCTTCATCCCGCAGGGCGGACGCGGGCCAAACATCATCCCAGCCGAGCTCGGCTTCGGGCGCGGTGGGTGCGAGGCCGGCCTCCGGCTCCAGCGCCGCCACCGCCTCCGCTTGGCTGGCCGCGGCTATGGCGTCGGACGGGGCGGCACGCGCCAACGCTGTTGCGGCATGATCCGCTTCTACTGCGTCTGGGGGCGCCTCCGCGGCGGGTTCGGCGTCTTCTGGCTCCGTCCTGGTAAGCGCGGTGGTGGACCAGGGCAGCTCCGCTGCCGACGGAGGCGGCTCCGGCGAGGCGTCCTGGGCTTGAAGCGGGGCTTCCTCATCGCCCGTGTTGTTCCGGGCCGAACTGGCCGCCTCTACCGGCCCGGCGCGCTGGGGAGCGACGGGGGGCGAGAGCCCTTCGGTCGGCGCGGGCTGCGTCATGGGCTCCGCAATTGGAGCAGGGGCGGGGCGCTCGCGCAGGGCGGTCGGTGCGGCGTCCGGTGCCCAGGGGTCGGCCACGGCGGGCCGGTCCGGGACGGTTCGAAAATCTTCGGCGTGCCAGGTCGTGTCGGCGGTGGGCTTCGGCTTCCGCGAGAAGCTGTTGGCCAGTTTGCTGAGCCAAGACTTCACGGCACCCGTATCCCGAGGCTTAGCCTGCGCTGACCCGTTGCCGCGCCAGCATGCGCACCAGCTTCGCGTTGACCTCTCATCCGCCGGCGCTCGCCCGGCGCCGTGTGGGTTTGTCGTCTCCGTTATTGCCATGCATAGCACTGTTCCCGGCCCACCGAACGTCGTCGGAGACGTCCAGAGCCTCTCGCGGGACCGCTCCCCCGCGTCCTATCTGGGCCAGAAGTTCGGCCTGCGGCTCCTCGGCGCTGCTGTAGACTCCGATCCTGGCTGCCATCTGCAGCGCTAGGAGCTCACCGTACTGGCAAAGCTTCATTGACGTCCTGACGGGATCGCCTGGGAAGCATGGCTCCGCCCGTGCTGCTACCGTCGCTGGCGCAACGTCGTAGCGGGCGAGGAAACCGAAGTTTGGCGATTGCGTGTCAGGCGGGGGCATGTCTGCTTCGACATTGAACAGTCATTGGAAGCCGATGCAAGCACGGCTCGGTCGCCACCAGGCGCGGAGTAGGGGTAGCAGAGCGAATGCCGCTGTCTGCCGGGCTAAGATCACTCGCCGCGATTAGACTACAAATTCTGATTGACGCGAACATCGGCGGCCAGATATTAACCTCCTGCTCCCGAAACGGAGCTGCGAAGAACCCTGAGAAGCGGTTCTGGTGTTGGTTGCCGCCGGATGGTGGCTAGTTCGGTCCGAGCGGCAACCGCCGCATAGGTCGTGCTTTCCCGTGAGGGAAGCCCGTGCCGGATCCGGTTCTCCTCATCAGCAGGAGAGACCGGCTATGAAGCCCAGCAAGATTATCATCAAGTACGAGCATGTCGCGGAACAGACGCATGGTTCCGTGAAACGCTTGGTCGGGTTCGTGCAGGCGAAGAGCCTGCTCACCCTTTTCGACGCCGTGGACCTCGACGCCAACCCGCGCTCCGCCAAGTGGGGACCGGTGACCGAGGCCATCGTCGAGAGTATCCGGCGCGACGCCGACATCTTCCCCTTCAAGACCAAGGGTGTGCTGATCGGCTCCTCTGAATACGAGGCGCTGCAGCGCCAGCGCTACGAAGTCCGATTTGCTGACCCGACCACGGAGGGCATCCTGGACGGCGGCCACAACATGCTCGCGATCGGCACCCACATCCTGACCACTGCGCTGAACGACGAGAAGGCCACGAAGAAGGTCAAGAACTGGGAAACCTTCAAGGACGCCTGGCGTGCCAACCGCGAGGCGATTGAGGCGGTGCGCGACGAGCTCGACTTCCTCGTTCCCGTGGAAGTCCTGGTGCCGGCTGACCTCGAGGATGACGCGGTCGTCTCAGACTTCCGCTCCGAGCTGCTCGAGATCTGCGCGGCCCGCAACAACAACGCCGAACTGACGCTGGAGACGAAGGCCAACCAGAAGGGCTTCTACGACGCCATCAAGGCGGCCCTTCCGCCGAGCGTCCGTGACCGCATCGAGTGGAAGTCCAACATGGCCGGCGGTGACGTGAAGGTGCGCGACATTGTCGCGCTGTCCTGGATCCCGCTCTCCCTGCTGCCCGGGCTGCCGGTGAAGGCGCCGGCGCCGCAGAACATCTATCGAAACAAGGGCGAGTGCGCGAAGCTCTTCGACGATCTGATGAGCAACGCAAACGTCTCGACCCGCGCGGCCGATGGGCCTTTGCACGCGCTTAGCAACGACGCCGTCCGTAGCGCGATCACGGTGCTGGGTGACCTGCCGGCACTGTACGACAAGATCTACGCGGACTTCCCCGCCGCCTACAACGCGGCCGGCGGCCACTTCGGACGCATCGGCATCGTGCGCATGTACGACCCGGCGAAGAAGGCCGACAAGAACCGCAAGTACATGCGCACCCAGCCGGAGACGCATTTCACCGAACAGGCGGTGGACTACAGTTACCCCGACGGCCTGATCATGCCCCTGGTCTGGGGGCTGCGTGCCTTGATGACGGTGAAGGACGGCAAGGTGGGCTGGTCCACCGATCCGTCCAGCTTCCTCGACCGGCACCTGAAGGACATCGCGCAGAACTACAAGCTCGTGCTGGAGATGTCCCGCTTCGATCCGCAGAAGCTCGGCAAGAACGAGGCCTCCTACGGCTTCGCAGCCAGTCAGTTCGAAACGGCGCTGCTCAAGGAAGGCCGGGCCGCGGCCTGACGCGGTGACGCGCGGCGCCCTGCCTGGGCGCCGCGCAGATCCGTCTCATCCGCGTCCCGTTGATCGGAACATCGCAATGACCACCTTCCTCGACGACTACGTCCCACGCCGCGTCACGCTCACGCTGCCGGAAGGGCTTACGCTGCGCGGCCTACATCTTGGGCAGGGCAACCTCGGTCTCGAGGTGCTGGTACTCGACGCCGCAACGGAGCCCAAGGTCACCGCTCTCCGGCAGGTCTGGAAGGACCGCCTCGGCGGCCGTGCCGCGCCGCTGCTCGCCATCGCGCTGCATGGCGACACCGCAGTCATCTGTGGCCCCGCAGGAGAGGATCCGCCGATCCGCCGCATCGAGGCGAAGCAGGCAGAGCGGCTCTGCATCCGCGCCCTCGCCGAGCCGGACCGCAATGCCGCACTCCGCTTCCTGCATGACGCACTGCCGAGCCTGGAAACCGAGTTGCCGGGCATCCGCAATGAGGGCCTGCTCTCCGATCACGAGCTCGCCCGCGGCGCGCGGCTTCGCACCGACTGGACTGCGACGCAGACCCGTGCGGCGCCCGTCCTCGGCGCCGTCGGCATGGACCTACTCCGCCGGCTCGGCTTCGGCGTCGAGAAGGCGGACGGTGTCACCAGCCTGCTGCGCACCGGCTCGCGTGACCGCGCCGTGGCCGTGCTGCTCAACGGTGGTGAGACGCCGGAGGGTGCGGCACCGCGCTTCCAGAATCTCTCGCCCGTCTCCTGGGCGCTGGCCATGGCGGATCAGCGCAACCTGCCCTGGGTGGTCGTGGTGCAGGGCGACCGAGTGCGGCTCTACCCCGTCGAACTCGGCGTCGGCGTGGGCCGGCGTGGCCGGACGGAAACCTGGATCGAGCTGCGCACCGGCCTGATGCGCCAGGACCAGGCCGCGCTGCTCTGGCTGATCTTTTCCGCCGATGCCCTGAAGCCCAGCGGCACGCTTGAGGAGTTGCTGGACAACTCCAAACGCTTTGCCGCCGACCTGGCGGTGCGGCTGCGCGAGCGTATTTATGACCGCGTTATCCCCGGCCTAGCCACCGGCATCGCCCGTGCGCGCGGCCTGCATTCCTTCTCGGCCGAGGACCTTCGCCTGACTTACGGCATGGCGCTGACCGTGCTGTTTCGCCTGCTGTTCATCGCCTATGCCGAGGATCGCGACCTGTTGCCCTTTTCGGGAAATGAGGCCTATCGCCGCCGCGCCTTGAAGACCAAGGCGCAGGAGTTGGCGACGAGCACTGCCGCGCCGGGGCCCGGCGCGCACCTCTGGCAGGAAGTCACCCGCCTGTTCGACGCGGTGCGCGAGGGTGACGCGGCGCTCGGCGTGCCCGCCTATGGCGGCGGCCTGTTCGAGACTGACCCCGTCATCTCCAAGCCGGGCGCCGCACTCGCCGGCATTTCGCTGCCCGACACAGTGTTCGAGCCGGTGCTGCGCGGGCTGCTGCTGGACGACAAGCGCGACCTGGCCCGGCCCGATGGCATCGGCCCGGTCGATTTCCGCAGCCTGCGGGTGCGCGAATTTGGCACGATCTACGAAGGGCTGCTGGAATCCGAGCTGGCGGTGGCGGATGCCGACCTAGCGCTGAAGAAGCAGGGCAAGGATCTCGTCTATGTCCCAGCCAAGGCGCGCGATGCGGTCGCTGTGCCACGCGGCGGAATCTACCTGCATAACCGCTCAGGGGCGCGCAAATCCTCCGGCAGCTACTTCACACCTAGCTTCGCTGTGGATCACGAACTGGACACCGCCGTCGAGCCTGTGCTCGCGGCGCATGCAGAGAGGCTTATGGCGGTAGACGATACCGATGCGGCCGAAGCCTTCTTTGACATCCGTGTTGCCGACATCGCCATGGGCAGCGGCCACTTCCTGGTCGCGGCGGTCGACCGGATCGAGCGCGCTTTGTCCGCCATCCTTGCCGATCCGAAGCGCAAGTTGCCTGGCGTCACGGCTGAACTCGCGAAGCTGCGGACCGCTGCCGAGACCGAGTTGAAGAAGTTGGGGCTGGAGGGCACCCAGCAGATCGAGGATGGCCAGTTGCTGCGCCGACTAATCGCGCGCCGATGCATCTACGGCGTAGACCTGAACCCGCTGGCGGTCGAACTGGCACGTCTCTCCATCTGGATCCACACTTTCGTACCCGGCTTGCCCCTCAGCCTGCTGGACCATCGGCTTGTGGAGGGCAACGCCCTGGTCGGTGTTGCCACACTGGAAGATGCGAAAGCCAAGCTGACCGCGCTTGCCGGGGTCGGGCTGGCCGTTGAGCCGGCGGAAATGATTGCCGCTGCAGATGCGCATCTTGCGCGTCTTGGACGCAATGCAGACACCACTCCCGATGACGTCGCCGAAGCCAGGGAGGCTTATCGTGCCGCGAAGGATGCTGTGGCTGCGGCAGTGTCCCTTTTCGATGCCGCGGTGGCCGCCGCTTCCGGCCACACGCAGTTCCGTGTCCGGGTCAACAGAATCCTTGCTAACCAGGCCTTGGCAGGCATCACGCTCGACTTGCGCAACACGCCGGAGCACGTGGAAATCAGCGCTGCGCTTGCTGCCGCAAAGCCGCTGCACCTGCCCGCGGCGTTTCCTGAGGTTTTCAGGCGCCAGAACTCCGGCTTTGACGCAATCATTGGCAATCCGCCGTGGGAGAAGCTGCGGGTGGAGAAGCACGAGTTCTGGGCGCGCCATTTTCCAGGGCTTCGCGGCATCAAGTCGACCGAGGATCGCGACGCACAGATCCGCAAGCTGGAGCACGCACGGCCCGACCTCGTCACGCTCGAAGCAACGGAGCGGCTGGAGAGCGAGGCGCTTCGCGATGCGATGCGGACGCTTCCAGGGATGAACACCGGCCATCCAGATCTGTTCCGAGCATTCATGGCGCGCTTCGCGCAGGTTCTGGCACCGCAGGGCGGCCGCTACGGCGTGGTGCTTCCGGGCGACGCCTTTAAGATCAAGGGCAACGGTCCAGTGCGCGAGGACCTCGACCAGCGTGCCCGCGGCGTCGACGTCCAGATGCTGACGAATAAAGGCGAGTGGGTCTTCAACGACGTTGATGGACGGAAACTGATCGCGCTGGTGGCCGTCGAACTCGGAAAGCAGGGACCTGATGGTTGCGACTACATCCTTCGGCCCGAGCATCATCGCGAGGCGCAGTTTAAAGCGCGCAACCTGAAGAACTTCGCGACTCGCAGCAGCAGGTGGCTGCGAACCTACAGCGCTGGCCTCGTCCAGCCAACGCTTCCAACCGCCGATGCGGCCACGTCGGTCCACGTCATCGAGATAATGATGGCATCGCCACTGATCTCAGAACACCCGCGGCTGAAGGTGCGGCGCGTGTACGCCGATGTTGAGACCAGCCGAAAATACAAGGCCTACTATAACGTCACAGGCACCGAGACCGACCTGTGGCCGGTGTATGGGGGTGACAGCTTCGATGTTTGGCAGCCAGACACGGGTCAGTACTATGCCCAGGCCCGTGGCGGTCCAATCTTCAAGCTGGTGCAGGATAAGCGTGCCAAGTCGCGCCGGGGCACGCCATATTTTGACACGCCCACCAAGTGGCGGAGCGATGCAAAGACGCATCCCTGTCGTCATCCGCGGATCGCGTATCGTGACATCACCAACCGGACCAATACCCGCACCTTGATAGCGGCATTGATCCCACCGGATAGGGTCCTCACACAGTCAGCGCCTTGGGTGCTGTGGACGGATCCGAAGCATCCCGTCACGCATGAAGCCTTCCTACTCGGAGTGATGAGCAGCATCCCTGCCGATTGGTGGATGCGGCGCTTCGTCGAAGGCCATGTCGACGAGGAGGCGTTCGACTGTCTTCGCGTTCCAGACGCGGATCCTTCGGCAGGCTTGGCTGCCAAGGTCGTCGCGATCGCCGGCAGCCTAGCCTCCCTGGATGATCGCTTTGCAGCTTGGGCAAAGGCCATTGGTGTGAAGCACGGTCCGCTGATGCCTGTGGAGAAGCAGGCACTGATCGATGAGTTGGACGCAGTGGTCGCTCGCCTCTACGGCATGACCGCCGAGCATCTGACCCACATCTTCGACACCTTCCACGAATGGTCCACGGACGCTCAGCAGCAGGCGTGGAACGCCCGCCGCGACCGTACCGTCGCCATCCTGCGGAGCCTGCCATGAGCAAGCCGGAATTCATCACCAACCAGGATGGCAATACGCTGTTGGCCGCGCTGCGCGCCGCCATCCCGGACGCGCCCGCCGCCGCCGGACCAGGTGTGGCGGAAGCCCCTCTGGCGCTGACCGAGATTAGCATCGCCACTGCCTTCATGAGCCCGGCGGGCTTCGGCGCGGTGGCCGAGAAGCTGGAACATGCCGGCCGCGTCCGCCTGATGATCGGCGCCGAGCCGGAGCCGGAAGCGCTGCGCCTCGCGCGTGGCCGTCTCCGCAAGCCCGGCGACCCGCCCCAGGCAGCCTTCGAACGCCGTGAGGTGGCAGAGGGCCTCAAGCTGCTGGAAGCCGGGCTGCGGGCCGAACGCGACCGCCAGCCCTTCAGCGCCGACGCCCGCCGCCACCTGCGCCGCATGGCCGCCATGCTGCGCGCCGGCACGCTTGAGACGCGCCGCTACGAACGCGCCTTCCTGCACGCCAAGGCGACGCTGCTGGATGGTCTGGATCCCGGCCTCATCGCCGGCTCCTCCAACCTCACCCGCGCTGGCCTTACGACGAATCTGGAGTTGAACCTCGGCCGCTGGGACCCGGTGCTGTTCGCGCAAGCCAAGGCCTGGTTCGACGCACTGTGGGAGGAGGCGGTGCCCTTCGACCTCGCAGCCATCTTCGACGAGCCGGAAGCCGAGTTTCCGCCCTGGCTGATTTTCATGCGCATCCTCTGGCAGCTCTACGGCGAGGAGCTGGAGCAGGAGCGGGAGGAGCAGGGCGACATCCCACTGACCGCCTTCCAGTTACACGGCGTCTGGCGCGCGCGGCGCATCCTGAAGGATTTCGGCGGCGTCATCGTCGCGGACGAGGTCGGCCTCGGGAAGACCTTCATCGGCGGCGCCATCCTAGAAGCCTGCGCGAAGAACCGTCAGCGCGCGCTCTTGGTTTGCCCCGCCGCGCTGCGCACGAACTGGGAGAAGTTCCTGGAGGCACACAACATCGGCCGCTTCGTGCAGATGGTGTCCTATGACCAGCTTGCCCGGGACCGGCAGCTGCGGGACCCCCAGCTGCGGCCAGACTCCACGGGCCATCATCTGAACTTCGAACTCGACGAATACGCCCTCGTCGTGGTGGACGAGGCGCACAACTACCGCAACCCGGACTCGCCCTACCGTGCCGCCGCGCTGCGCCGGCTCCTGTTCGGTCAGCGCAAGGACGTGGTGCTGCTGACCGCGACGCCGGTGAACAACAGCCTGTGGGACCTGTTCCACCTCCAGCGTTTCTTCATCCGCCAGGACAGCCGCCTGGCGCAGCGCGGCATCATCAGCATCCGCGAGAGGTTCAAGGCGGCGGCGAAGCAAGATCCGGCCAACCTTAGCCCAGACTTCCTCTATCCGATCATCGACGCCATCACCGTGAAGCGGACACGGGGCTTCGTTAAGAAGTTCTACGCAGGCGACACCATCCGCGGCCCGGATGGCGTGATGCGCCCGATCGTCTTCCCCAAGGCCGTGGCTATCACCGTGCGCTACGACCTGGATGGCCTTGCGCCGGGGCTCTTCGACGCCGTGGTGAATGCGCTGGATCCGGTGAATGGCGGCAACGTGCTCAGCTTCGCGCGCTACGCGCCGAGCGCCTACCTGCGGGAGGAGGATGAGGACCGCGAGGAAACGGCGGAGACCGCGGCAGGCCTGCTGCGCTCCGGCCTGCTGAAGCGCTTCGAATCCTCGGCCCATGCCTTCCGGCTCAGCCTCGCCCGCATGGTGCGTGAGCACGACCTGTTTCTCGAGGCGTTGGCCAAGGGGAAGGTCATCACCACCGCCTTCCTGCGCGAACTCTCGGCTGACGAGGAGGCCTTCGAGGACCTGCTTGATAGCAGCGGCCAGGTGCACGATGCCGCTGACTACGACGCGAAGGCATTGCGCGAAGCGGTGGAACGCGACCGGGAGATCCTGCGAGACCTCGCCGCTCGCATGGACGAGGTGACTGACGAGGCCGATCCCAAGCTCGCCGCGGTGGTGGAGGAACTGGCGAAGATTGCTGCCCAGGCGAAGAGCGATGCCACCACCGATGCGGAGGAGCAGCGCAATCGCAAGGTGCTGGTCTTCTCCTACTTCGCCGATACCGTGGCTTGGCTGCGGCAGGCGCTGGAAGCGCGCATCGCCACCGACAACCGCCTGAAGGGCTTCCGTGGGCGCATCGTGGCCGTCGCGGGAGGCGGGCTGGAGGGCGAAGATGCGAACCGTAACCAAGCCGTCTGGGGCTTCGCGCCGGAATCGAGCGATCCACCCGCAGGGCAGGAAGATCTCTACGACCTGCTGATCACGACCGATGTGCTGGCCGAGGGCATGAACCTTCAGCAGTGCCGGCACATCCTAAACTACGACCTGCCCTGGAACCCAATGCGGCTGGTGCAGCGGCATGGCCGTGTGGACCGCATCGGCAGCCCTCATCCGCGTATCTTCCTGCGCACCGTCTTCCCGGCAGACCGCCTCGATGCGCTGCTGGCGCTGGAGGCGCGCATCCTCCGCAAGCTGACCCAGGCGGCTAAGAGCATTGGCGTTTCGACCCTGCCCGTGGACGGCGGCGAAGCAGGCGAGCAGGTCTTCGCCGAGACGCGTGCCGAGATCGAGAAGCTGGCGGCGGAAGATCCCACCCTGTTCGAGCAGGGCGGCACTGCGGCCGCGGCACAGACGGGCGAGGAATATCGCCAGCGCCTCCGAGCCGCACTGGAAACCGACCGAAAGGCGATCACGGGCCTTCCCGGGCAAGCTGGCAGCGGCATGCGCAAGGGCAAGCGGTCGGGCGTGCTGTTCTGCGCGGAAGTCGCGTTGGCGGAGGAGCGACGGACCTTCCTGCGGTTCGTGCCGGCGAAGCCCGGGTGGCAGCAGCCAGACGCGGCCACGGGGATCGAGAGGGAGAGTGGCACCTGCCTCCGCCTGATCGACTGCACGGAGGAGACGCCGCGCCATATGCCGGCGGCGCTGAGTGACGGTGTTTTCGCCTTCTGGGACTTGGCGCTGTCCGACATTCTCTCGGAGTGGGACAGCCTATCGGATCCGGCAAACCTTCAGCCGCAGGTTCGGCGGCTGAACCGCCAGGTGGCAGAGTTCATCCGGGCGCACCCTCCTCATGATCTGGATGGTGACAAGCTAGCCAAAGCGCTCGACGTGCTGGAGGCGCCCTGGCCCCTGCGGGAGGAGGCGCTGCTGCGCGACCAGTTCAGGGACCGCTCAGGGCCAGCTGCGGCGCGCAGCCTGCGCCTGGTGGACTGGATCCTGGCGACCGGGCTCGAGCGCTTCGAGCCGCCTGCGCCGCTGCCGCCCATCAGCGATGCGGACGTGCGGCTGGTGTGTTGGATGGCCGTAGAGGCTGAAGCGTAGGGGGCGGTCACCATCCGATGGCAGTCACGCTCACCCTCAGTCGCGCCGAGGCAACCCTGGCGGAAACCTGTGACTGGCTGCGCGCCACGGGCCGGACGGCGAAGACGCTGCCGATCGATGTCCGGGATGTCGGCACTGGCCAGGCCATGCTTGATCCGGCGCAGCTCGTGCTCGGCCTGCCGATGGATCGCGCGCGCAAATGGAAGAAGGATGAGCTTGACGATCTGACGAAGCGTTGGCGCCAAGCTCGCCAGGACCGCGTGGAACCCGTGCTGGGGGCGACGGCGAAGCAGACCCTTGATAGGCTGTTGAACCGCAAGGAACGGCGCACGCTTCTCGACACCCAGCGTTTGCCCGTGAACGCGATAGCCTTCTATCGGCCCTTTCACCTCGAGCCGATGGACCGCTGGGGCATCTACATCTTCGTGGATCGCTTGCTGACCTACGCGCGAGGCGTGCGCGCCGTAGCGCCGCTCTATCCAGGGCTATCGCAGGAACTGTTCCTGCACCTGGTGCTGTTCGAGATGTTTCACCACGAATTCTACCACCACCTCGTGGAGAGCGCGGCGACGGTGCTGGAGATTCTGGCCGACGCTGGCGGCGTTCCGTTCCCCGGCTACCTCGCCTATCGCCGCGCCGTGCATGCCAAGGGCTTTGCATGGCATCGGCACCAGCCGCTGGAGGAGGCGCTGGCCAATGCCTACGCCTACAACTCCCTCGGCTTCATCTCCCGCGTGAGGACTGGCTACCGCGACGCGTTGGTCTGGCACTATCAGCGCGCCTTGATCCCGCAATGGCGATCCGAGGGGCCCGGCTACTGCGAGGCGGCGAGCTACATCGAAGGTGATCAGGTGGCAGGCAATGCCCAGCTGCTCGCCATGATCCTCGGGCGGGCGGAGCATCCGCGGTTGGAGCAGGTGGCTGCTGCGGTCATGCCGAGCGGGTTTTCAGCCTTTGTGGGCAAGCCGGACATTCCCACGCATCTTGTCGGCTCCCCGGAGGCCGTGAAGGCCTTCCACGATATGGTGCCCGCGCCCAACGACACCTACTGCCATTTATTCTGGCCGCTCGATGACACCAAGGCGACCGAGGCACTTCGGCAGCGCCAGAAGGAGATCGATGAACAGAAGCGGAAGGCCAAAGGAGCCGCCCCCCAATCATGAGGGCGCCGAGCAGTATGAACTCCGCGCTTTTGCTGGCACGTGGACCGTAGACCAGGATGCCTGACGGTGTGCCTTCGCGAACGGCGACCGCAATTGCATTAATGACCACCCGTTCCCGGGATCTCTTGGGCCGGCACTCAGGGGACGATCACAGCTCCGTACCGAAGTGTTCGCTCTGGAATTACGGATTTCGGGCAAGTGTGGTTCGAACCGGCGCAAGTGCTTACCGCGCTGAAAACCGCCGTTTACCTAAGGTTTTTCGTTCCGTACTAAAACGCCCAAGTCAGCAGGTCCGGAGAGAATTGGCCTCCGGAGAGCGATTTCGGGCCGTCTTTGCGCTGGGCCAGTCAACAGGTCTGCCCTGAAAACCCCAGGAAATCTGCCACTCAGGGCGGCGCTCGGTCGGGCGGAGAGTGCGGCTCGTATGGGAACTGGCGGAGAGGGTGGGATTCGAACCCACGGTACAGTTACCCGTACTTCGGTTTTCGAGACCGACCCGTTCGACCACTCCGGCACCTCTCCGTGCCGAGCCCTATAGCAGCGGCTGCTGACGCACGCAATGCTCAGTAGCTATCTGAGAAAATGGGGTAATTGATGTCCTAGTCTGCCAGTAGGCCTGGATTGAGCGACCCAGGAGATAATCAGTGTTGAGCGCAGTGGGCCGCCACATGCGTCGCCGATGTCTCTCCTGTAGCTTAAGGGTGCGAAACCGACTGTCGTCCGCCCGCGCTAATGACTGTCATGGACCATCATGCTGGTAACGATCGGGCTGCGAGGCACGGATGCCCGCAAGCCGTATCCACCTAATGTCTCCGATGATGAACGGCCTTTGGTGACGCCTTGTCTGACCATGCTGTTTAAAGCTGTAGGGCGGCGGGAGTATGCGCTGCGCGAAGCGCTCCATGGCCTGCGCTGCGTGATCAAGACTGGGGCGCCGTGGCGCTGGATGCCGAACGACCTACCGCCTTGGGCCGCGGCCTGCAAGCAGGCGCAGCGCCGGCTGGCTGGCTGAGGCATTGGCCGATGATCTGCGGGCTGTGCTGGGGGGCGCCGCTGGCAGGAACTGCACCAGCTCGATGGCCGCTGACGCTGTAAAAACCTATGGCATCCAGCTGGAGGTGGTCAGTCTGTCAGACGCCAAGCGTGGCTTCGTGCTGTTGCCGCGACGCTGGGTGATCGAGCGGTCTTTCGCTTGGGCCACCCGTTTCCGCCGATCGGTGAAGGACTACGAAGCATATATCAGTACTTTTGCTGACCTGTAGCTTTTCGTCCGTACCGGTGCGCGAGCTGTGCCCGGGCCTCCGCGCGCCCCGACGATTTTGTACAAGAAATGCAGTCCATCGCCTCGCTAGCATCGCCCGGCATATCCGGAGCTTCCTGCGATGCCTGGCCCATGTCATCACCAGTCCGGAATCCGGCGGGTCACTCCGGGCACCCGGGGCTGTGCCGAATGCCTCGCCATCGGCGCCCCCTGGCTTCACCTCCGCCTGTGCCGGAACTGCGGCCATGTCGGCTGCTGCGACGATTCGCCGCATCGCCATGCCAGGCAGCATTTCCACGAAACCAGCCACCCTATCATCGAGGGATACGACCCGCCGGAAGGCTGGGGCTGGTGCTACGTCGACGATGTCCAAGTCGATCTTGGCGGATCGCCGACGCCGCAGCTGGGACCGATCCCGCGCTACTACTAGCGACCCGAAGGGCGGTACGGCCGCCGCATCCCTCCAGTCCATCGGAAGAATCCTCCCATGATGCCGCCGACGGATAGAAGCCTTCCCGATCCCACCGACCCCTATCGCCGGACCGAGCAGATTTTCCCGCGCCTGACGACGGATATGGTGCGGCGTGCCACCTTCTATGGCCAGGCCATGACCTTGCCTGAAGGGGCGGTGCTCTTCAGCCGGGGCGACCGCAGCGTGGACTTCTTCATCGTGCTGGACGGCGCCATCGAGGTGCTGGCGATCGCCGCCGACACCGGCAAGCCGGACACGGTCTTGACCGTGCATGGCCAGCACGGCTTCACCGGCGAACTGGACCTGCTGAACGGCCGCGAGACACTGGTCTCGGCTCGTGCCCTTCCCGGCAGCCAGGTCCTGCGGATCGACCGGCCACACTTCCACCGCATGCTGCAGGCCGAGACCGATATCGCCGAGGTGGCGATGCGAGCCTTCATCCTGCGGCGCATGGGCTTCATCCAGCATGGGCACGGCGGAGCCATTCTGCTGGGGGCCAGCCGTACAGCCGGCCTGCTCGGGCTGCAGCGCTTCCTGGGTCGCAACGGTTATCCGCATGAGGTCGTCGATATCGACCGGGACCCGCAGGCGCAGGTCTTCATCGCCGCCTTCGGCCTGCAGCCGGGACAATTCCCGGTGGTGATCCTGCCCGGCCACAAGGTGCTGTTCGATCCCGGCACCGCGGCGCTCGCGGATGCGCTGGGCTTGACGGAGGAGATCGGGCCGGAGGAGGTCTTCGATGTCGCCGTGGTCGGGGCAGGGCCGGCTGGCCTGGCCGCGGCCGTCTATGCGGCTTCGGAAGGGCTGCGGACCATCGTCGTCGAGGGCCTGGCGCCCGGCGGCCAGGCGGGCACGAGTTCGCGGATCGAGAATTACCTCGGCTTTCCTACCGGCATCACCGGCCAGGCGCTGGCCGGGCGGGCGCAGATCCAGGCGCAGAAATTCGGTGCCCGGCTGGCCATCTCCCGCATGGTGAAAGGTCTCGATTGCAGCGGGCATCCCTATCGCCTGCTGCTCGAGGATGCGCGCGCCGTCGCGGCGAGGGCCGTGGTGGTGGCGAGTGGCGCTCGTTACCGCAAGCTCGATCTCCCCGACTACGAGCGCTTCGAGGGACAGGGCATCCATTACGCCGCGACGGCGATCGAGGCGCGGCTCTGCCCGGGAGAGGAGGTCATCGTTGTCGGCGGCGGCAATTCGGCCGGCCAGGCAGCGATGTTCCTCTCCCGCGTTGCGCAGCGCGTCCACATGCTGGTCCGTGCGGAGGGGCTGGCCGCCACCATGTCGGACTACCTCGTCCAGCGGATCGCCTCGACGGCGGCGATCTCGCTGCGGCCGAGATCCGCGATCACCGCCCTTGGCGGCACCGGCCTGCTGGAGGAGGTCACCTGGTTCGACGGGCCTTCGGAACATAGCGTCACGCGGCCGGTGCGGAATGTCTTCGTCATGATCGGGGCGGAGCCGAATACCGCTTGGCTGGAGGACTGCCTGGCGCTCGACGGCAAGGGCTTCGTGGTGACCGGCCGTGCCGCGGATGGCACCCCGCTGGCCGATACCTTCGCCAGTAGCCTGCCGGGCGTCTACGCGGTCGGCGATGTCCGCTCGGGCTCCACCAAGCGTGTCGCCTCGGCCGTGGGGGAGGGCTCCGTCGTCGTGCAGTCCATCCACCGCTATCTGGGGGGACCATGAGGCGCCGCGCCGGCCGCTCATGGTCGCCCGCGCCTCAGCCAAGCTCGGCGCCGAGCCGTTGCCCATGGGCGGCGATCGCGGCGCCGACCGGCATCCGCTCACGCTCATAGGCCCGCAGCGCCGCCTCCAGCGGCAGCCGGCCGAGATGCGCCTGCAGCGCCATCGCATCGCCGGCGGCCTTTGCCACGCCCATGGCGGTATGCGGCCGCACCACGAAGGCGGCGTCGCCCAGCAGGGCCAGCCGGCCGGAAACCATCCGGGGCGCCTCGTAGTCGAAGATGGCCTGGACGAAGGGCGATCGCTCCGCCGCGACCGCGGCGGCGAAGGGTGGCGGCAGCAGCATCGCGGCATCGGCCCGGAGCTTGGCCGCCCGGGCCTCGGGCAGTTGGCCGGGCGCCAGCGAAAAGGGATGCGCGCGGCCTGAGGCGTCGGTGAGGACATCGCCGAGTTCCGCCGCCGCGACGCGTCGGTACCAGACCCAATTATAGCGTCGCTCCCCGCGCGTCATCTCGCCATGCGGCCCCGTGACGGAATAGCCGAGCGCCTGCGAGCCCGGCAGCATGGCGAAGGCGAAGCGGTCCAGCAGCATCCCCGCCGAGTCCTCCGGCAGGGCGCCCTCCGGCACTAGGCCGCGCCAGGCGACATAGCCGGCGTAGCGATTGGGCGAGGGTTGGCCCGTCACCGCCTCCCGCAGCACCGAGCCGATGCCATCGGCGCCGAGCACCAGATCGGCATCCTCGCTGCCGCCATCGGTGAAATGCAGCACCGCCCCGGCATCGGATTGCGTGGCGCCTTGCACGGTGCGGCCGAGGCGGTAGTCGGTTTCCGTCAGCCGGGCCCGGACGGCGCGGTAGAGGTGATCCCAGGAAACCTGCATCTGCGGCGTGGCCTGGCGATGGGCGATGCCGCCGGCCGCATCAAGGACGATCCGGTCGCGCGCCACGACGCCGACCTTCACGAGGTCCTCGGCGCCGATCCGCCGCAGTACCTCGAAGACCTCGCGCTGCGGCACCAGCCCGGCGCCCCGTCCGTCCAACCCGCTCGCCGAACGCTCGAAGACGCGCACCGCGTGCCCGGCCTGCCGCAGCAGGATGGCGGCGAAGAGGCCCCCGAGGGAGCCTCCCGCCACGGCGACCCGCAGCGCCCTCATCACGAGTTTCCCTTGGCACGGCGGGCGAGGCCCTCGATCAGCAGGGCGATGGCGGCCAGCGCGGCGCCGAAGCCGCAGACCGTGCCCCAGCCGGCGAAGTCCCAGGCCATCATGGCCCCGGCCGAGCCAACCGCGCCGCCCAGGAACATGCCCGTCATGAAGATGGTGTTGATCCGGCTGCGGGCCTCCGGCTGCAGGGCAAAGATGACATGCTGGTTCGAGACGAGCGCGCTCTGCACCCCGAAGTCGAGGATGACGACGCCCAGCACCAGCCCGGCCAGGGTCGGCCAGGCGCCGAACACCGCCCAGGCGGCCAGGGTCAGCAGGGCGCTCAGCCCGATCACCAGCTGCGGCCCGCGCTTGTCGGCAAGACGGCCCGCCAGCGGCGCCGCCGCGATACCCACCGCGCCGACCACGCCGAACAGCCCCGCCACCTCGGCGCCCAGCGAGAAGGGCGGCTGCTCGAGCCGCAATGCCAGCACTGTCCAGAAGGCAGAGAAGGCGCCGAAGAGCGCCGCCTGCATCAGCGTCGCCCGCCGCAGCGCCGGCTGCCCGCGCCAGAGCTGCACCAGCGAGCGCAGCGCCTGCCCATAGCCGATCGAGGCCATGGCGGGCCGGCTCGGCAGCAGGACCGCCATGAGGGCCGCGGCGCCGAGCGCCATCGGCACGGCCAGCCAGAACATCGCGCGCCAGCCGCCATGGGCCGCGACGAAGCCGCCAAGGGTCCGGCTGAGCAGGATGCCCGCGAGCACGCCGCCGGTGATGAGGCCAACCGTCGCACCGCGCCGCGCCGGCGCCGCCAGATGGGCGGCGAAGGGCACGATCTGCTGCGCCACGGTCGCCGAAAGCCCGACCAGGAAGGAGGCGGCGACGAGCACCGGCGCGCTGGGCGCCAGTGCTGCCAGGGCCAGGGCGAGGGCCAGGACCACGAATTGCCCGACGATCAACCGCTTCTGGTCGAGCAGGTCGCCGAGCGGCAGCAGCAGGAACAGGCTGGCGGCATAGCCGAGCTGGGTCGCCGTCGGGATAAACGCGGTGGCGCCCGAGCCTGGGAAGTCCTGCCCGATGATACCGAGCATCGGCTGGTTGTAGTAGATATTGGCGACAGCGATGCCCGCCGCAGCCGCCATGGCGAAGGTCAGGCCACGGCCGAGGCCGGCGGCGCCCGGGGGCAAGGCTTCGCCGGCGTCTGGCCGGGTATTGGTATCGTTGGCGGTTGCGTCCAGCATGAGCCGTGATCCTCGATCTGCTGGCGGCAATCTCGGCTTGCAACGCCCTGCGCTGTAGACCGGCATTTTGCGTGGGCGGTATAACGCTGGATGTTATGATCAACCTGACCAACGTGGCGGTTTTGCTGGAGGCGGTGCAGGCCGGCAGCCTCGCCGCCGCCGCCCGGCGCTTGCGCATCACTCCGATGTTGGCCTCCCGCCGCCTGGCGGAGCTGGAGGCGGAGGTCGGCGCTCGGCTGATGCATCGCACCACGCGCGCGCTGGCCCTTACGGTGGAGGGCGAGGCCTTCCTGCCCCATGCCCAGGCGCTGCTGGAGGAAGAAGCGTTGGCCCGTGCCGCCGTACGGCCGGTCTCGGCCGGCCTGATCGGCATGCTGCGGCTGACGGCCTCGGTCCCCTTCGGCCGCAAGGTCGTGGCGCCGCTGGTCGCCGGCTTCCTGCAGGAGCATCCCGGCCTGCAGGTCGACCTGCTGCTGAGCGACGGGATCGTCGACATCGTGGCCCAGGGCCTCGACCTGGCGATCCGGATCGCGCCGCTGCGGGAGAATGCCCTGGTCGCCCGGCGGCTGGCAGATAACCCACGTGGGCTCTACGCCGCGCCCGCCTATCTTGCCGAGCACGGCATGCCGGCAACGCTCGCGGACTTGGCCCGCCACCGCTGCCTAGCGTTGACCGGGACCAGCCATTGGGTCTTCTCGGTGGGGGACAAGCCGTTGCGCCAGCGGGTCACCGGCCCTTTCACCGCCAGCTCGGTGGAGGCCCTGCACCAGGCCTGCCTCGGTGGGCTCGGCATCACCATGCTCTCGGCCTGGGACGTGCGGGAGGAAGTGGCCATCGGCCATCTGTTGCCCATCCGGCTGGACCTGGGCGAGCCGGAGCCGCTGGCCATCTGGGCGGTCTATCCCACGGCGCGGCTGGTGCCGCCGAAGGTGCGGCTGTTCATCGCGGCGCTGGAGACACATCTGCGGCAGTCCTGAAGCGCCTGCCTGCATCCGGCAGGTGCTTCAGCACCCGAGACCAGCGGATCCCGGCTTCCCCTGGGGACTGCCGCCCGCATGCAGCAGAGCCGCGAGCTGGGCGCTTATCGCCTCGGCCGAGGCAGGCTTGCGGAGCACGGCGAAGGGGCCGGTCCCGACCGCCTCCTGCAGGGCATTCCAGGCCGCATCGCCGGTATGCCCGGTGATCAGCAGGGCCGGCAGCCCGGGCCGCCGCAGCCGTACCTCGCGGAGCAGGGCGAGCCCATCCATGCCGCCCGGCATGGCCAGGTCGGTCACCAGCACCTCTACGGCAATACCCAGGTCCAGCTTGGCCAGGGCGGCAAGCGCGTCCTCCGCTTCCGTCACGGCATGGCCCTGGTCGGTGAGTGCCGCGGCCAGGGTCGCCCGCACACCGGGCTCGTCGTCCACCAGCATCACTGCTGCGCCCTGCGGCTCCGCTGCCGGCAGTGCCTCCCTGAGCGCCTCCCTAGACGCTTCCATGGATTTTTTTGTGGCCATGTCCTCGGGGGCGCAGGGGATCCACAAGGCGACGGTCGTGCCATGCCCCCGCACGCTCTCGATTACCAGCGCACCGCCCGACTGCTCGGCGAAGCCGCGCGCCATGGCCAGTCCGAGGCCAGTGCCCTTGCCCCGCGGCCGCGTCGTGAAGAAAGGCTCGGTGACGCGCGCCAGGATCTCCGGCGGCATTCCCTCGCCGTCGTCCACCACCGACAGACGGATATACCCGCCCGGCAGGAGGCTGGCGGGTGCATCGGATCGGCCCGCCGTGACCGGCTCCGCCCGCAGGATGACCGCCCCGTTGCCGCCCGGCAGCGCATCGCGCGCATTGTTGGCGAGGTTGATGAGCACCGCTTCGAGCTGCGCCGCATCGGCCCATAGCGCCGGCATCGCCGGGTCAGCCTCGATGGCGAGGGTCACGCTAGGCCCGAGCGTGTGGTGGAGGATCTGTGCCAAGCCCTCGAGCAGCGGCGCCGGCGCGACCGCGCTTGCGGAAAGCTCGCCGCGCCGCGCGAAGGCGAGCAGCCGCCCGGTCACCGCCGCGCCGCGCTCCGTCGCATCCACGGCGAGGGAGAGCAGATGTCGGGCCGCATCGGGGTCACGTGTCAGCCGCTTGGAGGCGAGGGCGACGCCGCCCTGCACGGCCTGGAGCACGTTGTTGAAGTCATGTGCGATGCCGCCGGCCAGCCGCCCGAGCGCTTCCATCCGGGCGGCCTCGGCCAGCCGCAGCTCGCTCGCGCGCAGTTCGGCGGTGCGGGCCTCGACCAGCCGCTCCAAATCCTCGTTGCTGCGCGCCAGGATGGCCTCCGCCTCCTTGCGGGCGGTGATGTCCACCGATGCGCCGATGAGGCCGATGACCTGCCCGTCCGCATCGCGGAAGGGCGCCTTGGTGGAAAGCCATACGGTGGGCGTGCCATCGGGGGGGCTGATCGTCTCCTCGACCTGTTCGGCAACGCCGCTATCCATGACGCGCCGGTCGTTCGCCATCACGCTGGCCGCCTGGGCGGTGTCGTCGAGGAATTCGGCATCCGTCCGGCCGAGGTAGAAGCTGGACGGCTTGCCGATCAGCGCCGTGGCGCCATGGTTGGCCACCAGCATGCGGCCCTCCCGGTCCTTGGCATAGACGACGCCGGGCACGGCATCGGTGAAGGCGCGCAGCAGGCCGGCGGCGCGGTCACGCTCGGCTTCCAGCGCGCGCCGCGCCCCGATGTCGAGCAGCACGCCGGGGAAGCGAAGCGGCGTGCCGTCCGGGCCATGGTCCACGCGGCCGTTCGCCTGGATCCAGCGGTAGAGGCCATCCCGCCCGCGCACGCGGTACTCATGGCTATAGGGGCCACCGCGCGCGATCACCTCGGCGATGGCGGTGCGGAGCCCGGCCACGTCGTCCGGGTGCACCGCTGCGATCACCGTCTCCAGCGGCAGGTCGATGCGGCCCGCTTCGGGTTTGATGCCGAAGGCCTCGGCGAAGCGTTCGTCCACCGCGAAGCGGTCTGTCGGTAGCTCCCAGTCCCAGGTGCCGAGGATCGCGCCGGCCGAGAGCGCCAGTTGGACCCGTTCCGCCGCAGCGCGCGCCGCCTCGTGGCTGCGGGCAAGGTCCGCTTCGGCATTGCGGGCCGCTGTGGTATCGAAGTTCAGGCTGACGATGCGGGCGGCCTGCCCGTCCGGGCCAGGCAGGACTTGCCCATAACCAGTGATCCAGCGGGCCCTGCCCCCGGCCAGGAGCAAGCGGAACTCGTAGTTGAAGCGCCCTTGTCCCGCCGCGATCGCGGCACGGACGGCGGCCTTCAGCCCCGGCCGATCCTCGAGGTGAATCCGCGACAGGGCCTGCGCGCCGGTCATCCCGCCCGCGACGGGATCGATGCCGAACAGGGCATATTGTCGTGCGTCCCAGTCCAGCCTGTCGGTTGCGAGGTCCCAGGCGGCGATCCCCATGCGGCCGGCGTCCAGCGCCAGCCGCAGGCGCTCCTCGCTCTCGCGCAGGCGCGCCTCGGCCTCATGCCGATCGGTCACGTCCTGGAAGAACACGGTGATGCCGCCATCCTCGGCGGGGAAGGCGCGGGTGGCGAAGATCCGGCCGAGCGGCGGGTAATGCGCCTCCGCCTCGGCCGGGATCCGCTCGGCCATGCAGCGCCGGAAGGCCAGCCAGAAGGTGCTGCCCACCGCGTCCGGGAAAGCCTCCCAAAGGTTCAGCCCGAGGACGTCGCGCCCTTGCGCGATCATCCGGGCGGCATGGCCGTTGAGGAAGGTCATCCCCCAGTCGGGCCCGAGCGAGAGGACACCGTCCGCCGTGCTCTCCAGCACCGCGCGCAGCCGCCGCTCGCTTGCGGCCTGGCCGGCCTCGCGGTGCGCGACCGCGGCCTCGGCCTCGGCGAAACCGCGGCGCAGCACCTCCAGCTCGCGTACGCGGGCCGGCGGGATGTCCGCAGCCCGGACCCCGCCGCCGGCGGTGGCCAGCGCTGCCGCATGGCTGTCCAGGCGGCGCAGGGGTCGCAGCACGCCCCGCGCGGAAAGCAGGGCCAGAGCACTGCCAAGCAGGAGCGTGACGGCACCGCCGGCGGCGAGCGCCACGACCGGGCCGCGCCAGGCAGCGGCGAGGCCCGAGAGCGGCTCGCCGACGAAAACGCGCCATCCCGGCGCGGCGGAAAGGCTGCGGAAGGCAATCATGCGATCCACGCCATCCAGGGTCGTGGCGCGGAAGATCCCGGATGCGCGGTTGGTGTAATGCGCCACGGCCGCCGCTGCCGCCGGCTGCCCGACTAGGCGTCCGTGGAGCGCATCGGAGCGTGCCACGATGGTGTCGCCGGCATCCACGATCGAGGCGAAGGTGCCTTCCGGCAGGCCCTGGGCGCGCAACAGGTCGCGCAGGTGCTCCACCCGGAAGGCAGCCATCGCGACGTAAGCCACGCCGTCGGCCGCGTCGCGCACCGGCAGGCTGAGGGAAAAGACCGGTGCGCGAGTGATCGTGCCAGCCGTGACGAGGCCGGTCACCACCGGCTTGCCCGTGGCAAAGACCAGCTCGATCGTTTCCGGCACACGCGAAGGCGGCAGCGGCGTGCCGGGCGGCAGGCCTGTCGCCACGATCAGCGTGCCGTCGCGGCGGAGCACCGACAGATGCGTGCCGAGTGCTGCGACGATGCGGCGGGCATGGGCATCCAGCGCGGCCAGGTCCAGGCTCTGCGGACCAGCCCCGAAGGCGGGGGAGGTGGCGAAGCCGGTCAGCACGGCCAGTTGGCCGCCAAGTTCACGGTCCACCGCAAGGGCGAGGGCGGCGGCGGTATCCAGCAGCCGCGCCTCGGCCGCCGCCTCGGCGGTGCGGACGGCCTGCCAGGTGGCATAGCTGCCGACCGCAAGGGCGGGCAGCAGCACGGCAAGCACGAGGGCGAGCAACAGGGTGCCCAGCCTGAGGCGCGGCAGGCCAGGCGCGGCACGAAGCGGCGCGGCCGGTGCAGCATCAGCCGGGGGAAGCCTGTCCATCGTCCGGTCAGTTGCCATCGTCTTCGGCGCCGTCCGGGCCGGCCTGCTCCACCTCCGGCAGCAGATACGCATAGCGGCGCCGCACTGCGGCATGGCATTCGCAGGCTGTCGCCCCAAGCGCCTTGCGGTCGAGGATGACCAGGCCGCCACGCTGCAGGCGGACGAAGCCCTCGGCCTGAAAGGCGAGCAGCGCGTCGCCGACCGTCGCCCGGCGGACACCCAGCATCACCGCGATGAATTCCTGGGTCAGCGCCAGCCGGCCGCCGCTTCCCGGCGCTGCCCGGTCGAGTGCGACCAGAAGCCAGCGGGCGAGCCGGGCGCGGAGCGGATGGGCCGCGTTGCAAGCGACGGATTGCAGCGCCATCGACATCGCAGCCTCGGCATACCGCACGAGGAGGCGGCGCAGGGGCGGCGAGGCTGCCGCGACCTCCGCCAGGCGTTCGGTCGGGATGCGGGTGGCGTCGCCCGGCATCTGAACGATACCGCGGACGAAGGTCTCGACGGTGGTGTCCGTCGGATCCGTGCCGAGGCCGGCCAGGCCCTCGGACCCCACGGTGATCGTCTCGCATTCGCGGCCGTCGCGCAATGGCAGCACAAGCGAGATCATCGTTCCGGCATGCGGGAAATGCACATGCGAGGGCACACGCCCCGGCTCGAAGAGAATCTGGCCATAAACAAGCCTGACCTGCTCGAGCGCCGGTGCCAGCAAGGCGTGGTCCGGTGGCGGGAAAGCGGTGAGAAAGCGGTTTCCGGCGGCTGCCAGCGTGGCGATCCTGCGCTCCGGACGAGTCCGACGCGCCCTGGCTTCGCCAGAGAAAGGTGGGCTCTTTCGCAGATCACCTTCCTCCCGATGCGCCGTCCCGCTACCGTGATCTACGTCCGCTGCCCGCCGCCTGTCTGCACGTTGCCGTACGGAGGACGGGTCTCATCGGGTTCCGGAACGTCACCGGCCGGAGGTGGCGGCGTTGGCGTGAGGAGGTTGGATGCCGCCTCCGTCAGCCGGCATCCACTTACATCACGAAAGGGGCAAGAAGACGAATTCTTTACAAACGTTCCGGAGGCCGGGCCGTTGGCAATGAGAAGCACGCCCGGCATCCTGCCGGCCGGACAGGAGCGTTGCAGGTGGATCTAGGCGAGGACATGCTGCCCGATCAGGATCCGCAGGCGCTTCAGGCAGAATTGCAGCGGACCCGGGCCGAGCTGGTGGACGCCCGCCAGGATGCGGCTGAGGCGAGGGCGCAGACCGAAGCGGTCCAGAAGACCAGTGGCGCCCTGGCAGAGCTGGCGGCCTCCGCGCCCGGCGCCCTTTGGGTCGCCGAGGTTGCCAGCGGCCACGGCATCTATGTCTCACCCGGAGTGCGCAGCCTGCTGGGGGTCTCGCCCGAGGAAGTACTGCCCGAAGCCGGCCGCTGGCTGGGCCTGGTCCACCCGGACGACCGCCCTGCCGTCGCCGCCCGCTTCGATGCGCTGCGCCGGGGTGAGGCGGCGGAAGTCGCCTATCGCGTCCTGCCCCGTGGCGATGGTGCGACAGGCGCGACCAGCCGCGCCGCAGCCTGTTGGGTCAGCGACCTGGGCTTCCCGATCATCGATGCCAAGGGTCGCGTGCGCCGTGTCGCCGGCTTCGCCCATGCCGCCGAGGGTGGCGCGGGCGAGGAGGGATTGCGGCGCCTGCTGCTGGCGGAGCTCAACCACCGGGTCCGCAATGCGCTGGCCGCGGTGCAGTCCGTCGCCGCGCAAACCGCCCGTGCGGCACCCGACCCGCGCAGCTTCTGGGAGACCTTTGCCGGGCGGCTGCGCGCCATGGCCCGGGCGCATGACATGCTTGCCGGCCGCGGTTGGCCCGAGGGTGTGGAACTGCGGGCGCTGGTCGAGGCGGAACTCGCACCCTACCGGCATGCGGCTGGCCCAGCGGGACCGCTGGCCGAAATCGATGGTCCCACGGTGCATCTCCGTCCCGCCGCCGCGGTGGCACTGGCCCTGGCGCTGCACGAATTGGCCACCAATGCGGTGCGGCACGGGTCCTTGTCCGTACCGGCCGGGCGGGTGCGGGTGCGCTGGGTCCTGCAGGAAGGCAGCGGACCGCCGGGGTCGAGCGCCACGGCGCCGAAGCTGCGGGTGGAATGGACCGAAAGCGGTGGACCGCCACCGGCGCGGGAGCCGGCGCGGCGCGGCTTCGGAGCACGGCTGCTGACAAGTGCGCTGCCGGCCCAGCTTGGCGGCAGCGTTTCGCTCGACTTCGCCTCGGATGGACTGCGGGCGGTACTCGAAGCCGCGCTGGCACCGGCGGGGGAGCCGCTCTACGCGCCGCAAGCGGATCCGAAGAACAGGTTCAAAAGCCCGTTCCGGCCTCGGTAGGGCGAGTCCGAACAGCGCAAGCCTGGCGGAGGCGCGAGGCGCCCCCGCCAGTATCGCTCACGCCACCTCGGGCAAGCGGCTGAGCAGCTTGTCGAGCGTGACCGGGTAATCCCGCACGCGCACACCGGTCGCGTTGTAGATCGCATTCGCCACGGCTGCGCCGACGCCGCAGATGCCGAGCTCACCCACGCCCTTGGCCTTCATGGGCGAGGAAATCGGGTCCACCTCATCAAGGAAGATCACCTCCTGATGCGGAATGTCGGCATGGACCGGCACCTCATAGCCGGCGAGGTCATGGTTAACGAAGAAGCCGTGGCGCTTGTCCACCGCCAGCTCCTCCATCAGCGCCGCGCCGACGCCCATGGTCATCGCGCCGATGACCTGGCTGCGCGCCGATTTCGGGTTGAGGATGCGCCCGGCGGCACAGACCGCCAGCATCCGCCGCACCCGCGTCTCGCCGGTCGCGACATCCACCGCCACCTCCACGAAATGGCCGGCGAAGGTGGACTGCTGGTACCGCTTGGCGAGGTCGCCATATTCGATCGTATCCTCGGCCATCAAGCCCTCGGCGGTGGCCGCCTGGCCGAGCGGTGCGCTGCGGTTGCCGGCGCGGACCTGCCCGCCCACAAATTCGGCCTCCGCCGAGTTGAAGCCGAGCTTCTGCGCCACCGCCTCCCGCAGCTTCACGCAGGCGGCGTAGACGCCGGCGGTGGAGCTGTTGCCGCCCCATTGCCCACCGGAACCGGCGGAGACGGGGAAGCTGGAATCGCCCAGGCGCACCGTCACCTTCTCCAGCGGCAGGCCCATCATCTCGGCCGCTGTCTGGGCGATGATGGTGTAGCTGCCGGTGCCGATATCGGTCATGTCGGTCTCGACCGTCACGCCGCCGCTGGCATCGAGCCGCACGCGTGCGCCCGACTTCATCACCAGGTTGTTGCGGAAGCCGGCGGCCACGCCCATGCCGACCAGCCAGCGCCCGTCCCGCTGCTGGCCCGGCTTGGCGCTACGCTTGCTCCAGCCGAAGCGCTCGGCGCCGGTCCGCAGGCATTGCACGAGCTGGCGCTGGGAGAAGCGGCGCTCCGGATTCTCCGGATCCACCTGGGTGTCGTTGACGATGCGGAACTCGACCGGGTCCATGCCCAGCTTCTCCGCCATCTCGTCCATCGCCACCTCAAGCACCATCAGGCCGGGAGCCTCGCCCGGCGCGCGCATGGCATTGCCCTCTGGCAGGTCGAGCACGGCGAGGCGCAGCGCGGTCAGCCGGTTCGCGCCGGCATAGAGCAGCTTGGTCTGCGACACCGCGGTTTCCGGCTGCCCATCCTCGAGGTCGCCCGACAGGCTCTCATGCGCGATGGCGGTGATCTTGCCGTCGCGTGCAGCACCGATGCGGACATGCTGGATCGTCGCTGGCCGGTGCGTGGTGTTGTTCGCCACTTGAGGCCGGGTCAGCGCCAGCTTCACCGGCCGCCCAGCGGCCTTGGCACCCAATGCTGCCAGTACCGCATCCGCACGCAGGAACAGCTTGCCGCCGAAGCCACCGCCGACGAAGGGGCTGTCCAGCCGCACGTTTTCCGCCGGCAGGCCGAGCGTCGTCGCCAGGTCGCGCCTGCCCCAGGCAACCATCTGGTTGGAGGTCCAGACGGTGAGCTTCTCGCCTTCCCAGGCGGCGATGGTCGCATGCGGCTCCATCATCGCGTGGCTCTCGTCCGGCGTCGTATAGGTCGCGTCCAGCGTGACCGCGGCCTGGGCGAAGGCGCCTTCGAAGTCGCCGACCCGGTCCTCCTGCGGCGACCCGCTGCCCTCGCCGCTATCGGCGGAGGCCAGCTTGGCCTTCGGCGCCTCGGCGGCGAGATCGAAGCGGCCGGGCTGGCGGTCATAGTCCACCCGGATCATCGCTGCGGCATCGCGTGCCTGCTCGAAACTCTCTGCCACCACGACGGCGATCGCCTGATGGTAGTGCTGGATCTCGGCACCGCCGAACAGGAAGGCAGTATTCGTCTTGCCTTTTTCCAGCCGGGGCATGTCCAGCGTGGTGACGACGGCCAGCACGCCGGGCGCGGATTTCGCGGCCGCCGTATCCATGGCGGTGACGCGGCCCTTGGCGATGCCGGCGCCGAGGATATGGCCATAGGCCTGGTTGCGGGCCACGTCATGCCGTTCATAGGCATAGGGCGCGGTGCCCGTCGTCTTGCGCGGGCCGTCGATGCGGTCCACGGGCTGGCCGACGACCTTGAGCTGATCGATCGGATTGCTGGTAGCGGGCGTGTCGAATTTCATGGCTCAGCCCTTCGCCTCGGCCAGGACGGAGGCGAGGGTTCGCTCCGCCAGGGTCAGCTTGAATGCATTGTCGTGGGTCGGCCTTGCGCCATCGAGGATGGCCGCCATGGCGGGCTTGGCACCGCGCGGCAACTCGGCCTCGGCCGCTTCCACGCGCCAGGGCTTGTGCGCCATGCCACCCAGTGCGACCCGCCCGGTGCCATCCCGCTGCACCACGGCCGCGACCGAGACGAGAGCGAAGGCATAGGAGGCGCGATCCCGTACCTTGCGGTAGAAATGCCGACCGCCGACCGGCGGCGGCAGGAGAACAGCGGTGATGAACTCGCCGGCTTCCAGGCTGGTCTCGATATGCGGCGTCTCGCCGGGCAGGCGGTGGAACTCCGCAATCGGGATGCGCCGCGTTGCGCCATCCGCCCGCACCACTTCCACCACCGCATCCAGGGCGCGCATGGCCACTGCCATGTCGCTGGGATGCGTGGCGATACAGGCATCGCTCGACCCGATCACTGCGAGTTGCCGCGTGACGCCGCCGATGGCCGCACAGCCGCTGCCGGGCTGGCGCTTGTTGCAGGGTTGCGCGGTGTCGTAGAAATAGGCGCAACGCGTGCGCTGCAACAGGTTGCCGGCCGTGGTCGCCTTGTTCCGCAGCTGCCCCGAGGCGCCTGCCAGCAAGGCGCGGGATAGCACGCCGTAGTCGCGCCGCACCCGTTCATCCGCGGCGAGATCCGTGTTGCGCACCAGCGCCCCGACCCGGAGGCCACCCTCCGGCGTCGGCTCGATCCGGTCGAGGCCAAGGCCATTGACGTCGATCAGATGCGTCGGCGTCTCGATCTGCAGTTTCATGAGGTCGAGCAGATTGGTGCCGCCGGCGATGAACTTCGCACCCGGCTGGCGGGTGACGGCTGCCGCGGCCTCGGCGGGGCTGCGGGCGCGCTCGTAAGTGAAGGGTCTCATGCCTGCTTCTCCGCGACTTCGGTGATCGCATCGACGATGTTGGAATAGGCACCGCAGCGGCAAATATTGCCGCTCATGCGCTCGCGGATTTCCTCGGCGGTGATCTGCGGTGCCGCGGTCAGGTCGGCGGTCACGTGGCTCGGCACGCCGGCCTTGATCTCCTGCAGCGTTGCGATCGAGGCGCAGATCTGGCCCGGGGTGCAATAGCCGCACTGGTAGCCGTCATGCTTGACGAAGGCGGCCTGCATCGGGTGCAGGTTGCCGGGCTGGCCCAGGCCCTCGATGGTGGTGACCTCGTCGCCTTCATGCATGACCGCCAGGGTCAGGCAGGAATAGATGCGCCGCCCGTCCACCATCACCGTGCAGGCGCCGCATTGGCCGTGGTCACAGCCCTTTTTGCTGCCTGTCAACTGCAGGTGTTCGCGCAGCGCGTCGAGCAGCGTGGTGCGCGTATCCAGCGCGAGGCTGCGCGGCTCGCCGTTCACCCGGAACGAGACATTCGCCATCGTAGTTTGTCCTGGGATGGTGGTGGCAGTCGGCTGGGCTTCCGCAGTTCCCGAATTCGTGGCTGCGGCGGTTGCTGCGGCGCCGGCCACCAGGGCGCGCCGGGACAGGGACAGATGGTCAGGGCAACTCATTGGGCTTGTTCCTTCAGATCGGGCGCCAGAGCTCGCGGGTCGGTCCGCCTAAGGGGACAGGCCGGCGGTCGCCGCAGCGGGATCGCATTGCCTGACAACGACATGCGGGCCGGTTGCGTTCGTTCGGTCGGCAAATATTGGTCGCGGAAGCCGCGGCAGGCGAGAAGATGCTTCGGCATGAAAGGCGGTGGCGCCATCAGCGTCCCACTCTTCCATGCTGTGCTGCGGCTTTCCGATACGACGGTCGATGCGGCAGAAGTCTCGCGCGGTCGGCGGACTGTCGTCGTTAGACTGTCTGTCCGCCGTCCACGACCATCGCATGTCCGGTGACGAAGCCGGCTGCTTCCGTACAGAGCCAGAGGACGGTGGCGGCGATCTCCTCGGGCCGGCCCATCCGGCCGATCGGTTCCTGCGCGATCACCCGGGCGCGCCCTTCCGGCGTGCCGCCGCTGAAGCGATCCATCATCGGGGTCTCGATGATCCCGGGGCAGATGGCATTGATGCGGATGCCCGCCGCCGCATAGTCCAACGCCGCCGCCTTGGTAAGGCCGATGACGCCGAACTTTGCGGCGCAATAGGCCGCCTGGCCCGCGAAGCCCTTCACCCCGGCGCCGGAGGAGGTGTTGACGATGGCGCCGGCCCCCTGCCGCAGCATCAGCGGAACCTGATGCTTCATGCACAGGAAAATCCCGCGCAGGTCGATGCCGGCGATCCGGTCCCAGTTCTCCGACGTGAGATCGGCCAATGTTTTCAGGGGTTGTTCGACACCCGCATTGTTGAAGGCGATGTCGAGGCGCCCGAAGGTCTCGACCGTCCGGTCCAGCGCGGCCTGCACATCCGTCTCGAGCGCGACGTCGCACCGGATGGCAATCGCCCGTCCGCCAGCCTGCTCGATCAGTCGCGCCGTTTCTTGGTTGCCTGGCTCCGAGACGTCAGTCGCCACGACGCTGGCACCAGCTTCCGCGAAGGCCAGCGCCGTGGCGCGGCCGATGCCGTTTGCAGCCCCGGTCACGAAGGCGACCTTGCCCGCGAGGCTGCGGTGTCGCTCCGCGCTCATGCCGTGCGTCCTGCAGGCCGATACTGCGCATCGCTGACCTGTTCCAGCCAGTCCACGGGCGAGCCGTCCAGCGCCTCCTGCACGGCGATGTGGCTCATGGCCGTGGTGGAGGTAGCACCGTGCCAATGCTTCTCGCCGGGCGGAAACCATACGACGTCGCCCGGCCGGATCTCCTCGATCGCCCCGCCCTCGTGCTGCACCCAGCCGCAGCCGGCGGTGACGACGAGCGTCTGGCCGAGCGGATGGGTGTGCCAGGCGGTTCGCGCACCGGGCTCGAAGGTGACCAGCGCCATGGCGACACGGGCCGGGCCGGGCGGGCTGTTCAGCGGGTCGATCCGCACCGTGCCGGTGAACCACTCCGCCGGCCCCTTGCCGGAGGGCTGTGAACCCGCTCGCTTGATCTCCATCGTCCAATCCCCTCTGCTCCGGGCGCGGCGGTACAGCGGCGCCATTCCTCGGTCCGAAGATGGGGCGTGGGCGACCGGGCATTAGGCGGTAGAATCCGCATGAACCTTGAAGCAGGACTTCATGATGCCGCGGGCCGACCTCAGCGACCTCCAGGCCTTCCGCGCGGTTGCGGAGGCGCGCAGCTTCACCCGGGCGGCCGCGCAGCTCGGTATCTCCCCATCGGCGCTGAGCCAGGCCCTGCGCGCACTCGAGGCGCGGCTCGGTGTCAGGCTGCTGACGCGCACCACCCGCAGCGTCGCGCCGACCGAGGCGGGCGAACGCTTGCTCGGCGGCCTCGGCCCGGCCTTCGACCAGATCGACGGGGCCCTGGCAGCCATCACCGCCTTCCGGGAGAAGCCAGCCGGCAGGATCCGCATCACCGCGGGCGAGCACGCCGCCCATACGGTGCTGTGGCCGGCGCTGGAGCGGCTACTGCCGGAGTATCCGGATATCACGGTGGAAATCGATTCCGATAATACCCTGACCGATATCGTGGCCGGCCGCTATGACGCCGGCGTGCGCCTGGGCGAACAGGTGGCCAAGGACATGGTCGCCGTGCGCATCGGGCCGGATCTGCGCATGGCTGTCGTCGGTGCGCCCGTCTATGTCGATACCCGGTCGCGTCCCAGGACACCGCAGGATCTCACCGGCCATGCCTGCATCAATCTGCGCCTGCCGACCCTGGGTGGTCTCTATGCCTGGGAATTCGAAAAGGGCAGGCGGGCGCTGAACGTGCGCGTCGAAGGGCCCCTGGTCTTCAACGTGACGCCGCTGATGCTCAAGGCCGCCCTGGCTGGCTTCGGCCTGGCGTACCTCTTTGAGGATCAGGTCCAGGTCTATCTCGAGGACGGACGGCTTGTCCGCGTACTGGCCGATTGGTGTCCGCCATTTCCTGGCTATCACCTCTATTACCCCAGCCGGCGCCAGCCCACGGCGGCCTTCGCCAAGCTGGTCGAGGCGCTGCGCAGCACGGCATGAGGAAGCAGGCCGACCCGCCGCAATTCAACCGCAGGCCTGCTTGGCGACGCCCGGCTTCATGGGCAAGCTGCAATGGCAAGGCGGAGGTGCATCGTGAAGCGTCGTGATTTGCTGACCCTGGCGGCCGGTATCGCAACCTCGGCACTGGCGCGGCCCAATGTCCTGCGCGCCCAGGGCACCGCGGGGGCAACGACCGTGCTGCGCTTCGTGCCGCAGTCCGACCTGACTTTGCTTGACCCGGTGTTCAACACGGCCCTGGTCACCCGCAACCACGGCATGATGGTCTATGACCAGCTCTACGGCCTCGACAGCAGCTACACGGCGCAGCCGCAGCTGGTCGAAGGCCATGTCATCGAGGACGACGGGCGCAGCTGGCGCATCACCCTGCGCGAAGGCATCACCTTCCACGACGGCACGCCGATCCTGGCGCGGGATGCCATCGCCAGCATCGACCGCTGGACCCGCGCCGATGTGCTGGGCCAGAACATCCGTGCCATCACCACGGAGATGACGGCGGTCTCCGACCGAGTCTTCCTGGTGAAGCTGAAGCAGCCTTTCCCCTTGCTCGCCACCGCGCTGGCCAAGCCTTCCTCTTATTGTCCGGTGATGCCGGAGCGCTTCGCCCGCAACCCGCCCTCCGTCCAGGTGACGGAGATCGTCGGCAGCGGCCCCTTCCGCTGGGTGGCGGATGAGCGCATGTCCGGGTCGCGCGCGGTCTATGAACGCTTCGCCGGCTACAAGCCGCGCGACGAGCCGGTGAGCTTCCTCGCCGGCGGCAAGGTTGCCCGGGTGGATCGCGTCGAATGGCATACCATCCCGGATGCCGCGACCGCCGGCGCCGCCTTGCAACGAGGCGAGGTGGATTGGTGGGAACAACCCACCGCCGACCTGCTGCCGCTGCTGCGGCGCAACCGCAGCCTGAAGGTGGAGGTGAAGGACAAGGCCGGGCTGATGGGCATGATCCGCCTCAACCATCTGCAGCCGCCCTTCGACAACCCGGCGATCCGCCGCGCCTTCCTGCCCGCCATCAACCAGACCGACTACATGACGGCGGTGATGGGCGACGACCGGTCGCTCTGGAACGACCGCTGCGGCTTCTTCCTGCCCGGAACCTCGCTGGCGACCGAGGCCGGGCTGCAGGCGATGGCCGGGGCACCGGACTACGACAAGGTCAAGCGCAACCTCCAGGCCGCCGGCTACAAGGGCGAGAAGGTGGTGCTGGCGGTGCCGACCGATCTCACCGCGCTGAATGCGATGAGCGAGATCGCCGGCGACATGTTCCGCCGCGTCGGCATCAACCTGGACTACCAGGCCTCCGACTGGGGCTCGGTCGCGGGCCGGGTGATGAACAACCGGGACGGCCTGGACAAGGGCGGCTGGAGCGCCTGGTGCAACTACATCCCCGGCATCATCGCCCTCAACCCGGCGACGCAATCCTATGTCCGCGGGCCGGGGAGGGCGGGTACCTCCGGCTGGCCCGACCTGCCGAAGATCGAGGCGCTGCGAAACGAATTCCTCGCCGCCGGCAGCCTGGCGGAGCAGAAACGTATCACCGAGCAGATCCAGCTGCAGGCCTTCGAGGATATCCCCTACCTGCCGACCGGCGCCTATACGCCGCCCACCGCCTTCCGCAGCAATGTCACCGGCCTGATCGAAGGCTTCCCGCTGTTCTACAACCTGCAGAAGTCCTGATCCCATGCCGCTCTACGACGATCCCACCGCCCGGCCGGACAGCACGGTCAACGTCGGCCCACGCCTGGTCTATCCCACGGCGGGGGATCACCACTGGCAGGAGATGCGGCCCTTCGAGGCCCCGCGCGGCGACCCGGCCTGGCACGAGATCCATGTCTATACCGATGCCATCTCCTATGCGCCCGGGGAGACCGTGGAGTTCCACGGCAGCACCAATGCCAAGGCCTGGACGATTGCGGTGACGCGGGACGGGCTCAACCCCGTGGTCGTGCACCGGGAGGAAGGCCTGCCGGGACGGGCCACGCCCACGCCGGCGGATGCCTATGAGGCCGGCTGCAACTGGCCGGTGCTGCATCGCTGGACCTTGCCCGCCGATCTGCCCTCCGGTTTCTACCTGGTCGAATCCAGCGTGGCGCGGCAGCAGGGCGGTCGCTTCGTGCAGCACCACTTCTTCGTCGTCCGTCCCTCGGGCGCCGTGCAGCCGGGCCGGTTGCTGCATGTGCTGCCAACCTGCACCTATACCGCCTACAACGACTGGGGCGGCGCCAACCACTACGGCGGCAGCCATGGCCCGGCGCGCAACGCGATGTCGCCGCTGCTGAGCCTGCAGCGGCCCTGGACCCGCGGCCTGGTGAAGCTGCCGGAGAATGCCCCGCGCATCTGCGCCACCATCCCCGAGCCGATGATGCCGCTGCGCTACGACTTCAAGGAATGGTCCTACGCCAACGGCTTCAGCTACTACTATGCCGCGACCGGCTGGGCGCAATACGACCGCCACTTCGCCCTCTGGGCGGAACGCGAGGGTTATGCCGTCGACACCATCACCCAGACCGACCTGCACCTGCGGCCGGAACTGCTGGAGAGCTATGCCTGCGTCGTCATCGTCGGTCACGACGAATATTGGACGCGGGAGATGCGTCTTGCCATCGAAAGCTACGTGGAACGCGGCGGCCATCTCGCCCGCTTCGGCGCCAACTTCACCTGGCAGATCCGGCTGGAGGAGGAGGGCAGGCGCCAGGTCTGCTACAAGAGCAATGCGTACAAGGAAGACCCGATCCGTGCCACCGGCGACGACGCGCGGCTGACCAGCGCCTGGGAGGACCGGCACGTCCGCTGGCCCGGCGCCAGCACGGTCGGGGTGAACGGGCTCGGCGGCACCTATGCGAACTGGGGCCGCTTCACCCCACGCGGCAGCCGCGGCTTCACGGTGTACCGGCCGGAACATTGGGCCTTCGCCGGGACCGACCTGAGCTATGGTGACATCTTCGGCGCTGAGGCGCGCATCTTCGGCTACGAGGTGGATGGCGTCGACTACACCTTCCGCGACGGCCTGCCCTTCCCAACCGGCAAGGACGGCACGCCCGACAGCGTCGAGATCCTGGCCATGACGCCAGCCGTCATGGCCGAGGCCCCGCTCGAGAGCTACACGCTGCGCGCCTATGTCGGCGCGCATGACTGGTACGAGAAGGCGGAGATGGTCCATGGCGTCGCCGATGCGGAAACGCTGCGGAAGTCCTACCACGGCTCCGGCATGATGGTGTCCATGCGGCGCGGCAAGGGTGAGGTGCTGACCGCGGCAAGCTGCGAATGGGTGATGGGGCTGAAGCGGGGCTGCGTCTATACCCAGCAGATCACCCGCACCGTGCTCGACCGGTTCAGTAAGGCCCCGTCGCCGGGCGCCGGTGTCGCTCCTCAGTCCTCGCGGCCCTGACCCTGGCGAGGGCGTGGCGGCGGCACCGCCTGATCGCCCTCGATCCGGTCGCGATAGAGCGCGGCCCGGGTCAGCAGCATCAGCGTGACCGGCGTGGTGACCACCATGAACACCGCGATCAGGATCTCGTGCAGCACCAAGCGGCTCTGCAGCAGCGAGAAGAACAGCATCGAGGCGGCCAGCACGCTGCTGATGCCGAGGGTGGTGGCGAGGGTCGGGGCGTGGACACGCTCGTAGAAGCCCCTCAGCCGCAGCAGGCCGAAGGAGCCGACGAGGGCGAGCCCGGCGCCCAGCAGCAGCAGCAGCGCGACGACAAGCGCCGCCCAGGCGGGAAGCTCGGCCGCATGCGTCACTCGATCACTTCTCCCCGCATCAGGAATTTCGAGAGCGCCGCCGTCGCCACGAAGCCGAGCAGCGTGATCAGCAGCGCCGCTTCGAAGTAGTGTATGCTGCCGGTCCGGATGCCGAAGACCAGCAGCAGCATGGCGGCATTCACATAGAGCGTATCCAGCGCGAGGACACGGTCCTGCGCCCGCGGCCCGCGCAGCAGCCGGAAGGCCGCACAGCCCATCGCCGCCACCAGTAGCAGCTGCGCCGTCAGCACGGCCCAGGCGAGCAGCGCGAGGCTCATTCGAAGATCTCCATCAGCCGCGCTTCCCACTTCCCCTTGACGATACGGATCCAGTCCTCCTCGTCGATCAGGTCGAGGACATGGAGCAGCATCACGCCCTCGGTGGACTCGTAGTCCACCCAGACCGTGCCGGGCGTCGCGGTGAGGATGCAGGCCAGTGCCGCCAGGCCATAGGGATCCCGCATGTCGAGCGGGACATGGACGAAGCCGGAACGCCGCGTGCCGCCGGCAGCCGGCCGCAGGATGATTCGGGCGACCGCATTGTTCGAACGCACCACCTCCACCAGCACGTCGCGCAGCAGGCCCGGCAGCACGGCCAGGCGCCGCAGCCGCGCCCGCGGCGGTGCCAGCGAGGCGAGCGCCCAGGCCCCGGCGATGGCGAAGAGGCCGCCGAGCAGAAGGCTGCCCGCCGAGAGGCCCTGCACCAGCAGCAGCCAGGCGAGCAGCAGCGAGGCCGCGAGCCGGGGATGCGGCAGGAGGCGCCTCATGGCGCGCGTCCCGGCACCGGCAGCACGGCGTGCAGGTACTCCGCCGGTGCATGTAGTGCCGATGCCGCGGCGGTCGTGTAGTCCAGCACCGGCCCGGCCGCGATGGTCAGCCCGAGGCAGACCAGCAGCAGCAGGGCCACCGGCAGGAATTCCAGCACGCTGACCCGGGCCGGCATCGCGGCGGGGGAGGCCCAGAAGGCATCCACCCCCGCGCGCAGCATGGCCACCACCGTGGCGAGCCCTGAGAGGATCAGCGCCGCCGTCACGACCCAGGCCAGGGTCGATGGCGCGGCCCCGCCTGGGGCGAGCAGCGGCGAAAGGATGGCGAATTTGGCCAGGAAGCCCGAGAGCGGCGGCAGGCCCGCCAGCAGCAGGGCGCAGGTCAGGAAAGAGACGCCGAGCGTCGCCACGGTGGCCGGGATCGGCACGCCGACCGCATCCCGCTCCCCAGGCTCGCCATCCTCCTCGTTCGCCCCGGAGCCGAAGGCCTCCCGCGTCACGGCCAGCACGTCGGCGCCGACGTCGCGCCCGCGCTCGACCAGCTCGATCAGCAGGAAAAGGGCACCGATCGCCAGCACCGATCCGGCGAGGTAGAACAGCGCGCCGCCAGTGACGGCGACCTGCCCCATGCCGATCGACGCCAGCAGGGTGCCGGAGGAGACGAGCACGCAGGCCCCGGCCAAGCGCGCGAGGTTCTGGCTGGCGAGCACCGCCGCCGAGCCGAAGGCGATGGTCAGCAGGCCGCCCAGGGTCAGCCAGAGGCCGCCGAGCCCTGCGGAATCCCCGGCGCCCGCGCCGAACAGCAGCAGCCAGAGCCGCAGCACGGCGTAGATGCCGACCTTGCTGAGGATGGACAGGATGGCCGCCGCCGGGGCACTGGCCGCGGCATAGGTGCCCGGCAGCCAGAAACCGAGCGGCCACATCGCCGCCTTGACCAGGAAGGCGATGCCCAGCACGGCGACCCCGGCCTCCAGCAGCGCCCGGTCCTCGGTGGCGACATCCGACATCCGGCTCGCCAGTTCGGCCATGTTGAGCGTGCCGGCGATGCCGTAGACCACGCTGACGCCGACCAGGAACAGCAGCGAGGCGAGCAGGTTGATGACGAGGTAGTGCAGCCCGGCCCGCACCCGGGCGATGCCGGAGCCATGCAGCGCCATGCCGTAGGAAGCGGCGAGCATCACCTCGAAGAAGACGAACAGGTTGAACAGGTCGCCGGTGAGGAAGGCCCCGTTCAGCCCCATGAGCTGGAACTGGAACAGTGGCTGGAAATGCGCCCCGGCCCGCTGCCAGCGCGCGAGGGAGAAGACGAAGGCGGCGAAGCCGAGAAGCGAGGTCAGGGCCACCATCAGCGCCGAGAGCCGGTCCAGCGCCAGCACGATGCCGAAGGAGGAGGGCCAGTTGCCGAGCCGGTAGATCCGCACCGCGGCGGTATCCGCCATCACCAGCAGCGTGACCGACAGGACCAGCAGCAGGACCGTGGAGGCGAGCCCGAGGCCCATGGCGAGGCCGCGGCGCCGGTCGCCGGCCAGTACCATGATGGCGCCAGCGAACATCGGCACCAGGATCGGCGCGATCACCAGATGATCGGCCCAGCCGTTCATCGCTCCCGCTCCCGGCCATCGACATGGTCGGTTCCGGTCAGTCCCCGCGCTGCCAGCAGCACGACAAGCAGCAGTCCCGTGGTGGCGAAGCCGATGACGATCGCAGTCAGCACCAGCGCCTGCGGCACGGGATCGGCGTAATCGACAAGGCTCCCCACCTCGCCCTTCTCCAGGATGGCGTCGGCGGCGGTGCGCAGCCCGCCGGTCGAGAAGATGAAGAGATTTACCGCATAGGACAGCAGGGCGAGGCCGATGATGACCTGGAAGGTGCGCGGCCGCAGCAGCAGCCAGACGCCGGAGCCAGCCAGCAGGCCGATCCCGATCGAGACGACGAGTTCCATCAATCCTCCCCCATCGCCAGGGTCGCCCGCTCGGCCGGGGTCGGCGGCCGCGGCATGGCGCGGCGGCCGCGGACGGATTGATGGGCCAGCGCGACCAGCATCAGCAGCGTCGCCCCCACCACCAGCGCGAAGACGCCGATGTCGAAGATCAGCGCGCTGGCGGTCGGCACAGCGCCGACCACGGGCAGGTCGAGATAGGCGAAGTAGGAGGTCAGGAAGGGCCGCTCGAAGGCCCAGGCGGCCAACCCGGTGCCGGCAGCCAGCAGCAGCCCCGCGCCGATCCAGGCGCGTGGCCGCAGCCAGGCCAGCCGGTTCTCGGTCCATTCCGTGCCGCCGACCATGTATTGCAGGATCACCGCGATCGCCACGACCATGCCGGCGGAGAAGCCACCGCCCGGCAGGTCATGGCCGCGCAGCAGCAGGAAGGCCGCGACGAGGAGCATGACCGGGAAGAGCAGCCGGGTGAGGGTGGCCGGCACCAGCAGCCAGTCGGCGACCGGCCGGACCTCCCCGGCGGGTGGCAGGCCGGGCTCCACGCCAAGCTGGTCGAGCTGCTGCGAGGGCGGCTCCAGGCTGTCGGGCGCCGGGCGGAAGCGGCGCAGCAGCGCATAGGTGGCCAGCGCGACCGCAGCGACCACGAAGATCTCGCCCAACGTATCGAAGCCGCGGAAATCCACCAGCGTGACGTTCACCACATTGGTCCCGCCGCCTTCGGTATAGGCGCGGGCGAGGAAGTCCTGTGCGAGCAGGTCGGGCGGCGTGCGCGTCATGACGGCATAGGACAGGGCCGCCAGCCCGCCGCCGGCGCTTACTGCGATGGTCAGGTCGCGGATGCGCTTCACCCGGGTCAGCACCTCCGGCCCGCCCTCGCCCTGGATGCGCACGCGCTTCGGCAGCCAGCGCAGGCCGAGCAGCAGCAGCACGGTGGTCACGACCTCGACCGTGAGCTGCGTCAGGGCAAGGTCGGGAGCGGAGAACCAGACGAAGGTGAGGACGACCGCGAGCCCGGTGCCACCGGTGAGGATGAGGGCCGCCAGGCGGTGGAACTTGGCCAGCCAGGCGGCGCCGAGTGCGCAGGCCCCACCCACGGCCCAGATCAGCGCCAGGACCGGGTCGACCGGCGAGGGCGGCAGGTTGCCCGGCCCGAAGCCGCGGACCCAGACCGCCGCGCCCCCGGCCAGGAAGGCGATGCCGACGATGAGCCGCAGCTGTGGCTGCAGCCGGCGGGTCCCGAAGATCTCCTCCAGCCGTCGCGCCAGGCGCCAGGACAGGAAGACCATGGCCCGCTCGAAGATGCGCTTGCCCTCGAGGCGGCTGAGCAGCGGCTCGCCCTCGATGTCGCTGCGCAGCCGCCGCTGCAGCAGCAGGTACAGCGCGACGCCGCCGCCGAGCGCGACGAAGCTCATCAGCAGCGGCAGGTTCAGCCCGTGCCAGACCGAGAGGCTATAGGCCGGCACGTTGGCGCCCAGCACGGCATGGACCGCGAGGTCGAGGAAGGGCCCGACCGTCGCGGCCGGCAGCACGCCAACGCCGATGCAGGTCAGCACCAGGATCTCGACCGGGAAGCGCATCCAGGTATCCGGCTCATGCGGCTTGCGCGGCAGGTCCTGCGGATCGGGGCCGAAGAAGGCGCCATGGATGAAGCGCAGCGAATAGGCGACGCTGAAGGCGCTGCCCAGCATGGCGGCGAAGGGCAGGATGTTCAGCAGCCCGAGCGGCGCATCGGCCGAGAGCGCCTCGGCGAAGAACATCTCCTTGGAGATGAAGCCGTTCAGCAGTGGCACCCCGGCCATCGAGGCGGCGGCGACCAGCGCCAGCCGGGCGGTGAAGGGCATCGATCGGTTGAGTCCCGAGAGCAGCCGGATGTCGCGCGTGCCGGTCTCGTGGTCGATGATGCCGGCCGCCATGAACAGCGAGGCCTTGAAGGCGGCGTGGTTCAGGATGTGAAAGACCGCGGCCACCAGCGCCAGCTCGCTGTTCAGGCCGAGCAGCAGGGTGATCAACCCGAGGTGGCTGATGGTGGAATAGGCCAGCAGCCCCTTCAGGTCGTTCTGGAAGATGGCGACATAGGCGCCGAGCAGCATGGTCACGAGCCCGGCGCCGCCGACGAGCAGGAGCCAGGTATCGGTGCCGGACAGCACCGGCCAGAGCCGCGCCATCAGGAAGACGCCGGCCTTCACCAGCGTTGCCGAATGCAGATAGGCCGAGACCGGCGTCGGCGCCGCCATGGCGTTCGGCAGCCAGAAGTGAAAGGGGAATTGCGCGCTTTTGGTCAGCGCGCCGAGCAGGATCAGCACCAGCGCCGGCGTGTAGAGCGGATGCGCCCGGATGCGGCCACCGGCGGCGAGCACCGCCTCCAGCTCATAGCTGCCGACGATATGGCCAAGCACCAGCATGCCCGCGAAAAGCGCCAGCCCGCCGGTGGCGGTGACGACCAGCGCCATGCGGGCACCCTCTCGCGCCGCCGTGGTGTGATGCCAATAGCCGATTAGCAGGAAGGAGAAGAGGCTCGTCAGCTCCCAGAAGAAGGCGATCTGCACCAGGTTGCCGGAGATCACCACCCCGGTCATGGCGCCCATGAAGGCGAGCAGGAAGGCGAAGAAGCGCGGGACCGGATCCTCCTCCGCCATGTAGTAGCGGGCGTAGAGCACCACGAGCGCGCCGATGCCGGTCACCAGCCCGGCGAAGAGCCAGGCGAAGCCATCCATGCGCAGCGAGACATTGAGCCCGAGCGACGGCATCCAGGCGAGTTCCGCCCGCAGGACGCCGCCGGCCGAGACCGTCGAATAGGCCGTCCAGACCAGCACCAGACCGATCAGCGCGACGGCGCCGGCCAGCGCCGCGGCGGTGTTCCGGGCATGGGTCGGCAGCAGTCCGGCGACGATGGCCCCGAGGAAAGGCAGGACGACGAGGGCGAGGAGGAGCAGGGCGTCGGGCATCGCGGCGCGTCAGGCTCCGGTTCGCGGCGCTGGCGCCGGGCCGGCGTGGCCCGGCCTCACGCCGTCGCCGGTGCGGCGGGGCCGGCCAGCAGCGTCACCACCTCCTCCGGCGCCTTAACGGTGCGCAGCCGCCGCAGGACCTGAGGCTCCCGCAGCGAGCGGCAGGTCTCGGCCAGGGCTGGCAGGAAGCCTTCGGGCGAGGCCTCCGGCCAGAGGACCAGGATGACGAGGTCCACCGGCTGCTCGTCGCGCGCCTCGAAATCCACCGGGCGGCGCAGCCGCGCAAAAAGCGCGACCGGGGGAAGGGCGCCCTCGAGCCGCGCATGCGGCAGCGCGACGCCGCGGCCCAGCGCGGTGGAGCCCAATCTTTCCCGGGCCTGAAGCGCGTCCAGGATTTCGGCCTCGCTGCGCCCCAGACGCGCGGCTGCCTCGGCCGCCAGGCGTTGCAGGATGGCGCGCTTGTTGGTGGCGTCGAGGTCGAGGATGACATCGGTCGCGGAGAGGTGGTCGGTGATCCCCATCGCTATCTCCCATCGGCGCTACGGTGGCCCCGGCTCCCGCATGGCACAAACCGGCCGATGCCCCCGAAGCATAGGGGCGGGCCGGAGCGCGAGCGACACCAAGATTTCCTGCCCGGAACGCGGGGGGGTGACCCACACGTCTCAAATCGAGGAATGCGGAGGCCCTAGCAAGCGGATTACAGAAAAGCAACCTGAAGTGGCTGGGGCTGTGGCTTGCTGAAGGAAGCGTGATTCTGTCGTTTGGTAAGTTCTGAGCAGTCGGACGACCGTCTGGTTTATATGCGACTACGCGCGAAATTTTTTCTTCCCGCAGCGTCATGATCAGCAGTCTATGCGTGGTGCGCTGGGCATTGCCAGATGGGCATCATCCAGAGAATTCTGATGGCGCTGCGGCAGCAGGACTCATGACTGGCGAAGCAAAGCCGCTGCATGCTGAAACGATAAGGAGGCCGGCCTGCCGGGCCGCGGCCGGGTTTGCAAAATGCGCCGATACTGCTTCTAATCTTCGTCCGTGATGGGAAGAATGGAACCCTTGCGCCAAACCTCTGAACCAGACGTCCTCGTCATCGGCGGCGGCCCGGCCGGCTCCACCGCCGCCGCCCTGCTGGCCATGCGCGGCCGCGATGTCGTGCTGCTGGAGAAAGCGGCGCATCCGCGCTTCCACATCGGCGAGAGCCTGCTGCCGCGCAACCTGGATATCCTGGAGCGGCTGGGCGTGCTCGAGGCGGTCCGGTCCATCGGCGTCCACAAGCCCGGTGCCGAATTCGTCTCCGACCGCACCGGCCGCAGCGCGGCCTTCCCCTTCGCCCAGGCGCTGAACCGGGCGCGTACCCATGCCTGGCAGGTCAAGCGCGCCGATTTCGACGCCCTGCTGTTTGCCAATGCCGCTCGCCACGGCGCTACCACGCGGGAGAATATCCGCGTCACCGACATCGCCTTCGGCAAGCCCGGCGAAGCCGCGCGGGTGACCGCGCAGGATGCCGCCGGGGAGACGCTCGAATACCGCCCGCGCTACGTGCTGGATGCGTCCGGCCGTGACACCTTCCTCGCCGGGCGGCTGCGGCTGAAGGAATCGAACAAGCGCAACAACACCGCCGCGATGTACGCGCATTTCCGCGGCGTCACCCGGCGCAGCGGCGAGCTCGACGGCTATATCAGCATCCATCTGGCCGAGGATGGCTGGTTCTGGCTCATCCCCCTGCCGGACGGGCTGATGAGCATCGGCTTCGTCGGCAACCAGGCGGCCTGGAAGGGCCGGACCGGCACGCCGGAGCAGCTCTTCTTCGACCGCATCGCCGGCAGTCCGACCGTCGCCGCCCGCACGCAGGGCGCCGAAATCGTCTCCGAAGTCTTCAGCACGGCGAATTACAGCTACCGTTCGAAGCAGGGTTACGGCGAAGGCTACCTGATGATCGGCGATGCCTATGGCTTCGTCGACCCGATGTTCTCGACCGGCGTGCTGATGGCGATGACCGCCGGCGAGCTCGGGGCCGAAGCCGCCGATGCCTGGCTCGACGACCGCCTGCGCGGCCAGCAACTCGCCGCCCGGACGAATGCCGAGCTGGGCCGGGCGATGGACCGCATCGGCTGGCTGATCTACCGGATCAACGACCCGGTCATGCGGTCCCTGTTCATGGCGCCGCGCAATACGCTCTGGATGCGGGACGGCATCATCAACATGCTGGCCGGCAACCTGCGGGGGGATTGGCGGGCGGTGCTGCCGATCCTGTCCTTCAAGACGGTCTTCCACGTCCTCTCGGCGCTGCACCGCTTCGGCTATGGCCCGCCGATGCCGGAGGAGCGGCCCGCCGCGTCTGCGGTGATGGCCGCGGAATGAAGCGCCTGCTGCTGAGCACCTGCGTCCTCGGCCTATTGGCCGCCACCGCCTGCGAGTCCCGGCAGCCGGCGACCCGCGCGGGCGAGACGCTGGACCGTGCCGGCAGTCGCACCGGGCAAGCTCTGGGCCGTGCTGCCAACGATACCGGCGCTGCCATCGGCCGGGCCGGCGACTGGATGCGCGACCGGACCCGCTAGGCTCAGCCCAGCCCGCCACCCACCGCGATGGTCTGGCCACTGATATAGCCGGCCCGGTCCGAGGCGAGGAAGGCGACCAGCGCCGCCACCTCCTCCGGCCTCCCGGCCCGCTTCGCCGGTACCAGCTCGGCGATCCGCTGCGGGCTCATCGCCGCGGCGACCGCGGGCGAGGCGATGATGCCCGGCGCCACCACATTGGCGGTGACCCCGCGCGCGGCATATTCCAGCGAGACCGACTTCACCGCGCCGATCAGCCCGGCCTTGGCTGCCGCATAATTCGCCTGCCCCCGGTTGCCGAGCAGCGCCGAGATCGAGGAGATCGCCACGATCCGTCCCCAGCGGGTGCCGATCATCGGCAGGATCAGCGGCCGCAGCGCGGCGAAGAAGCCGTTGAGCGAGACATCGACGACGCCGCGCCACTGCGCCTCGGACATGCCGGCGAGCGGCACGTCGTCATGCGTCCCGGCATTATGCACCAGCACCTGCACCGGCCCGGCTTCCAGCAGCGCCTCCAACGCCGTGGCGGTCGCTGGCATGTCGGCCAGGTCGCAGGCGAAGGCCTCCGCCTCGCCGCCGCAGGCCCGGATGTCCTCGACCAGCGCCGTGGCGCGGTCCAGCCCGGCATGGGCGTGGATCAGCACGGCATGGCCCTCGGCGGCGAGGGCACGGGAGATGGCTGCGCCGATCGGGCTGGCGCCACCGGTCACCAGGGCGCGGCGGCGCGTCATGCGGCCTCCCGCGCCAGGATCACTGCGGCCTGGCCGCCGAGCAGGCTGCGGCCCGCCGCCATGACTGCGAAGCGGTAGATCGAGCCGCCCGGCTCCGCCACCAGCGCCTCCGCCTCGATGCGCAACTCGCCGTCGATGTCGTCCAGCCGGGTGGCGCCCAGCACCACCTCCCGAAGGCTGCTGATGAAGCCGCGGGTCTGCGCCGCGCCGCTGGTCAGGGCGCCATGCAGGGCCATGGCCTGGAAGCCGAATTCCAATCCGCAAAGGGCCGGCAGCATCCCATCCCGGCTCAGCGGATTGGTGGGGTCGCGATGACGGTCCGTCGCGCAGGCGATGTGTGTCGCATCCCAGGCCAGGGCGCGGTCGAGCAGGCACATGCGCCCATGATGCGGGACCAGCGCGGCAATCTCGGCCGGGTTCAGCACGGCGTCACCCGGATCTCGAGATGCGCATCCTCCAGCAGCGGGAGCCGGACCAGGGCGGCCCGCCGCGCCGCCAGGGCCCGCAGCAGCGGCAGGGCACGGGCAGCCGGATTGCCGCTGGCCAATGCGTCCAGCCCCTCGGCGGGTATCTCCGCCGGGGCCGGGTCGGCCAAGTAGCGCAGCGTCAGCTCGGCCCGCGCGCCTTCCGGGCCCGGGGCCAGGATGCAGCCAGTGGCGAAGGGGAAGCCGGTCGGCCGCACCGCCGCCAGCGGCGCCGGCAGCGGCGTGTCATAGGCGACCAGCAGGACCGGTCGCCCGCGCGTCGCCACCGCGCCCATCGCCGCCAGCAACCCGGCGGCGAAGGCCCCGTCATGTCCGCCGAGGCTGAGCGAGGGCATCGTCGAGCCGACTGCGATATGCCAGTAGCCGGCGGCGGCATTGTGCACCGAGTTGTGGAACAAGGTCGGCGAAACCGTGCCATCCACCGTATGCAGCGCATCCAGGATGGTCCCCACCACGGCGCCGTCGCCATTGCCGCTGGCGAAGATGGTCTCCAGCGCGGCGCGGTCGGGCGCAGCCGCGCTTGCCTCGGTGGCAGCGGCCAGCGCGAAGCGCACGGTGGCGCCGGCCCGGCGGCGGTCGCCGGCGGCGAGGATGGCCGGCGCCGGGGGCAGCGCCTCCGCCATGGTCCAGGGCACGGTGCCGGCCAGCACCGGCTCGCTTGCGGCCCAGCCGGGCAGGCCGGGGCCGAAGACCGCGACCCCCGTGACGTAGGCCCTCATCCCTGGCCGATCACCAGGCTGCAGTTGCTGCCGCCGAAGCCGAAGGAATTGCTCAGCACCCGGCGTACCGGCAGGGCGCGGTTGCCGGTCGCCACATCCGAGCGGAAGGCCGGGTCGGCGGCCTCGATGCCGAGGCAGCCCGGGACCAGCCCTTCCTCGATGCAGACCGCCGCGACCAGCGCCTCGATCGCGCCGGAGGCACCCAGCGCATGCCCGGTCCAGCCCTTGGTGGAGCTGCAGGGGACGCTGCCGCCGAAGACCTGATGCATGGCGCTATCCTCCATCGCGTCATTGGCGCGGGTGCCGGTGCCGTGCAGGTTCACGTAGTCGATCGCCGCCGGATCCAGTCCGGCCGCCGCCAATGCCGCCCGCATGGCATTCACCGCGCCCAGCCCTTCCGGGTGCGGGGAGGACATGTGATGGCCATCGCTGCTGGCCCCGGCGCCGAGCAGCAGCGGCCCGTCCGGCGAGTCCGAGGGCCGTTCCAGCAGCACCAGCCCGGCGCCTTCGCCGATGGCGATGCCGTCGCGGTCGCCGGTGCAGGGCCGGCAGGGGCCGGCACTCAGCAATTCCAGGGCGGAAAAACCATGCAGGGTGAGCCGGCAGAGGCTGTCCACCCCGCCCGCCACCGCAGCATCCACCAGGCCGGAGGCGATCAACGCCGCGGCCTCCAGCATCGCCCGGGCACCGGAGGTGCAGGCGGTGGAGACCACCAGCGCCGGCCCGCGCAGCCCGAGCCGGGCCCGCAGATAGGCCGGCAGCGCCCTCAGGTCATGGGTATGGCCATAATCGAAATTGGCCGGCAGCGTCGCCTCGCCCGCGGCGCGGGCGGCATAGGCCTGCTCGGTTTGCTCGATGCCGGCGGTGCTGGTACCGAGCACCACGGCGATCCGCTCTGCGCCATGCCGCTCCCGCGCGGCGGCCACCGCTTCGGCGAAGCCGTCGCTGCGCAGCGCCAACTCGGCGAGGCGGTTGTTGCGGCAGTCATAAGCGGCGAGTTCTGGCGGCGGGGTGGCAGCCTCCAGCCCCGGCACGGCGCCGACCCAGATATCCGGAGGCGCACCGGGGAAGGTGCAGGGCAACAGCCCGCCGCGGCGTTCCAACAGCGCCGCCCGCAGCGGCCCGAGTCCGGCTCCGAGCGCAGTGACCGCCGTGCCTGCGCTGATCCTGAGCGGCCACATCTCTCTCATGCGCGCACCGCGCGAGGCGCGAAGGCACAGGCCAGCAGGAAGGCGGCGGCGACGCCGGTGGTGACGGTCAGTCCGATGCCATGCAGCACGGGGGTATCGCTCAGCGACAGCATTCCGAATGTAAGAAGGGTCGAAATGGCGCAGGTCAAGACGGCGCCCGTCGTTGCGTCCTCCGCCGCCCCATCGGGCCTGGCCCGCTCCGCGGCCAGGAACAGGGAATAATCGATCGCCAGCCCGGCGAGCAACAGCAGGGCCGCCAGATGAAACAGGCTCAGCGCCTCCCCCAGCAGGGCCAGCACCGCGAGGGTGACCAGGATGGCGCCGCCGATCGGCCCGGCCACCGCCAGCGCCCGCACGGGGCTGCGCAACCCCAGCCCGAGCAGCCCGAGCACCACCGCCCCACCGGCCAGCGCCCAGGCCAGCGTTGCCCGGCCGTAATCGGCCAGCAGCCGCTCCATTTCCAGCTTCACGTCGAGGAAGAGCACCCCGGGCAGGCCGAGCCCGGCCGCCGCCGCTTCCAGCGCCAGCGGGTCTGCCACGCCGGTCGCCGGGGCGATGCCCCAGACCTCGGCCCCATGCCGGCTGACCAGGGGCGAGAGCCGGGCGGCGATGGTCGGCGCCCCGGCCGCGAGCATGACGAGGTCGAGTGGCGCCAGTGCGCGGCTTTCGGCCACCGCCGCCTGGAAGCGGGCGAAGGCGGTGGGGCGGAAGGGCAGGCCGGACGCGGCCTCTCGCAGCGCCTCGGCCAGGGCGGCATCGCCGGGCAGCGCTGCCTGCCGATCGGCCTGCAGGGCCGGGCTGGGCAGGTAGCGGCTTGGCAGGTCGAGGCCGCCGAGCAGCCCGCGTGCGACCAGCGGCCGCACTGCCGCGGCCAGCGCTTCGGAGCGCTGGAGCATTTCGCCTTCCGAGGCCATGGGGCCGAGGACGAAGAGGCTGCGGACATCCGGCGCCCCGAGCTGGCCGCGCAATTCCGCATCCAGCGCCTGCTGCCGGGCTGGGACCGGGCTGAGCGCGGCGAGGTCGCGCTGCCGGTCCGGGCCGCCGGTGGCCGTCAGCGCCGCGACCGCCAGGGCCAGGACCGCCAGCGCCGGGCGGGACCTGCCCCGCAACGCGGCCAAGGGCCCGAGTGCGAGCGGCCGGGCCAGGATGTGGATTTCAGATGGGACCAGCCGCGGCAGCAGCCAGCGCGTGGTCGCCGCCGCCGTCAGCAGCCCGACGGCGGCGAAGACCCCCGTCTGCACCAGCCCGGGCAGGCCCGAACCGACCATGGCCAGCAGCCCGGCCGCGGCCGAGACCGCCGCCAGCCGCAGCGTCGGCCAGATCCGCGCCGCCGCCGCGGCCAGGGATTCCTCCGGCCGGCGCAGGGTCAGCAGCAGGATCGGGTAGTCAACCACCACGCCGAGCATGGTCACGCCGAAGCCCAGCGCGATGGCATGCACGCTGCCATAGAGCGCCACCGCCGCCGCATAGCCGGCGAGCGTCGCCGCCAGCAACGGCACCGCCACCAGCGCCAGCACCGGCAGCGAACGGAAGCGCCAGAAGAGGAACCCGGCCAGCAGCAGGGTCGCCGTCAGGGTCAGCCGCTGCACGTCGCGCTCGATCCCGGCCGCCGCTTCCGCCGCGAAGACGCCGGGGCCACTCAGCAGCAGCCGGGCGCCGGGCGCCGGGTTGGCGCCGGCGAAGGCCTCGCGGAAGGCGGCCATGGCGAGGCGCTGCGCCGCGGCGTCCAGCCCGGCGCCCTGGCCGCGGGCGACCAGCAACGCACGAGGGTGATCGCCGGGGGCGAACCAGGCGCCATCCTCGGTCGCCACCCGGCTATCCCCCAGCCAGGCGGCGGCCAGGCCGAGGAAGGCCCCGGTCGGATCCGCGAAGCCGAAGCGGGCCAGGATGGGCGAGGCGGCGGAGCGCAGCCCGTCCAGCAGCGCCTCCAGCTTCGGCCGCAGCGCGGCGGCGGTGAAGGCCTCAGGCCGGGTCTCGGGTGAGAGCAGGTAGCGGTAGCGGAAGAGCAGCGCCTCCTCCTGCTCGCCCAGCCGCAGGGTGCCGTCGCCGACGAAGCCGAATTGGCCGGAGGCACGCAGCCCTGCCGCCGTCTCGCGCGACAGCCGCGCCAGCTCGGCTTTCGGCGCACCCTCGATCGCGGCCAGCAGCAGGGTGGTGGCGGCGCCCGATTGCAGTTCCCGCAGCAGGAAGGTGCTGGCCGGGGTGCGGCCGGGAGGCAGGAATTCGGCGAGGTCGGCGCGTGGCGGGGCCAGCCAGCCGAGCGCGCCGCCGAGCCCGGCCAGCAGCGCCAGCACCGCCAGGACCCGGCTCATGGTGCGGGTGCGATGCGCATCCGGTCGACGCCGCCGCCGCCCTCGGTCTCGACGCCACGCAGCGCGTCGCCCTGGCCGGTGACGGTGATCCGCTGCACCGCGCCGAGCACCCGCAGCGAGAGCGGCGTCAGCACCATGCGCCAGCCCTCGGCGGTGGCGGCGAAGGCGACGCCGTAATGCCGCCGCAGCGCCGCAAGGTCGCCGGCCAGGGTGCCCCGCACAGCCTCCACCAGCGCCTGCATTTCCGGCTGGTCGTTCAGGGCGAATTCGCGCTTCACCCCACGGTCGCGGCGTTCATAGGTCAGCCGGCCGGCGGCGACGGTAACGCGCTCGTCGATCGGCCAGGTGGTGTGCTTCTCCAACCGGTCCGGCGCCTGCCAGGACAGGGTCCCCTCGTTCGGCTGGCCGGTTTCAAGCTCGGGAATGACCTTCTCCTCGGTGAAGCGGGACCGCCGTTCCGGCACCGCGGCCAGGGCCTGCATCACCTGCTCCAGCGTCGGTTCCGCCGCCAACGCCGGGACGGCAAGCGGCGCCAGCAGCAGGGCGCGGCGGGTGGCCCTCATGCCGCCTCCTCCTGCCAGAAGGGGTAGAAGTTGAACCAGTTGTAGGGATGGGCGCGGCACATCGCCTCCAGGGCCCGGGCATACTGCTCGACCGAGCCCAGCACCGCCGCCTCCCGCCCGGCGCGGCTGCCGTCGCCGATCCGCTCGGCGAAGGGGGCGAAATGCACGGCATAGCGGCGCGGGCCGGTGCGGATGCCGAAGGCCAGCATCACCGGCGCGCCGAGCACCGCCGCCAGCACATGCGGCCCGGTCGGCAGCGGCGCGGAATGGCCGAGGAATTCCACCCGGTGCAGCCGCTGCCCGGCCGGCGCCCGGTCCGCCAACAGGCCGACCAGCCCGCCGCGCTCCAGCACCTCCCGCACCCGCAGCATCGCATCCGGCGTGCCGAGGGCGATGACCGCCGCGGCCCGGCCCTGGCCGCCGAGGGCATCGAAGACCGCCTTTACCCGGGCGGCATTGGCCTCGTGCATCAGCACCGCGACCTCCACCGGGCAGCCGGCGTCACCGACGGCGCGCAGCGCCTCGAAGCTGCCGAGATGGGCACCGAACAGCAAGCAACCTTGGCCGCCCTCCATGCGGGCGCGCAGCGCCTCCAACCCATGCAAGGTGATCTCGAAACCGGTGGTCTGGCCGGCGGCCAGCCAGACCCGGTCCAGGATGGTCGCGGCAAAGGTGAAATACAGCTCCCAGAGGTCGCCGAGCCGCGCCGGCCGCCCCAGCACCCGGCCCAGGTATTGTCGCGCCGCCTCCCGCTGCCGGGGCGAGAAGGTGAGGAAATAGGCAGTGATGGGAAACAGCAGCGCATGCCCCGCCCGCCAGCCGAGCCTGCGGCCGACCCCGATCATGAAGCGCAGCCAGAAGAGGCTCCCGCGCTCCGGCGCCCTGACCCAGTCCGGTGACGAGGGAGCCGTCACGTGGGCGCCGGCCATCCGAATTCTCCGAAGAGCACGATGGTTTCGCCGCAGCGACAGGTGAAGCCGACCCGGTCGGCGCGCGGCGCCAGGGTGATCTCGACGAAATCGCCGGGCGCCACCGGAGCGGGGAATTTCGCCCGCACCAGCCGGGCCGGCGCCTCCCGCCCTGGCGCCGCGGCCATCACCGCCTGCAATACGGCATCCAGCAGCAGCACGCCGGGGACAATCGGCTGACCCGGAAAATGTCCGGGCAACGAGGGATGGTCCGCCGGGATGGCGAAACGGGCGACGGCCTGCATCAGGCCTCCTCCGCCCCGGGCAGCAGGGTCGCCAGGGCCCGGCGCGGCAGCTTGCCCACGGAATCGCGCGGCAGCGCCGCCACCAGTGCCAGCCGTCGCGGCAGGAAGGCCGGGTCGATGCGGCCGCGCAGCCCCTCCATGATCTCGGCCGCGGTGCGACCGGGCGCCACCACCAATGCGCTCAACCGCGCCGCCGGGTTGTTCTCCACGTCGCCGGGCGCGACGAAGACACCATCCTCCACCCCCGGCACCCCGGCCAGTATCCGGTTCAGCTCCGCCAGCGAGGCCCGCTTGCCGCCCAGCTTCACCACATCCGCCAGCCGCCCGAGCAGGCGGAATCGGCCATCCGCCTGGGGTTCGATCGCATCGGCCAGCGGCACCGCGCCGAGGCCGGGTACCTCCGCCAGCCCGTCCCGTACCGTGGTACCGGAATAGGGCAGCCAGCTCTCCTCCCGCGCGGTGCGGCGGCTGGCAACGGAGCCGGCCTCGGTCGCGCCATAGATTTCCAGCATCGGCGCGTCCCAGTCGCGCTCCACCGCCATCGCCATCTCCGGCGCCAGGGGGGCGGTGGCGGAGATCACGGCGGATAGTGCGGCCGGGCGGCGGCCATCGGCCAGCAGCACCCTCAGATGCAAGGGCGTGGTGATGAGCAGACGGCGGGGCGGCACGGATGCCAGCGCCTCCTGCACCTCGCTGGGGTAGAAGCTGGCCCCGGCATGGATCGCCACGGCGGCCTGCAGCGGTAGCATCATCGTAGTCTCGAAGCCGTACATGTGCTGCGGCGGCACGGTGGCGACGATGCTGGTCGGCGGCCCGTCGCCCGGCCGCAGCCCGAAGCGCGCCGCCGCTGCGGCCGCGGCCGCGACCAGTGCGCCCCAGGGCTTGGCATGCGCGGTCGGCGTGCCGGTGGAGCCGGAGGTGAAGCCGATCGCGACGATCCGTCCGGAGGGAATTGCGGGTGGCGGGGCGGCCGGTGGCGCTTGGCGCAGCGCATCGACGCGGAAGAGGGGCAGTGCCGCGGCGGCCTCCGGCTGGTCGGCCAGCAAGTAGGCACCGGGGTAGCGGGCCGCCAGGGCACCGATGCCGGCGGCATCGCCGGGGCGGGCCCCCAGCAACGTCGGGTGCCCCCGCAGCAGCGCCGCGGCGAAGCCGAGCAGCGCCGCATAGCGGTCGGCACAGAGGTTCAGCGCATGGCCCTCGGCCGGCAGCGCGGCGGCGAGCGCTGCGGCCTCGGCCAGGAAGCGGCCGATGGTGACGGGACCACCGGCGCGATGGCAGATGATCTCGGCCGCGCCCCGGTTGGTCAGGGCCAAGCCCTCAACCGGCATGCGAGAGTCCGGCGGCGCGGATGGCGCTGACCGTGCGCCAGGGGGTGGCCCGCCCCAGCTCCGGGAAGAGCCGGCTGCGCAGGAGATGTTCGCCGAGGAAGCCTGCGGAGCAGAGGATGGCCTCCGCCAGGGACACCGCCGGCAGCGGCCAGAGGCCGGCGACCGACGCCGCATGCGCCAGGGCGAAAAGCCCGAGCAGGATGGCCCATGCAGCGGTCAGCCGGCGGGTATAATGCTCCGCCCGCGGCGGCAACCCGGCCGGGTCGTGCCGGGCATAGTGGGTGATCAGCGGGACTGCGCCCGGCCGCAACGTGGCGGCAAAGCGCCAGGCGATCAGCAGGTTGGCCAGGACACCGATCAGCGCCGGCCCATGCCGCCCGGCCAGCCAAGTCGCCGTGCCACCCGCTGCGCATTCCAGTGCGAGGGCGGCCAGCCACACTACCGGCACGCCCCCCGCCAAGCGCGCGACCCGCAAAGCCATGCGGTCAGCGCGTCCGGTTCAGCGCAATATGCCCAGCCAGGCTGCGCAGCGAGGCGAAGATCCGGTGGTTGCGCTCGTCATCCGAGCGGAGCTGCACGCCATAGGCCTTGCCGATGGCCAGCGATAATTCAAGCGCATCGATGGAATCGAGGCCCAATCCCTCGCCGAACAGCGGCGCCTCGGCGACGATCTCCTCGGGCGTGGTCTCGAGCGAAAGGGATGTGACGATCAGCCGAGCCAGATCGCGTTCGAGGTCGGTATCGCCCTGCACGGCCGGCACGGCCCCGGTTGACATCGAATTTCCTCCGGGCAGATTTCCAGGCTGAGCGATCCCCATGCCCGGCTGATTAGCAGAGCGCCGGAGCTCTCGGCAAGCTAAGCCCCTCAGCCGCAAGGCCGCTCGGCGACCAGCATCACATTGGGCAAGGGCGTCCAGCCCCAACAGGGCGTGACCGAGATGTGAAAGCCGGCCGCCGCCAGCGGCGCGGCCAGCGTGTCCAGCGGCAGGGGGCGGAAGGTCGAGCCATCGCGGCGGATGCGGCAGCCGAGTCTTTCCATGGCGACCCCGACGGTGCTGCGCCAGCCCCGGGCCGGGTCGAAGGCGCGGATTACGATCCGGCGCCGAGCCGCCGCCGCCATCCGCGCCAGCAGCGCCCGCTGCGCCGCGGCGGGCAATTGCAGCAGCACGTCGAAGATGAGGACGGTCTCGGCCGCCGGCACCGCCGCCGCGCAGAGGTCGGCCACGGCGAAGCGGGCCGGCAGGCCGGCGGCTGCGCGGTCGGCATCGGCGATCTTGCCGGGGTCGAGGTCGAGCCCGGCCACCCGCGTCGCCAGCCCGGCGAGCAGCAGCGAAAGCCCGACCTGGCCGCGGCCGCAGCCGAGGTCGGTGACCTCCCCGAAGCCGCCGCGGGCGGCGGCGAGGCGGAGGATGGCGACACTCGCCGGGTCGGTCAGCAGCTTGCCGCGGACGAAGTTGCGGGCGAAATGCGAGGCGCCGGCATAGCGGGCCACGACCTTCCGGGTCAGCCCGAGGTGGCGGGGCGGCGCGACGCTGGCGGACATGGCGCTACACCGGCCGCTGGGCCGAATAGGCCCGCATGATGCCGATATCGGTCTCGCAGCGGACCTCCTCCAGCCCGGCCTGGTCCAGTTGCCGAAGGATCTCGGGCGGCGGGACGCAGGCCTCGATGGTGTCCCAGTAGTAGCGCATCAGCGTGTCGCTATCGCGGCCGGCCAGCCGGCTCAGCACCGGGACCACCCCGCCCATATAGGCCTTGAGCAGCGCCCGCTGCACCCGGCCCTCGGGCGGGGCGATCTCCAGCACCAGCACCCGGCCGCCCGGCCGCAGGATGCGGCGATAGCCGGCGAAGAGCCGCCCGAGGTCGGCCACGTGGCGCAGCGCATAGCCCATGCTGACGAAGTCGAAGCTGGCATCGGCGAAGGGCAGTTGCTCCGCCCGCGCCTGCACCAGGGGCAGGTGGAGGGCGCGGCGGGCCTCGGCCAGCATGCCCTCGCTGAGGTCGAGGCCGACCATGTCCGCGCTGCCGCCGAGGATCGCCGCTGCCTCCCGCGCCACCAGCCCGGTGCCGATCGCCACGTCCAGCAGCCGCGCGCCCGGGCGCAACCCGGCCCGGCGCAGCGCCCGCCGGCGGTACCAGGGGCCGGAGCCCAGGGCGAAGGCGGCATTGATCCGGTCGTAGGAGCCGGCGGTGCGGTTGAACAGCGCCCGGACGAAGCCGGAATGCGCCTCGGGCGTCGGGTCGTAGTAGTGCACCAGGGGGGCATGCGGCGGGGCGGTATCCCCTGGCCGCGGTGCGTCGAGATCCTTCCCAGCCGGCACGCCCTATCCCCCAATTCCTGGACCACCAGCCTAGCATCCGCTAGCCTCGATCCCCAACCGCGGCAGGATGGTTACCCGCATGACCAAAGCCGAGCCATCCGCCGTACCGGCGCCGCCGCATTGGCTCAGGTCCCTGTACTACCGCGTCGCTTTCTACTTCTGCCTCTTCGTCTGGGGGCTGAGCTGCCTGAGCTGGAGCCTGCTGGCCGCGGTGCTGCACCGCATCCTGCCGCGACGGATCGGCGAGCCCCTGGGCCAATATGCCATCATGCTCGGCTTCCGCTGGCTGATCGGGGTGATGCGCGCGACCGGCGTGCTCAAGGTGGACCTGCGGGCGCTGGACGCGCTGCGGCATGAGCCGAGCCTGGTGATCGCGCCCAATCATCCGACCATGCTGGATGCCGTGCTCATCCTGTCCCGGCTGCCGCGGGTGGTCTGCATCACCAAGGCGGCGCTCTGGGACAATTGGGCGCTGGGCGGCGGCATCCGGCTGGCCGGCTACATGCCGAACGATGCGCCGCTGCCGATGATCCGCCGGGCGGCCATCGCGGTTCGCGCCGGCAACCAGCTATTGATCTTTCCCGAAGGCTCCCGCACCGCGACGCCGCCGATCGACCCGATCCACCGCAGCTTCGCCGTCATGGCCAAGGCCGCCGGGGCGCCGGTGCAGGCGGTGCTGATCGAGGCCGACAGCCCCTACCTGGCCAAGGGCTGGCCGCTGTTCCGCCGCCCGGTGCTGCCGCTGGTCTTCCGGGTCCGGCTGGGGGAGCGCTTCATCATCGGTGCGGCGAACGACGACGGCGTCGCCCGGCTGGAACGGCACTACCGGGAATCGCTGCCGGCCAGCCGCCCGCCGGCCTGGCTGGCGATCCGCGTCGCCGCGCCGGTGCCCGGGCCTTCCACCGGCAAGGCCGCCTAGGCTTGGCCACGACGCGGCAACTCGTCCTGATCCCCAGCTACAATACCGGGCCGCTGCTGCTGGAGACGGTGCGGGCGGCCCGGGCCGCCTGGGCGCCCGTCTGGGTGGTGATCGACGGCAGCACCGATGGCAGCGAGGCGCTGCTGCGCACGGCGATGGCCGGGGACCCGAACCTCCGCCTGCTGGTGCTGCCGGCCAATGGCGGCAAAGGCGCCGCCGTGCTGGCCGGGCTGGAACAGGCGCTGGCGGAAGGCTTCACCCATGCGCTGGTGATGGATGCCGATGGCCAGCATCCTGCCACTGCCATCGGTGCCTTCATGGCCGCGGCCGCCGCGATGCCGGAGGCGCTGGTGCTGGGCCGGCCGGTCTTCGGGCCGGAGGCGCCGCAACTCAGGGTGCGCGGCCGCCGCATCTCCAACTGGTGGGCGAACTTGGAGACGCTGGGGGCCGGGATCGGCGATTCCCTCTTCGGCTTCCGGGTCTATCCTATCGGGCCGCTGCTGCGGGTGATGCGGCGCGGCGGCTGGATGCGGCGCTTCGACTTCGACCCGGAGGCGGCGGTGCGGCTGGCCTGGGCCGGGCTGCCGCTGGTCAATATCCCCGCGCCGGTCCGCTACCTGCGGGCGGAGGAGGGCGGCGTCTCCCACTTCCACTACGGGCGGGACAATGTCCTGCTGACCTGGATGCATATCCGGCTGGTCTTCGGGATGCTGGCGCGACTGCCCCTGCTCATGACCCGGCGCCTTCGCCGTCGGCGCCATCCCGTGACGGCAACCCGGCCAATGACCCCAGGCTGAACCCGGCCGCGGCGCAGCGGTCGAGCAGCCGCGGCAGGACCTCGAGCACGGTGGCGGGACGGTCACGGGGTGCGCCACGGGGTGCGGTATCGTGCAGCAGCAGGATGTCGCGCCCGGCCAGGCCGCGGGTCAGCCGCTCCAGCACGCGCTCGGCCCGGCCCGGGCGCCCGTCGTAGCCGCGCCGGGTCCAGGCGACGAGCTGCAGGCCCTCCATCGCCAGGACCGGGTCCAGCAGCGGGTTGCGCAAGCCCATCGGCGCCCGGAAGAAGCGCGGTGCCACCCCGGTTGCCTCGGCGATTGCCCGCTGCGCCATGGAGACATCCTGTCGCAGCGCCCAGGGGCCGCGGCAGGCGAAGCTCCAGCGGTGGTGGTGGCTGTGGTTCTCCACCGTATGGCCACGGCGCAGCATCTCCCGCAGCAGGGGGCCGTGGCGGGCGGCCTTGCGGCCGATGACGAAGAAGCTGGCCTTGGCCTGGTGCCGTTCCAGCAGGTCGAGCACGCGGGGGGTGACCTCCGGGTCCGGGCCATCGTCGAAGGTAAGGGCGATGGTCCCGGCCATGCTGGCAGGCAGCGTCACTAGGTTCGGCCCGAGCCGGCCGCCGCGGGGATGCATCAGCGCCGCGAGCAGCGCGTGGTTGCCCGCCAGCAGCGCCAGGACCTGGGGCAGGAATTCCGGCTGGCCGGCGAGGCCATAGGCCGATGCGGCATGCAGCCAGAGCGAGGCGCGCGGGATCGGTGCCGGCGACCAGGGCAGGCCCTGGGTCCATGCGCTGTTGCCGAGCAGCGGCCGGGCCTGCCGCAGGCTGGTCCCGAAGGAGGGATCGACGGCGGTCATGGCGCCACGGCCTCGCTGCCGTCCTGCAGCCATTTCCGACCGGCTGCCTCGGCGCCGGAGGGGAGGGGGGCGTCGGGATGCAGCATCCAGTCCATGATATCCTGGGCAACGACCTGCCGCTGCTTGTCGCGCAGCAGCAGGTGGTAGCCCTCCGGGTAGAAGGCGAAGCGCCGCTGCAGCGTCTCCGGCAGGGTCTGCAGCAGGCCGCGGATGCCAGGGGCGGGGACGATCCGGTCATGCCCGCCATAGAGCACCAGCACGGGGCGCCGGAACTGCCCTGCTGCCGCCAGGGCATCGTCCATCATGTTGATCAGGCCATAGACCGCATCGACGCGGAAGGTCTTGGTGGTCAGCGGATCCTCCGACCAGCGCCGCATCGCCGCGTCATTGTCGGTTGGCGAGAAGCCGGGCGCCGAGCCGGAGAAGCCGACGGCGGGAATGGCATGCGCGGCGAATTCGAGCATCCGCTTGGAGAAGTCGCTCATCGTGGCGCGGCCGCGGATGCCGGGGGCCATCAGCACATAGCCAGCGATGGGTGGCGCATCGGGCCGGGCGGCGGCCAGCAGGGCGACGGCCGCCCCCATGCTTTCCCCCAGCAGGAAGACCGGCACCTGGGGATGCAGCGCCTGCAGGGCCCGGGTGACGGTCGCGGCATCGGCCGCCAGGGTCTCGCCGCCGGCCCAGTAGCCGCGATGCGGGGCGGCGCCGAAGCCGCGCTGGTCATAGGCATAGACCGCGATGCCCTGGGCGACGAAGATCTCCGCCGGGATCTGGAAGGCATTCCGCGAATAGTCGCCGAAGCCGTGCAGGACGAGCACCACCGCCTTGGGTCGGCCTGCCGGCAGCCACGACCGGTAGGGCAGCCGGGCGCCATCCGGCATGAGGAGGCTCTCGGTGGCGACCTGCGGCGCGACGGCGGCGGGGCCGGCGGGGATGACGACGGGCGTGCAGCCCATGAGTAGTAGTAGGACCAGGACGGCGCAGAGGCGCCGGCTCATAGCGCGCGGCCAGCCCATGGCTAACGATCGATCCTGCCAGGCCGGAGGCGGTTGGCGTCCGGCTGAACCCGGTGCATGAGATGGGGCGCGGGATGGAGCGGTGACATGTCCGTGTCTGGCATCCGGGTCGGCCGATCGCGGCTCATGCGGTTAGCATTCGCGGCATGGCGCCTCAAGGCCGTTCGGACCTGCTCAGCATAGGTCCGCAGGGAAGGCGGTCAAATTTTGCGGGCGCATCTGTGCAACATCTGCGCAATTCCAACGTTGCGAAGCCCAATCTGGTTGGAACCGAGGCATGCTTATCCGAATTGGCTATAAACTCACCTATGATTTCCCGATGCAGACCGATGCGGTCTTCCTGCTGAACGTGCATCCGAGCCGTACGGCGGATCTGCTGAGCCCCGATGGCGTCGTCGTCACCCCCTTCCTGCCGGTGCATTTCTACACTGACGGCTTCGGCAATACCTGCCAGCGCATCTCCGCCCCGGCCGGCCGCTACACGCTGACCGCGGATGCGGTGATCCGCGACAGCGGCCTGCCGGATGTGGTGGCGCCCCATGCCCGCCAGATGGCCGTGGCTGCGGTGCCGGACGACGCCCTCGTTTTCCTGCTGGCTAGCCGCTACTGCGATACCGAGGTGCTGTCCGACATCGCCTGGCAGACCTTTGGCAATACCCCGATGGGCTGGCCCCGCGTGCAGGCGATCTGCGACTTCGTCAACAACCGGATCCGCTTCGACTACCAGCGCGCGCGCAATACCCGCACCGCGTCAGAGGGCTACCAGGAACAGGTCGGCGTCTGCCGCGACTTCACCCATCTTGCGGTGACGCTCTGCCGCTGCATGAATATCCCGGCGCGCTACTGCACCGGCTATCTCGGCGATATTGGCGTGCCCGCCGTGCCTGACCCGATGGACTGGTCCGCCTGGTTCGAGGTCTATCTCGAAGGCGGCTGGTACACCTTCGACGCCCGGCACAACCGTCCGCGCATCGGCCGGGTGCTGATGGCGCGTGGCCGGGATGCCGCCGATGTGGCGATCAGTACCACCTTCGGCCCAAGCACTCTGGTCGAGTTCCAGGTGATCACGGATGAGGTCTCGCAGGGATAACGCCGCGCCAGGTCCAGGCCGGGGCCGGCCCCGCGGCGGCTGGCCTCAATAGACCAGCTTGTTCAGCGCCAGCTCGATGGCCACGACGAAGCTGGTGAAATAGGCCAGGGCGAAGGCATAGGTGGCGGCATCGCTAAGTTGCTCGGTGCCGATGGCGAGGCGGTTCATGGTACTGGTCTCCTGCTGTGGCGATGGTCCCTGGGGTTTGCACCCGGGGGCGACCCGTCCGTGCCGCGGAAGATCGTCCTCTCCCGGCCGGGACGCCACGCCTAAGCCCGGATAGGCTGCATCCACCGGATGAATGGTGGCCAGCACTCGGGCAGGGAAAGGGGAGGGACCCGGTGACATCGCGCCATGGCCTGGAAATCCGCGCCGCCAGCCCGGCCGAGGCTGCCGGCTTGGCGGACCTGCTGGGCGGCGGCCTCGACCCGCGCCTGCTGGCGGAGCGGCTGGCAGCCTTGCAGCAAGGGCCGGGCGCCGCCCTCATCGCCGTCGACTGGGGCCCTCCCGCCGGGCTCGTCATCCTGCATTGGTACCGCAGCCTCGACGCGGCGCAGCCCATCGCCCAGGTCACCACCCTGCTGGTGCGGCCGGAGGACCGGCGGCGCGGGATCGGCCGGCTGCTGCTGAAGGCCGCCGCGCAGGCGGCCCGCAGCGCGGGATGCGGCATGCTGGAGTTGCTGGCGCCGGCAGAGGCGCCTGTGCTCGGCGACTTCTGCCTGGCAACTGGATTCACCGAGACGGGCGCTCGCTTCGTACGGCCGCTGCGGAAGGGGGCATGACGCGCCACTGGGTGGCGGCAGGCATTGACGCCATTGTCCCCGCCCGCCAATCCGGCAACCGTCTAGGAACCGTCCGGTAAAAATCTCGTGCGGCCACGTCGCGTCCCAGGCTTATTCTGCACCCAGATGGGCTGGTCCGGAGGGTGTGCGATGGTTGGGCTTGGGCGGTATCGCGGCCTGCTGCCGGGCTGGCTGATGCTGCTGGTGCTGGGTATCGGCAACCCCGCCCAAGCTCAGGTCCAGGACGCTTCTTCGACGGCCGAGCCGATCCGCGTCCGGGTCATCAGCGGCTTCGCCGGGGTCCGGCAATACGAGCAGCACGAGGTTCCCTTCTGGAGCGAGCGCGTACCCGCCCTGACCGGCGGCCGCCTGCTGCCCAGCATTATCTCCTTCAGCCGTGCCGGCCTGGACCCGGAGCATATGCTGGCGGTGATGCGCAGCGGCGTGGTGCTCTTCGGCTCCCTCGAGGCCAATGCGGTGGCGCTGACCGAGCCGGAACTGGCGGCAACGGACCTGCCCCTGTTGGCGGACGACCTGGTGAGCCTGCGCCGCGCCCTGACCATCTGGCAGCCGCGGATCGACGCCATCCTGGCCGAGCGCTACGGGATCGAGGTGCTGGCCACTTTCGTCCGGCCGCCGCAGGTGATGTTCTGCAACCGGCCCTTCGTCAGCCTGATGGACTTGGCCGGGCGGCGGGTGCGGGTCGCCTCGGTCAACCAGTCGGATCTGATCGTGGCGCTCGGGGCACAGCCGCTGGTGGTGGCCTTCGATCGACTGCTGGCGGCATTTCGGGAAGAGCGGCTGGACTGCGCGGTGACCGGTGCCCTGCCGGGCCAGGGGCTCGGGCTGCATCGGCTGACGACGCATATCTCGCCGGTGCCGCTCGGCTGGGCCATGTCCTTCCTCACCACCCACAAGGCCGGCTGGACGGCCCTGCCGCCGGCGGTCCAGGCCGTGCTGCGCCGCGGGCTGGCGGATTTCGAGACCGAGATGTGGCGGGTGGCGGAGGAGGAAAGGACACTGGGCCTGGCCTGCGCCCTGGGCCAACCGCCCTGCCCGGTGGCGGAGCGGGGCACCCTGGCACTGGTGCCGGAGACTGCGGCCAGCCGCGCGGCCGTCCGCCAACTTTTTGTCTCCGCCGTGCTGCCGGGATGGGCGCGGCGCTGCGGCATCGCCTGCGCCGAAAGCTGGAACGCGATAGCCGGGCCGGTGCTGGGACTCTTCGCCCGCTGGTGAGCGCGGCTTGCCGGCCGCCGGCAACTGCGGCAAGCACGCTGCCGGCGCCCGTAGCTCAACTGGATAGAGCACCAGACTTCGAATCTGGGGGTTGGGAGTTCGAACCTCTCCGGGCGCGCAAGGCTTTGCTGCCGTTATCCACAGTTTTGGATAACGGCAGGGCTTCAGTGGGACTTCAGCTTGGCATCTCTATACAGGCAGGGTTGATCGCGGGAGCGGGCACGATGCCACCGGCCACCGCGGTGGAGACGCCGCCGATGGTATGGGTGCCGGCGCAGACCGGCGGGCAAGCTGAGCCGGACAATGGACAAACCATGCCGCCCTCATCATCGGGCGGTTAGCGGACGGATTCCGTCGACGCTCAAGCGGCCGGAGGGATGCGCCACCATTTCGGAAAAACGGCGGATAACCTCCAGATTAGACCGGAGGAAGTCATGTTGGCGCCGTTATCGTGCCTGACCTCTCGCCGCCGCATTCGGCGCCGCCAAGCCAAACAAAATACACACTTGGGAGTAACCATGGCCGCTCGATACTACCCTGCTATTCTCGAAAAATCCTCGACCGGGTTCGGCGTGCACTTCCCCGACCTCGACGGCTGCACCTCGTCGGGCGAGACCATGGAGCAGGCCGCAGCCAATGCCGAGGGTAACCGTCAGCTGTTTCCCGCCTTGAGATGATGGCTGGTTTTGGCCGATGTCGTGGGCATGACAGACGACACCAACATGACGGC
>NZ_CEEDBP010000037.1:0-65758 GCF_979252845.1 Belnapia sp. AC561
GCCCCGCCGCCCGCCGCCTGGCGCCCGCTGCTGGACCCGGCGACCGGCCGGCGGGGCGGGTTGCGGCAGCGGGCGGCTGGTGGCGAGCGCCAGGGTCCAGGTCAGCGCCTCCACCTCCAGCCGGGGGATGGTGCGGCCGAACAGCGCGGCATAGGCGGTGTCGAAGCCGGCGCGGAGGGAGGCGGGGTCGAAGCCCTCGGCCGGAAGCGGCACGGCGATCTCGTGGCCCTGGCCGCGGTAGCGCATGAAGGCGGTGCGGGTCTCGACCAGCGTCTCGGCCGGGGCGCCGAGGCGGACGACGCCCTCGGCCTCGGCCCGCATGGCGGCGAAAAGCGCCTCCAGCAGCGCCGGATCGAAGCCGTCGAGCCGCATGTGGCGGGTGCGGACGACCTCATAGGCGATGGGGGCGCGGAGGAAGCCGTAGGCCGAGCCGACGCCGGCGCCGACCGGCACCACGACGCGGGCCATGCCGAGCTTCCGCGCCAGCCGCGCCGCATGCAGCGGCGCCGCGCCGCCGAAGGCGATCAGCGTGCGCTCGGCGGTATCCTTGCCGTTCTCCACGGCGTGGACGCGGGCGGCGCTGGCCATGGTCTCGTCCACGATCTCGGCGACGCCGGCCGCGGCCCCCGCGGCATCGCTGCCGAGGGCGGCGGCGATGCCGGCGAGTGCCCCCTCGGCCCGGTCGATGTGGAGCGGGATGGAGCCGCCGGCGAAGCGCGCGGGGTCGAGCCGGCCGAGCGCCGCATCGGCGTCGGTGACGGTGGGCTCGGTGCCGCCATTGCCGTAGCAGGCCGGGCCGGGGACGCTGCCGGCGCTGTCCGGGCCGACCTGGATGCGGCCCAGCGCGTCGAGCCGGGCGATGGAGCCGCCGCCGGCGCCGATCTCGACCAGCTCGATCACCGGGATGCGGACCGGGATGCCGCTGCCCTGGACGAAGCGATAGGCGCGCGCCACCTCGAACTGGCGGGAGCGCTGGAGCTCGAGGTCGTCGAGCAGGGTGAGCTTGGCGGTGGTGCCGCCCATGTCGAAGGCGACGCCGCGGGTGATGCCGCATTCGGCCGCGACCGCCTGGGCCAGGATGGCGCCGCCGGCCGGGCCGCTCTCGACCAGCCGCACGGGGAAGCGCCGGGCGGTCTCGACCGTGGTGACGCCGCCGGAGGACATCATCAGCAGCAGCGGGGCGGCGATCCCGGCGTCCCGCAGCCCGCTCTCCAGCCGGCCGATGTAGCCGGCCATCAGCGGCTGGACATAGGCATTGGCGATGGTGGTGGAGGCGCGCTCGTATTCGCGGATCTCGGGCGCCACCTCGCAGGAGAGGGAGACGGCGACGCCGGGCAGCTCCTCGGCGAGGATTTCGCCGGCGCGGCGCTCATGGGCTTCGTGGGTGAAGCTGTGCAGGAAGCAGACGGCGACCGCCTCGATGTTCGCGGCGCGGAAGTCGGCGGCGATGCCGCGCAGCGCCGCCTCGTCCAGCGGCAGCAGCACCGCGCCGTCGGCGGCGACGCGCTCCGGCACGCCGCGGCGCCAGGGGCGGGGCACCAGCGGCTCCGGCCGTTCCATGTGGATGTCGTATTGCTCGAAGCGGTGCTCCCAGGCGATCTCGATGGAATCGCGGAAGCCCTGCGTCGTCACCAGCGCGGTGCGGGCGCCCTTGCGCTCGATCAGCGCATTGGTCGCCAGCGTGGTGCCGTGGACGACCAGGCCGAGGTCACGCGGGGCACGCCCGGCCAGCGCCAGGATGCGCGCGGTGCCATCCAGCACCGCGGCCTCCGGCGCGGCCGGGGTGGTGAGCAGCTTGGTGGACCAGCTTCGCCCATCCTCCTCCAGCACCAGGTCGGTGAAGGTGCCGCCGATATCGACCGCCAGTCTGAGCATGTTCAATCGCTATCCACCCGGATGTTGCCGGCCCGCACGACGCGGCCCCAGGTCTCGGTATCCCGCCGCAGGAAGTCGCGGTAGGCGGCGATGGACAGGGTCGCCGGATGCAGCCCCGCCGCATCGAAGCGCGCCATGGTCGCCGGCTCCGCCATCACCTTCTGCACCGTCGCCGAGAGCAGGTCGAGCACCGGCGCCGGCGTGCCGGGCGGGGCGGCGAGGCCATACCAGTTCTCGGCGGCATAGCCCGGCACCGCCTCGGCCGCCGCCGGCGTCGCCGGCAGCAGCGGCCAGCGCTCCGGTGCCGTCACCGCCATGGCCCGGGCCTGGCCGCCGTTGATCAGGCTCAGCGTCGCCGGATCGCCGAAATAGGCGTCGACCACCCCGGCGGCGAGGTCGTTCAGGGCCGGCCCGGTACCGCGATAGGGCACGTGCACCATGGCGAGGCCGGACATCTGCCGGAACAGCTCCCCCGCCAGGTGCTGGCTGGTGCCGATCCCGCCCGAGGCCCAGCGGATCTCCCCGCTGCGGCCGAGCGCCATGAACTCCGCCAGGGTGCGGGCCGGCAGCCGATTGGCCACGGCGATGATGAAGGGCATCCGCACGAGGCGGGTGATATGGCCGAGGCCCATGGCATCATAGGGCAGCGGGCGGAGGTGCGGCCCGGCGGTGGTGGTGCCGGCGCCGGTCAGGCTCAGCACATGGCCATCGGGCTGGGCATGCGACATGGCCTCCACCCCGAGGATGCCGCCGGCGCCACCACGATTTTCGACCACCACCGTCTGGCCCAGCGCCTGGCCGAGCGGTTCCGCCAGCAGCCGCGCCGTCAGGTCCACGCCGCCGCCGGGCGGGAAGGGCACGATCAGCCGGATCGGCCGGGTGGGATAGGCCTGGGCCCCTGCCTGTCCCGCGAGGAGGCCGAGCCCCGCCGCCGGCAATGCCCGCCGCCGCAATCCACCCCGCATCCGCCCATCCCGATCCCGTCCGCGCCGAGGCTAGCACGCGGCCGCCGGCCGCCAAGGCCCCCGGCCGCCAGAACCCTCGCGCCGCCGGAACCCTCGCGCCACCAGAACCCTCGCGCCGCCGGGCCCGCCTGCCCAAGGGCTGGGCGCGGCTGACCCGGGCTTGTGCAGCGGCTGCCCCGCGGCACCGATTGCCGCCGCGCGGGCAGTGGACGGCCCTGGCGCGCGTGCCATGCTGCCGGCCGGGATCACCGGCACCATCGATTGGGGGAGAGGCTTCCGCATGATGAGACAATTGCTGCTCGGCGCCGCGGCGGCGCTCGGCCTTACGTGCCCGGCCATGGCGCAGATGCCGGCGAGCCTGCCCGCCGGGCCCAAGGTGAGCATCGTCGCCGTCACCCAGCCGCTGCCGACCCAGCCGCAGATGACCCGCGTCGACGTGCCCTACCTGCTGGAGCAGGTGGCGGCACGCAGCGGCGGGCGGATCGAGGTGCAGCTCTCCTCGCATGCCGAGCGCAACCTCAGCGGCACCGAGCTGGTGCGGCTGGTGCGCTCCGGTCAGGCGGATATCGGCGCCAGCACGCTGAGCACGCTCTCGGGCGACGTGCCGATCCTCGACGGCGTCGACCTCGCCGGCCTCGCGCCCGACATCGGCACCGCGAAGCGCATCGCCGAGGCCATGATGCCGGTGGTGAACCGCGACCTCGAGCGCTTCGGCGCCCGGCTGATGATCATCTATCCCTTCCCGGCGCAGGTGGTGTACTGCCGCGCGCCCTTCGCCAGCTTCGCCGACCTGCGCGGCCGCAAGATCCGCACCTTCGGCAACTCGCTGGTCGATTTCTTCGGGGCCTTCGGTGCCCAGCCGGTCTCGATCGGCTTCCCCGAGGTCTATTCGGCGCTGGAGCGCGGCGTGGTCGATTGCGCCATCACCGGCACCGGCAGCGGCGTTGCGGCGCGCTGGCCGGAGGTGACGACGCATATCTCCAACCTGCCGGTCTCCTGGGCGCTGGCGGGGTACATGGTGAATGTCGCCTGGTGGAACCGCCTGGACCCGGCGGTGCGCAGCTTCATGGAGGGCACTTTCCGCGAGATGAGCGACAAGCAGTGGGAGCTCGGCGATGCGGCGACGCGCGACGGGCTCGACTGCGCCATCGGCAATGCCGCGGCCTGCAGGATCCATACGTTGTCCACCCGGCCGATGACCGAGGTGCCGGCGACCCCGGCCGACCGCGCGGCGCTGCGCGAGATCCTGGAGAAGACGGTGCTGCCCGGCTTCGTCCGCCGCTGCGGCGCGCGCTGCGGAGAGGTGTTCAACCAGGTGATCGCGCCGATCGCCGGCGTGCGCGCCGGCGGGTGAGCGGGGCATTGCAGGCGGCGCGGAGCCTCCGCCAGCGGGTTGCCGCGGTCGCCGCCGTCATGGCCACTCTCGCCGGCTGGAACTACGTCGCCTGCGCCCTTTTCATCACCGCCGACATCATCGGCCGCAGCGTCTTCGGGGTCTCCTCCACCGCCACGGTGGAGGTCACCGGCTACATGCTGGCCGGCGGCATCGCCTGGGCGCTGGCGCATACCCTGGCGCGGCGGGCGCATATCCGCGTCGATGTCTGGGTCAACCGGCTGCCGCTGCGGCTGCGGGCCTGGCTGCACCTGCTGGCGCTGCTGCTGCTCGGCGGCTTCGCTGCCTTCTGCGCCTGGGCCGCCTGGGGGCTGGTGGATGAGAGCCTGCTGTTCGACGCGCATGACAACAGCGCGCTGCGGGTGCCGCTGGTGCTGCCGCAGGGGCTCTGGGCCTTCGGCATCATCGCCTTCTGCGGGATGATCGCGGTGCTGCTGCTGGAAGGTGCGCTTTCCCTGCTGGCCGGGCGGCCGGAGGAGCTGGACCGGTTGCTCGGCTCCCGCACCCTGGAGGACGAGACGGCGGAGGCGCTGGAAGCGGTCGAGATGGCGCGGAGCCCCGCGGCATGATCGCGGTTGTCTTCCTGCTGCTGCTGCTGGCGGGGGCGGTCTTCGCCGCGGCCAATGGCGGCCAGGCGGTGCCGGTGGTCGAGATATTGGCGCTGACCGGCGCCTTCCTCGTCTTCTTCGGCGCCGGCGTCTATATCGCCGCGGTGCTCGGGCTGCTCGGCGTGCTGATCGGGCTGACCTTCTCCGACCGGCCCTGGTGGGCCTTCGCCGGGCAGACGCTCTGGGGGCCGTCGTCGAACTTCGTGCTCGTCGCGGTGCCGCTGTTCCTGCTGATGGGGGAGATCCTGCTGCGGGCGGGGCTGTCCGACCGGCTGTACCGGGCGCTGAACGTCTGGCTGAACCGGCTGCCGGGCGGCCTGCTGCATACCAACATCGTCTCCTGCGCGGTCTTCTCCGCCATCTCCGGGTCTTCGGTCGCCACCGCGGCGACGATGGGATCCGTCGCGCTGCCCTATTTCAACAACAGCGCCTATAGCCAGCGGATGGTGCTGGGCTCGCTCGCCGCCGGCGGGGCGCTGGGCAACCTGATCCCGCCGGGGATCACCTTCATCATCTACGGGCTGATCACCGAGACCTCGGTCGGCGCGCTGTACATCGCGGCGCTGCTGCCGAGCATCCTGGTGACCGGGCTCTTCATCCTGGTGATCATGGCGCATGGGCTGCGGCATCCGCTGCCGAAGCCGGAGCGGCTGCCGCTGGTCCTGAAGCTGAAGGCGCTGGTCGACCTGGTGCCGACCCTGCTGCTGATGCTGCTGGTCCTCGGCTCGATCTATGCCGGCTTCGCCACCCCGACCGAGGCGGCGGCGCTCGGCGTCGTTGGCGCCGCCTTCTTCGCCGCGGTCGAGGGCAAGCTCAGCTTCCGCCTGCTGAATGCCAGCGCGGAGGCCACGGCGCGCAACACCGCGCTGCTCGGCCTGATCATCTTCGGCGCCTACCTGCTGAACTACCTGCTGACGGCGATCAACGTGCCGCAGGCCCTGGCCGGCTTCATCGGCGGGCTGCCGCTGCCGCCCTGGGCCATCATGGCCTGCATCCTGGCGCTCTACCTCGCGCTCGGCACCTTCATGGAGGGCTTCTCCATGATCATCACCACCGTGCCGGTGGTCTTCCCCGTCGTCACGGCGCTCGGCTACGATCCCATCTGGTTCGGGGTGATGGTGACCATGCTGGTCGAGATCGCCCAGATCAGCCCGCCGGATGGCACGGTGATGTACGTGCTGCAGGGCATGCGGCCCAAGCCAGGGCCGATCACGGATGTCTTCGCCGGGGTGATGCCCTTCCTCGGCGCCTATCTTTTCGCGGTGGTACTGATGATGATCTGGCCGGATATCGCATTGTGGCTGCCGCGGGTGATGCAATGACGGAGAAGCCCATCCGCATCGCCGTCGACATCGGCGGCACCTTCACCGACCTGCAGATCATGGATGCCCGCGACGGCGCGGTGCGCGCCTGGAAGACGCCGACGACGCCGGAGGACCCCTCCATCGGGTTGCTGCGCGGCGTCGGGGAGGCGGCCGGGCGCTTCGGCTTCGCGCTCGATCAGGTCGGGCTGCTGCTGCATGGCACCACCATCGCCACCAATGCGGTGCTCGAACGTAAACTCGCCCGCGGCGTGCTGCTGACGACGGCGGGCTTCGAGGATGTGCTGGAGATCACCCGGCATGTGCGGCGGGAGCTATATGCCGTCGACCCCGATCCGTTTCCCTGCCTGGTGGAGCGTGACCGCCGCCTCGGCGTGGCGGAGCGGATGCGGGCGGATGGCAGCGTCGAGACGGCGCTCGATGAGGCGGCGATGCCGGCGCTGCTGGAGCGGCTGGATGCTCTGGGGGCGGAGGCCGTCGCCGTCTGCCTGCTGCACAGCTACGTCAACCCGGCGCATGAGCAGCGGCTGAAGGCCCTGCTGAAGGCGGCGCGGCCGGGGCTGCCGGTCTCGCTCTCCTCCGAGGTCAGCCCGGAGATCCGGGAATACGAGCGGTCCAGCACCACGGTGCTGAACGCGCTGCTGGTGCCGGTGGTGAAGGCTTATCTGGACCGCCTGGAAGCACGGCTCGGCGAGGGTGGGTTCCGGCCGCTGGTCTTCCTGGTGCAGTCCAACGGCGGCGTGTGCAGCCTGCGGACGGCGGCGGAGCAGCCGGCGCGGCTGCTGCTCTCGGGGCCATCCGGCGGCGCCCTGGCCGCGGGGCGGATCGCGCAGTTGCTGGACCGGCCCAACCTCGTCGCGGTCGACATGGGCGGGACCAGCTTCGATGTCTCGGTCGTGCAGGGCGGCCGCGTCTCGGTCATCACCCAGGGCGAGATCGACCGGCTGCCGGTGCGCCTGCCCATGGTGGAGATGCGGACCATCGGCGCCGGCGGTGGGTCGATCGCCAGCGTCGACCATGGCGGGCGGCTGATGGTCGGGCCGCGCAGCGCCGGGGCCCGGCCCGGGCCGGTCGCCTATGGGCGCGGCGGGGTGGAGCCGACGGTGACGGATGCCAACCTGGCGCTCGGCCGGCTGGACCCCGACTACTTCCTCGGCGGGGCGATGAAGCTCGACATGCCGGCGACGCGGGCGGCGATCGCGGGCAAGGTCGGCGGGCCGCTGGGCCTCGGCGTCGAGCAGGCGGCGCAGGGCATGCTGACCGTCACCAACGCCAATCTCGGCGCCGCGGTGCGGCTCTCGCTCTTCGAGAAGGGGCTCGATCCGCGCGAATTCTCCATGCTCTCCTTCGGCGGGGCCGGCGGGTTGCATGCGACCGACGTGGCCGCCGAGATGGGCATCGCCGAGGTGATCTTCCCGCGTGAGCCGGGGACGCTCTCGGCCTACGGCATCCTCTACAGCGACCTGGTGCAGGATATCGCGCGGTCCCGTGTCATGCCGGCGGTGCCGGCAAGCCTGGCGGAAGTCGGCACGCTGCTGGCCGAGCTGCGCGCGACGGCGGATGCGCGGCTGGCCGCCGATGGCGTGGCGGCGGGGGCGCGGCAGATCGAGGTCGCGGTCGACATGCGCTACCACGGCCAGGCCTTCGAGCTGCTGGTGCCCTGGGGCGACGTGGCCACGCCGGACGCCGAGACGCTGGAGACCCTGCTCGGCCGCTTCCACGCGATGCACCAGCAGCGCTTCAGCTATTCCGACCCGCGCGAGGCGGTGGAGATCGTCACCCTCCGCGTCATCGCCACCGGCCTGCTGCCGAAGCCCGATGCGGCGGAGCCGATGCCGGCGGCGCGGCCGGCGCTGAAGGGCACCCGCCGGGTCTTCGAGGAGGGCGCCTGGCGCGACATCCCGGTCTGGGACCGGGAGGCGCTGCCGCCGGAGGATATCATCACCGGCCCCGCCATCGTCGAGGAGCCCTTCGCCACCCATTACATCAGCCGCGGCTGGACCGCCCGGCTGGGCGCCGCCGGCGCGCTGATCGCGAGGACCACGCCATGAGTTTGGGACCCATCGAGATCGAGGTCATCCGCAACGCGCTGACCGCCGCCGCCGCCGAGATGGACGTCACCGTCTGGCGCACCAGCCGCAGCACCATCGTGCGGGAGCTGCTGGACTACTCGACCGCCGTCTTCGATGCCGAGGGCAACAACCTCGCGCAATCCGCCCGCATCCCGAGCCACCTCAACAGCATGTCCCACTTCCTGCGGGAGCTGCTGGACAAGTGGGTGGATGTCGACGACTGGGGCCCGGATGACGTCGTCATCTCCAACGACCCCTATTGCGGCGGCCAGCACCTGCCGGACATCACCGCCTTCAAGCCGGTCTTCCACGAGGGGCGGCGGATCGCCTTCGTCGGCACCCTCTGCCACCACATCGACGTCGGCGGGCTGGTGGCCGGCAGCTATGCCGCCAAGGCGATCGAGATCTTCCAGGAGGGGTTGCGCATCCCCCCGGTGAAGCTGATCGAGAAGGGCGTCCGCAACGAGGGCGTCTGGGCGATGATCCGGCAGAACATCCGCAAGCCCGACCTGCTGCTGGGCGACCTGCAGAGCCAGATCGCGTCACTGGAGGTGGGTGCGGCGGCGCTGCGCCGGCTGGCGACGCGCTACGGTGCCGATGGCATGATCGAGGCGGGCGCCCGCATCCTCGACATGAGCGAGGCGGCGATGCGCGCGGCGATCGGGCGGATGCCGGATGGCACCTATGAGTTCACCGATTGGCTGGATGACGACGGGATCGACCTCGACAAGCCGATCAAGCTGCATGTCGCGGTCACCATCGCCGGCGATAGCATCAGCGTCGACATGTCCGGCTGCTCGCCGCAGGTGCAGGGCCCGACCAATGCGACGCTCGCCAGCAGCAATGCGGCGGTGATGTTCGCGGTGATGTGCGCCTGCGACGAGCCCTTCGCCGCCAATGCCGGCTGTTACCGGCCGATCTCCACCTTCGCGCCGGAAGGCTCCGTGGTGAATGCCCGGCATCCGGCGCCGGTGGTGCACCGGATCGCGGTGACGCACCGGCTGCTGAACGCCATGTTCGGCGCGCTGCACCAGGCGGTGCCGGACCGCATCCCCGCCGCCTACTACGGCAACAGCTATGTCTGCACCTTCCAGACCGTGGCCGCCGATGCCAAGCGGGAGGTCCTGGTCGAGATCGAAATCGGCGGCACCGGGGCGCATCCGAGGAAGGACGGCGTCAATGCGCTGTCGTCGGGCATGCACAACAACAGCAATATCCCGATCGAGATGATCGAGGCCCAGGCGCCGCTGACCATCACCCGCTACGAACTGCTGGCGGGCTCCGGCGGCGAGGGGATGCGGCGCGGCGGCCTCGGCCTGGCGCGGGAATGGCGGATCGACAGCCCGCGCTGCTTCTTCACTGCCAACATGGACCGCTTCGTCCATGCGCCCTACGGGCTGGCGGGCGGCGGTCCTGCCGCGGTGGGGCGGCTGGTGCTGGTCCGTGACGGCGCCGAAAGCCCGATGCCGCCGAAGTCGGACAACGTGCCGCTGCAGCAGGGCGACCGCATCCGGCTGGAGACCTCGGGCGGCGGCGGCTTCGGCGACCCGGCACGGCGGACGCCGGAAGCCGCCGCGCGCGACCGGCGGCTGGGCTACGTCTAGTCGGCCTGACGCAGGCCGGAGGCGCGGATCAGCGCCGCGTACTTCACCGTCTCGGCCTGGACATAGGCGGTGAAGTCGCGCCGGCCGAGGTAGCGGATGGGGTGGGAGGCGCGGGTCATGCCCTCCACCACCGAGGGTGTCCGCAGGGTGCGGCTGCAGACGCCGTCCAGCCGGTCCAGCGTCGCCTCCGGCGTGCCGGCGGGGGCAAACAGCCCGGTCCAGAGCGGGAAGACCAGGTCGTGGCCCTGCTCCCGCAGGGTGGGCGCATCGGGCGTATCCGGGCTGCGGCGCTCGGCGAAGACGGCGATGGCGTGCATGCCGTATTGCTGCACGAGGTTGGCTTCCGCCGTCAGCATCTGCACCGTGCCCTGCTGCATCGCCAGGATGCTGTCGCCGGAGCCGCGGAAGGGGATGTGGTTCATCTCGATCCCAAGCGCGCGGGTCAGCGCCGTCATCGCCAGATGGCCGAGCCCGCCGACGCCGCCGGAGGCATAGGGCACCTGGCCGGGGTTCGCCCGGGCGCGCGCCGCAATATCGGCGATGCTGCGGATGCCGCTGTCCTTCGGCGTCATCAGCGTCGCCGGCGCCTCGGCGATCAGGCAGACCGGGGCGAGCTGGCTGGCTTGGTAGGGCGCATTGGCGCGGAAGCTCGGCTGGATGGCGACGGCGGCCATCGAGGTCAGCAGCAGCGCCGTGCCATCCGGCCTGGAGCGGATCACCTCCGCCGTGCCGATGGTGCCGGTCGCGCCGCCGACGTTGCGGATGAGGAGCTGGCCGCCCAGCTCCTCCGCCATCACCGGCTGGATCAGGCGGCCGATGATGTCGGTGCCGCCGCCGGCGGGCCAGGGGATGACGAGCTGGATCTGGGCCCTGGCCGCCGGCATGCAGGCCAGCAGCAGCCCGGCCGCAATGGCGAGCACCAGCGCTGGCGCGCGGGCGGCCAGCCGCGGCATTCTCCGCTTCATGACGTTTCCTCTCCCACGGCCCCGCGTGTTGCCGCGGGTACCATGGGGGAGGCTAGCGAATGGCCGCGCCCGGCCGCAACGATTACCCGACCAGGCGGCGGACGTAGCGGCGGGAGGTGCGGAACATCGGCCGTACCCGCTCGGTCCAGGGGGTGCTGCGGGCGGTGATCCATCCCGGGGTCTCGTTCACCTCCGGCCGCTCGAAGCGGTAGGCGGCCAGCAGGTTCGGCGCGCCGCCGTCGAGCCGGCGGTAGCGGGTGCCACCGATGCAGCCGGGGCAGGAGGTGAGCATCGGCAGGTGCTCCTTCTCGTACCATTCGTAGATCGCCGGCAGGTCGGCCTCGGCGATGTCGAGCTCGACGGTATAGAGGAAGGGCGCCGGGCGGCTGACGTCGCCGAGCGAGGCGATGAAGGCATAGGGGATGCCATCCGTCGCATCGGCCGGCGGCTTCTCGAGCCAGTGCCAGGTATCCCCGGCGTCCTCGATGTTCTGGTACTTCGCCCCGGCGCCACGCCCGGGCTGGATCAGCAGATCGGCCATTCTGTTTCCTCCGTTCTCGCGGCAGTATCGCCACCGCAGCGCAGACCACAAGCGCGGGAGAGAAATTCCATGGCCCGAATCCCCTATGCCGATCCGGCGGCGCCCGAGCATGCGGAGGCGGCGGCGCATATCGTCGCCAGCCGCAAGAAGCTCGGCCACCTGCACCGGATGCTGCTGCATAGCCCGCCGGTGGCGATGGGCTGGATCGAGATGTACGACGCGGTGCGCTGGAAGACCGCGCTCTCCGGCAAGCTGCGGGAGATGGCGATGTGCCAGGTCGCGGCGATCAACGGCGCCGACTACGAATGGGCCGCGCATGCGCCGATCGCCCTGCAGGAAGGCGCGACCCAGGCGCAGCTTGATGCGCTACCGGACTGGTCCGCCTCGGATGCCTTCGATGCGACGGAGCGCGCGGCGCTGGCGCTCTGCGATGCGATGACCAAGCATGTGCATGTGCCGGAGGAGGTCTTCGCCGCCGCCCGCGCGGTGCTGCCGGAGCGCGAGCTGGTCGAGCTGGTGGTGACCATCGCCGGCTACAATTGCGTCTCCCGCGTGCTGGAGGCGCTGGGGATCAACGGCGCCGACAAGCTGGCGTGAGCGCCCCCCGCCGATGCCCGGCAGCACAGAGGAAGGATAAGCCATGTCACGCGTAGCGGTTATCGGCGCCGGCACCATGGGCCATGCCCTGGCCCTGGTCTTCGCCCTCGGCGGCCATCAGGTGCGGCTGACCGACAGCAACGAGGCGACGCTCGGCCGCGCCCAGGGGCTGATGGAGAAGGCCCTCGCCACGCTGGTCGCGGGCGGCGAGGCGCCGGCCGACTGGACCTCGGCGCATCTCGCGCAATCCGTGACACGCCATGCCGCGCTGGCCGAGGCGGTGGACGGGGCGGAGCTGATCGTCGAGGCGATCATCGAGACGTCGGAGGCCAAGCGTGCGCTGTTTGAGCAGCTCGATGCCCTGGCCCCGCCGGATGCGGTGATCGCCAGCAACACCAGCCACCTCGACGTCTTCCCGCTGATCCCGGAAGCGCGACAGGCCAAGGCGCTGATCGCCCATTGGTACACGCCGCCCTACCTGGTCGACCTGGTCGATGTCATCCCCGGCCCGCACTGCGAGCCGGCCGCCTTCGAGGGGGTGATGGGCATGCTGCGGGCCATGGGCAAGCAGCCGCTGGGCCTGAAGAAATTCGTCCCCGGCTATGTCGCCAACCGCATCCAGGCGGCGATCGGGCTCGAGGTGCAGTCGCTGCTGGACCAGGGGGTGGCGACGGCGCCCGAGATCGATGCCGCCATCATCCACGGGCTGGCGCTGCGGCTGCCGATCCTCGGCGTCTTCGCCAAGGCGGATTTCACCGGGCTGGCGCTGTCGCAGTCCATCCTCTCGAACAAGAGCTACGCGCCGCCGCCGGTGCGCGGCCGCAGCGACGTGCTGGACAAGTTGGTGGCGGAAGGCCGCACCGGCGTGCTGGCCGGCGCCGGCTACTACGACTGGCCGCAGGAGCCCGCGGCGCTCTTCGAGGCGCGCGACCGCCGGCTGATCGCGCTGAAGCAGGCGATGCGGGAGATCGGCACCATGGCCGGGCTGGAGCGCGCGGAATGATCCGCTACGACCTCGGCGGCAAGACCGCCCTCGTCACCGGCGGCGCCTCCGGCATCGGCCTGGCGCTGGTGACGCAACTCGCGCGCAATGGCGCCAGGGTGGCGATCAACCACCTGGCCGACGACCCGCGCGGTCCGGAGCAGGTGGCGAAGCTCTGCGGCGAGGGCTTCGACGTCATCGGCGCCCCCGGCAACGTCGGCGATGCCGAGGATTGCGTGCGCATGGTGGAGCAGGCCGTCGCCGACCTCGGCCGGCTCGACTTCCTGGCCAACAACGCCGGCACGCCGGGCAGCCGCAGCGCCATCCCGAGCCAGGACCTCCACCGCATCACCGAGGAGCTGTGGGAGACGCTGCTGCAGGTGAACCTGATCGGCGTCTTCCGCTGCACCAAGGCGGCCGCCGGGGCGCTGAAGGCATCGGGCGGCGCGGTGGTGAATACCGCCTCCATTGCCGGGCTGAATTCGCCGGGGTCCTCGATGGCCTATGGCGCGACCAAGGCGGGGGTGATCAGCCTGACCAAGAACCTGGCCCGGGCGCTCTCGCCCGAGGTGCGGGTGAATGCGGTGGCGCCGGGGGCGGTGGACAGCGCCTGGATGATCGAATGGACCAACGAGCAGCGGGCGAGCAGCATCGACAAGGCGCTGCTGCGGCGGCGCTGCACGCCGGACGACCTGGCGGAGGTGATGCTCTTCCTGCTGGCGGGGGCGGCGATGGTGACGGGGCAGACGGTGACCGTCGACGGCGGGCTGACGCTCAGCGGCTAGGCAGCACTACCACGGTGCCGCGCTTGCTGCCGGATTCGACGGCCTCATGCGCGGCGGCGGTCTCGGCCAGGGGGAAGGTCGCGGCGATGCGGTGCAGCCGCGGGGCCTGCCGCAGCCAGCGGGTGATGTCCATCATCGCCTGCCGCCGCGCCGCAGGCGGGGCGCTGTTCAGCACCACGCCGCGGAGGTTGACGTTCTTCCGCATCAAGGTGCCGGAGACGGGGATGGAGGGGGAGGGGCCGCCGCGGCTGGCATAGCCGATGACGCTGCCGTTCAGCGCGACGACCTCGGACCAGAGCGCGACATTGCCGGCGACATCCACCTCGACGATGCGGTCGATGCCGCCGCTCGCGGCCAGGATGCGCGCGGCGCAATCCGGGGCGCGGTAGTCGAAGACCGCCTCGGCCCCGGCCGCCGCGGCATCCTCGGATTTCCAGCCGCCGCTGGCCGTCGCGCCGACCCAGGCCGCGCCGCCCCAGCGCGCTAGCTGCACCGCGTAATTGCCGACCGCGCCGCCGCCGCCGGAGACCAGCACCCGCAGCCCGGCCAGCGGCCCATCGGCGAAGAGGCAGCGATGCGCCGTCATCGCGGGGATGCCGAGGCAGGCGCCGACCTCGTCGGAGATGCCCTCCGGCAGGTCGGCGACATATTCGACCGGGACGCAGGTGGTCTCGGCCGCGGTGCCGAAGGGGCGGCCGCGCTGGGCGTTGTAGAGCCAGACGCGACGGCCGAGCAGCGCCGCATCGACACCCTCGCCCAGCGCCTCGACCACGCCGGCGCCGTCGCTGTTCGGGATGATCAGCGGCCATTCGTTGGCGTAGCTGGTGCCGGCGCGGCGATAGGTATCGGCGGGATTGACGCCGGAGGCGGCGAGGCGGACACGGACCTCGCCCGCCGCCGGCTCCGGCAGCGGGCGTTCGCCGAATTGCAGCACCTCGCGGGCGGGGCCGGTGCGGTCGTACCAGACGGCCCGCATCAGGCGAGCGCTACCACGCATTCGATCTCCAGCAGGAAATCGGGCACCGGCAGCGCCGCGACCACGCAGGTGGTCCGCGCCGGCAGATGCGCCGCGGGGAAGGCCGCGGCATAGAGCCGGTTCATCTCCCGCACGTCGCCCGCCCGCGTCAGCAGCACGTTGGTCTTCACCACCTGGGTGATATCGGCCCCCGCCTCCGCCAGGATGGCGTGGAGGGACTTGATCACCTCGGCGAATTGGGCGGCGAAGTCGCCGGCAGCCAGCGTCCCGTCCGGCGCGAAGGGGCCGATGCCCGAGACGTAGAGCGTCGCTCCATGCCGCACCGCGACCGAGAGCGGCGGGAAGGGGCGGCCATCCTTCGGCGGGGCGAAGCGCTGGATATCCGGCATCAGGCGCTGCAGCGCACGAGCTTGCCGGGCAGGGCGCCGGTCGCCTCGCCATGGCGGTAGGTGACCTGGCCGGCGACGATGGTCGCGTCGTAGCCGCGGGCCCGCTGCATCAGGCGGCGGCCGCCGGCCGGCAGGTCGTACAGCATCCCCGGCCGGTCCAGCGCCAGCGCCTCGTAGTCGATGACATTGATGTCGGCGCGCATCCCAGGCTTCAAGGTGCCGCGGTCCGGCAGGCCGGCGGCATGGGCGGTGTCGCTGGTCTGGCGACGGATCAGCTCCTCCACCGGCAGGCCGCGCTGCTTGCCCCAGTAGCTCAGCAGGAAGGTCGGGAAGCTGCCGTCGGAGATGAAGCCGACATGGGCGCCGCCATCGGAGAGGCCGACGATGGTGTTGCGGTGCCGCAGCAGCTCGGCCGAGGCATCCAGGGTGAAGTCGGCGTAGTTGGTCAGCGGGCAAAACAGGAAGCCCTGGCCGTCGTTGGCCAGCAGCATGTCGTAGGCGACCTCCTCCGGGCTGCGGCCCTCGCGTGCGGCGGCGGCGGCGACGCTGGTCTCGCGGTGCGGCGCGTAGTCCGGCGGATCGCCGAAGGGGAACATCCGCTCGAAGGACAGCCGGGTGATCAGCGGGAAGTTGCTGCCGGAGATCCGGTCGTCGGCGAGGATGGCCGCCTTCGTCGCCGGGTCGCGCATCGCCGCCACCCGCTCCGGCACCGGCAGATGCGCGATCGCCTTGTAGCTCGGCGCGCCGCTGAAGGGGTTCTGGCTGCCGAGCAGGCCCATCAGGATGCCGATCGGCCGCGGCGGGAAGACCGGGCGGATGCGCAGCCCATCGGCGGCGGCCTGGTTCGACAGCGCCAGCAGCTCCTTCCAGACCTCGGTCCGATCGTGCCGCGCGGTGAGGGAGAAGACCATCGGCCGGCCGCAGGCCTCGGCGACGCGGCGCAGCATGGCGAATTCGGTGGCGGCATCGGGCAGGTTGAAGTCGGAGACGACCTCGAGGAAGCCGGCGCCGACCTCCTTCAGCCCCAGGGCGATGCCGGTCAGCTCATCCTCCTGCGCCCGCAGGGTCGGCGTGGAATCGCCCTTCAGGGTCTTGTGGCTGATGGTGCGGCTGGTGGAGAAGCCGAAGGCGCCGGCCTGCACCGCCTCGGCGACGATCTGCCGCATGGCGGCGATGTCGCCCTGGTTGGCCGGTTCCAGGTTCAGCGCCCGCTCGCCCATGACATAGACCCGGACGGCGGCATGCGGGACCAGGGCGCAGATGTCGATGTCGCGCGGCTTGCCGTCCAGCGCCGCCATGTATTCGGAGAAGCTTTCCCAGGTGAAGTTCAGCCCCTGGGAGAGGACGGGGGCGGGGATGTCCTCGACGCCCTCCATCAGCTCGATCAGCTTCATCTCCTCCCCGGGGTGGACCGGGGCGAAGCCGACGCCGCAATTGCCCATCACCGCCGTGGTGACGCCATGGATGGCGGAGGGGGCGAGGTGGCTGTCCCAGATCGCCTGGCCATCGTAATGGGTATGGATATCGACGAAGCCGGGGGTGACCAGACGGCCGGTGGCGTCGATCTCCTCGCGGCCTGGGGGCAGGCCGGGGCCGATGGCGCTGATCAGCCCGGCGGTGATTGCGAGGTCGGCGGGGTAGGGGGCGGCACCGGTGCCGTCGACGATGGTGCCGCCACGAATGACCAGATCGGCTGCCATGGAGCGCGCTTCCTTCCGTTCCCGTGAATTCTTGGAAGCGAGCCTAGGCCCAACTGCGGCCGGGAGGAAACCCTGGTCGGGATTTCCCCTCAGTCGGGCATCGCCGCCGCCTCGTAGCCGACCGCGACCGGGGCGCTGGGCTTGAGGGCCAGCGTCGTGCGGAGCTGCGCCAGCATGGCCTGCGCCGCCTCGCCCAGCTCCGCCTCCGGCCCGGCCACCGCCTCGACCGCGGCCAGGGCCTGGCGCCGCTCGGCGGCCTTGGGCAGCAGCTTCGGCAGGGCGGCCAGCGCCTCGTCCTGGGCCATGCTGGCGATGACGGTCTGCTCCCGGATCAATGCCTGCCGCGCCGCCGGGGTCATCGCCGCGAAGGGCGCCTCGGTGGTGAGCAGGGCATTGGAGCGGGCGAGGCGGGACCGCCGCACCCCGCCGCGGGCGCGGGCCAGCAGGATCATCATGCGGATGACCGCCTCGGCATAGCCGCCCTCGGCGATGCGGCCGAGGGCGGCGCGGACCTCGGGACCCTCCACCGCGGGAGGGGCCGGCGGGGCCTCCTCCGCCGTGTCGCCGCCGGCGACGCCCATGGTGCCCATCGCGCCATAGACCGCGTGGAAGGCATATTCGGTCCAGCCGTCCCGCATGTCCCGGTAGAGGTCGAAGCTCTTCTCGATTCCCTGCGCCCAGAGCCTTTCCCAGGCGAGGAAGGGATTGGTCGGCGCCGCCGGGCGGCGGTTGGCGCGGGCCGCCTCGGCCAGGGCCGGGATCGGCGCCATGGCAGGATTCTTGTCGCTCACCAGGGTACGGCGCAGCCGCATCGGGTTCATCTGCCGGCGCGCCTCCGCGGTCTCCTCGGTCGCCATGCGGCGGACCACCGGCGAGACGAAGAGGTCGTAGACCGACTGGTTCAGCGCCGAGATCCGGGCGACGGCGGGGAAGGCCTCGTTCTTCGCCTCACCGGAGCGAGCGCGGATATCGGCCATGGTCCGCTCCTTGAGCTCGACCTGCCATTCCTTGCGGCCGCCCTCGGTCGTGATCAGCATCTCGTAGAGGCCGGGCGCCACGCTATCGATGAGTTGGAGGGTCTCGGCGATCTCGGTATGCTCCTTCAGCGCCACGGCGCCGGAGACGAAGATGCCGAGATGCCCGATGTCCTCGTGCATCAGGTAGACGATGGTCTGGCCGAGGGTCTTGATTTCCCGCTCGTCGCGGTAGACGTCGGCGATCCAGCGCAGCGCCTGGCCGGGCGGGGTGATGTTGTCCCCGGCCGAGGCGAAGACGATCACCGGGCTGCGGACCGAGCGCATGTTGAAGGTGGCGCCGGCGCCGGAGCTGATCTCGCCGCGGGCGAATTTGTCGCCGATGAACAGGTTCTCGACGATCCAGCGGATCTCGTCGCGGTTCATCAGGAAGTAGCCGCCCCACCACTTCTCGAATTCGAGGAAGCGCGGCGTCTCCTTCTCCACGTTGGCAAACAGGTTGTAGTACTTCTTGAACCAGGTATTGGCCGGCGACAGGCTCTCGAAATTGGCGACGAGGTTGGCGCCGTCGAACTTGCCGTTGCCGAGGTCGGCCATCAGCGCCGCCGGCCAGGACCCGCCGGCGAGGCCGCCGAGGTAGCGCATCGGGTTGCGGCCGCGCTCGCCGGCCCAGTAGGACAGCGGCGCGCCGTTCAGCACGATGGCGCCGGTGAGCTCGGGCTGCGAGGCGCCGAGCATCATCACCGCCCAGCCGCCCTGGCAATTGCCGATGACGACCGATTTCGGCGCCTCGGGGTGCAGCTCGTGGATGCGCTCGAGGAAGAGGCCCTCGGCGCGGGTGATGTCGAGGATGGTCTGGCCCGGCTCCGGGTCGCGGAAGAAGATGACGAAGTAGACCGGGTGGCCGCGGCGCAGCGCCACGCCGACCTGGCTGTCGGACTTGAACCCGCCGATGCCGGCGCCGTGGCCGGCGCGCGGGTCGATGATGACGAAGGGGCGCAGCTTGGGGTCGAGCGGCGCGGCGCCTTCGGGGTGGCGGATGCGGACGAGCGCGTAATTGCAGGGCCGCGGCAGGGTGCGGCCATCGACCACCATGTCATAGTCGAAGAACAGCACCGGCGGGCAGCCGGCCGCTTCATGCTCGACGAAGATATTGCCGGCTTGGCGCATGGCATCGAGGAAGAGGATGCCGCGTTGCGTCGCATCCACCGCATAGGCGGCGGCATCCTGCAGCAGCGTCAGGGGATTGTCCGGCAGCGGCGGCGTGGCCGGGAGGGCCGCCGCGGGGGCGAGAATGGCGGCTTGGCGGCCGGCGACATCGGCAAGTGTGCGGGCTTGGTCGATGACGCGGGACATGGTTTCGGCGCCACGGGCAAGCAGCTCGCGGCCCGGGGGAGGGGCGACCACGGTCATTTGGCGTATCCTTGGTTTGCCCTGGATGCTGCACTGCACCATCCGGATTGTCCAGTGGAATGCCGGCGATGGCGAATTTGCGATGGCCGCATCGAATCTTTGGGCCTAGCCTCGCCCGCTGGGGAGAACAGTGCCGTGGCGCAAGCCGAGAAGCGAAGCGTGGCCCTGCCGCCTGACCAGGTGCGCTACATCGACGCTCTGGTGGCCTCGGGAGCCTATGAATCCAGCAACGCCGTGGTTCTCGCCGCCTTGCGTGCCTTCCAGGCGCGGGAGGATGCGATGGCGCGCTGGGTGAAGCTGCAGGTCGTGCCGGTCCTGGGTGCCCTGCAGCCGAACCGGGACTGGGCGGTGCCGGAGGAGGAACTCGTCTCCGCGGTGCGGCGGCAGCAGGCGGTCTGGGCGCCCGAGGCGGCCGAGGAACGCCAGGACTAGCCCGAGGCCCGCGGCTTGACCGCACCGGGGCCGGCGGCCAGCCTCCCGGCGGAGGAGACCGCCATGCCCATCACCACACGCCGGGCCGCGCTTGCGGCCGTGGCAGGCGCCGCCGCAGGGCCGGCGCTCGCCCAGCAAGCATCCTTTCCCAGCCGTCCGGTCCGCATCATCGCCCCCTTCACCCCGGGCGGCGGCACCGATACCACCGCGCGGGTGCTGGCGCCGGCGATGGGGGAATTCCTCGGCCAGACCGTGCTGGTGGAGAACCGGCCGGGGGCGGCGGGCTCGCTCGGCGCCGGGGCGGTGGCCGACAGCGCGCCGGATGGCCATACCCTGCTGGTCGATGCGCTGAACCACGTGGTGAACCCCTTCCTGCTGCAGGGGCTGCGCTTCGACTACGCGACGGCCTTCGCCCCAGTCAGCCTGCTGACGGTGCTGCCGCAGATCTTCGTGGTGCCGCCAAACCTGCCGGTCTCGACCATGGCGGAATTCGTCGATTGGGCGCGGGCCCGGCCGGGGCGGCTGGCCTTCGGCTCCTCCGGCAATGCCGGCGGGGCGCATCTCGGCGGCACGTTGTTCCTGCGGGAGACCGGGCTCGACATCAGCCACGTGCCCTATCGCGGCGGCTCCGCGGTGCTGCCGGACCTGATCGCGGGCAATGTCGTCTTCGCCTTCGCTACGGTGAATTCGGCGACCCAGCTCATCCTCGACGGAAGGCTGAAGGCGCTGGCCGTGGCCTCGGCGCAGCGGGTCGCCTCCCTGCCGGCGGTGCCGACCATGGCGGAGGCGGGCTATCCCGCGGTGGTGCTGGATGAATGGAATCTGCTGTGTGCCCCGGCCGGGACCCCGGCGGCGGTGCTGGGGCGCATCCATGCCGCCGTGCGCCATGCGCTGGTCCAGCCGATGGTGCGCGACCGCTTTGCCGCGATCGGCGCCACCACCGTCGGCAGCCCGCCGGAGGAGGCGGTGCGCTATGTCGCGGCCCAGCGGGAAAGGCTGGGCCGGCTGGTGGCGGATGCCGCCATCAGCATCGAATGAGCGACGAGGACGACGACGAGGCGGAAGGCCCGCCCGGCCTGCCGCCGGGGACCCCCTTCTACATGACCCCGCCCGGCCATGCGGCGCTGGTGGCCGAGCTGCAGCGGCTCTGGTCGGAGGAGCGGCCGAAGGTGGTCGAGGTGGTCTCCTGGGCGGCCGGCCTCGGCGACCGCTCGGAGAATGCCGACTACCAGTATGGCAAGCGCCGGCTGCGCGAGATCGACCGCCGCGTCCGCTTCCTCCGGAAGCGGCTCGAACGGGTGCAGGTGGTCGACCCCGCCCGGCAGACCCGGCGCGACAAGGTCTTCTTCGGCGCGACCGTGACCTATGCGCGGGAGGATGACCGGGAGGTGACCATCACCATCGTCGGCGTGGACGAGGCCGATAGCGGCGCCGGCCGCATCTCCTGGGTCTCGCCGGTGGCGCGGGCGCTGCTGGGGGCGGGGATCGGCGACCTGGTGCGGGTCAGGACGCCGCAGGGGATGGAAAGCCTGGAGGTCGTGGCGATCCGCTATCCGCCTGCTTGAGCCGAAACGACCGGAGGCACCATGCGTTGGCGCTGTTCCCATCCGGACAGCATCGCCCATGACGGTTCAGGTCGAACGACCCAATCCCCCCGGCTTCCCCGCCCATGGCGCCCCCGCCCTGCCTGCGGTGACCCTGGATGCGCTGAATGCGGAGCTGCGGACCCCGGAGGGATTCCTCGGCGACCAGGCCAGCAGCGGCGCCTTCCGGGAGATCCTCGATACCTGGCGGAAGACCCTGAAGAAGGTGGACGACGACCCCTTCGGCACCACCCCGACCAACGAGATCGGCCGGCACCAGCTCGACAAGCTGCTGGCGGAGGGCGATTCGGAGATCGCCGGGCTGGTGCATGGGGTGGTGGAGGAATTCGCCCAGGGGCTGACCACCGTGATCCGCCGGCTGCTGAAGACCAAGGGCTGGCAGGATACCCAGCGCATCGTCGTCGGCGGCGGGATGCGCGGCAGCCGCGTCGGCGAGCTGGCCATCGGCCGGGCCGGCATGCTGCTGAAGGGCGAGGACATCGCCATCGAGCTGGTGCCGATCCGCCACGACCCGGACGAGGCCGGGCTGATCGGTGCGACGCAGCTGGCGCCGCCCTGGATCTTCCTCGGCCATGACGCGCTGCTGGCGGTCGATATCGGCGGCTCCAATATCCGGGTCGGGCTGGTGCGGCCGCATCTGAAGAAGGCGGCGGACCTTTCGGAGGCCTGCCTCTGGGAGACCGAGATCTGGCGCCACCGCGACGACAAGCCGAAGCGCGAGGAAGCGATCGACCGGCTCTGCGACATGCTGCAGGACCTGGTGCGCAAGGCGGAGAAGCGCGGGCTGGCGCTGGCGCCCTTCATCGGCGTCGGCTGCCCGGGGCAGATCGAGCCGGACGGCAGCATCGCCAAGGGCGGGCAGAACCTGCCGGGGAATTGGGAAAGCAGCCGGTTCAACCTGCCGGAGCGGCTGCTGGAGGCGCTGCCGCGGATCGGCGGGCATGAGACCATCGTCGTCATGCACAACGACGCGGTGGTGCAGGGGCTGAGCCAGGTGCCCTGGATGGGCGACGTGGAGCGCTGGGGCGTGCTGACCATCGGCACCGGCCTGGGCAATGCCCGCTTCACCAACCGGCCGCGCAAGGCGAAGAAGGATTAGCGCCGGGTTGCCAGCCCGGCCCGCCGGGTCGATCCTCGGCGGCCGGATGCCTATGGGACAAGCAACGCGATGCATGATGTGTTGAGCCGGACGCCGGAAGCGCCCCCGGAAGCGCCCCCGGAAGCGCCCGAAGCCTTGCTGGCGCGGATCGATGGCGCGGCCCGGCGGATCGGCACCGCCTGCGGCGAGGGCGAGATGGCCTGGCGGGTCTGGGGGGCTGGCCTTCCGCTGGTGTTGCTGCATGGCGGCAGCGGCTCCTGGCGCCACTGGGCGCGGAACATCGAGGCCCTGGCGCGGGACAGGCTGGTGATCTGCCCCGACCTGCCCGGCCTCGGCGAAAGCGCCATGCCGCCGCCGGCCGAAAGCCCGGCCCCGGTCGCCGCCGTGGTGCGGGAGGGGCTGGCGGCGGTGCTGGCCCAGGTGGCCGCACCCGGCGCCGCCTATGACCTTTGCGGCTTCTCCTTCGGCGCGCTGCTCTCGGGCCATATCGCCGCCCAGGCGGGGCCGGAGCTGCGCAGCGTGACCCTGGTCGGCGCCGGGGCGCTCGGCCTGCCGCGGCAGATCACGCCGCTGGTCAAGGTCCGCAGCGAGGTGGGCGAGGCGCGGATCGCGGCGCATCGGCACAACCTCGCCAGCCTGATGTTCGCCGACCCGGCGCGGATCGACCCGCTGGCCCTGGCGATCCAGGAGGTAAACAGCGTCGCCGCCCGCTTCCGCAGCCGCGGCTTCGCCAGCACCACCAGCCTGAAGGATGCGATCGCCCGGACCCGCGCGCCGGTGGCGCTGCTCTACGGCGAGCGCGACGCGATCGCCTGGCCGGAAATCCCCTCCCGCTTCGCCGCCCTGCGGGAGGTGCAGCCGGAGGCCTGGACCGGGGTGATCCCCGGCGCCGGGCATTGGGTCGCCTATGAGGCGGCGGCGAGCTTCAACGCCATGCTGCTGGACATGCTGGCGCGCCGCCTCGGCTAGGCCCTGGACCGTGATCCGCGCTGACGGCAGCGCGGATCACGGCCTGGCCCATTGTCGTATCGCGCGATGCGCGTCTTTCGGTGATTCGACCTCGGACGATCGCGCTCTAACGCCAGCTGTGCCGCGGCGCGTAGCCCAGCACCCGCCGCGCCTTGTCGATGCTCAGCAGGGTGCCGTGCTCCGCCACCGCGCCCAGCGGCACGTCGGGGAAATGCGCCGCCATCAGCGCCGCGCTCGGCTTCGCCATCAGCGTATCGGCGGCGGCGATGGTGAAGACGTCGCAGCCCGGCACCGCGGCCTCCAGCGCCAGCCGGCAGGCGAGGCCGACGTCCCGGCTGTCCACCCAGCTCCAGAGGTTCCAGCGCCGCAGCGTCTCATCCGCCTGGAAGCCGGGGATCAGCGCGTAGTCGGCGTCCTCCAGGATGTTGGAGATGCGGAAGCCGACGAAGCGCGTCCCCGGGTTCCAGCGGTGCATCTCCTCCGCCATCCGCTCACACAGGACCTTGGCCAGGGCATAGCCACTCTCCGGCACCAGCGCGTGGTCCTCGGTCACCGGGGCGAAGGCGGGCGGGGACCGGGTCAGCGGCAGCCCATAGGTGGTCTCGGAGGAGGCCCAGACCACCCGCTCCAGCCCCAGCAGGGTCGCGGCGCTGAAGATGTTGTAGGTGGTCATCAGGTTGTTCTGGAAGGTGACGGCATCGGGGGCCAGCCCCGGCGCCGGGATGCCGGCCATATGCACCACCGCGAAGGGCTGCCCCAGCGGCTCCCGCCGCCGGTCCACCGTGCCCGCCGCCCGGCGCAGCGCATCCACCGCCTGGCCCAGGTCGTTGAGATCGGCCTTTAGGAAATGGCAGAGCGGCTCCGCCGGCGGCGCCAGGTCCACGTTCATCACGCTGTAGCCATGCGCCAGCAGCTCGCGGATCGCCGCCCGGCCGGCCTTGCCGCTGCCGCCGGTGACGACGACGCTGCGCATCTCAGCGCCCTTCCAGGAAGGCCAGCACGGCGGCATTGAAGGCGGCGGGGTTGTCGCTGCTCATGCCATGCGCCGCATCGGGGATGCTCACGCGCCCGGCGAAGCCCGGCATTGTCCGCTCCAGCGCATCGATGATGGCGATGAAGCTCGGCTGGGTATTGGCGCCATGCACCAGCAGGGTCGGCACCCGGATGCCCTCGGCCGCGGCGCGGGAGAAGGGGCGGCGCTGCTCATGGATCTGCCCGGCCAGGGTATGGGCATTGTCGCGGCCGATCGTCTTGCGGGTCTCGCTTCGCTTCTCCCAGGCGCCGGGGCCGCCGGTATGCTCGGCGAAGCGGCGCAGCCCGCCCTCGACGTCGCCCGCCTGCACCAGCGCCGCCGCCTCGGCGAAGGCCTGCGCCTGCCGCCCCGGTCCGGCCACCGGCTTGCCACCGAGGCTCTCGTCCAGCTCGCCGCCCGGCTCGGCCAGCACCAGCCGGCCGATCAGCCCAGGATGCCGCTCCGCCAGGCGGAAGGCGATATGCCCGCCGCGGGAATGGCCGATCAGCCGCACCGGCCCGGTACCCAGCGCGGCGATGAAGGCCGCCATGTCCGCCACATGCTGGTCGATGCGGAAGCCCTCGCCGCTGCCGTCCCAGCGTTCCGGCCAGTAGTGCCGCAGGCTCGGCGCCACCACCCGGTACTGCGCGCCGAATGGCTCCATCTGCGGCGCCCAGTAGCGGTAGTCGTTCAGCGAGCCATGGATCAGCACCACCGGCTCGCCCTGGCCGGCTTCCACGAATTCCATCTGATAGCCGTTCACGGTGCAGCGCGGCATGGCCATTCCCCCTGGTTGGGCCACAGGATGCGCGGGTGGGCGCCTCTCGCCAAGCGCCAGCGGCACACCATCTCTTGTGCGAGGAGCCCCGCATGCGCCGCCGCCCCCTGCTCGCCGCCCTGGCTCCCCTTGGGGCCGCCACCCCCGCCCTGGCCCAGCCGGCGGAGGTGGATGCGCTGCTGGTCCTCGCCGTCGATGCCTCCGGCTCGATCGACGCGGACGAGTTCCAGCTCCAGCGCGAGGGCTATGCCGAGGCGCTGTCCCACCCGGCCGTGCTGGCCGCCATTGCCGGCAAGCCGCGCGGCGCGATCGGCGTCGCCATGGTGGAATGGGGCTCGCCCGGCGGCGCGGCGACGGTGGTGGACTGGATGCGCGTCGCCGACGCCGCCGGCGCCCAGGCCCTGGCGGCGGCGGTGCTCGCCGCCCCGCGCAGCCCGCAGAGCTGGAACGCCATCGGCGATGCGCTGGCGCATTGCACCCGGCTGATCGCCGCCGCGCCCTTCCGCGCGGCGGAGCGGGTCATCGACCTTTCGGGCGACGGCCCCGACCTGCGGTCCCTGGTCGCGGCCGCCACGGCACGGGATGCCGCGGTCGCCGCTGGCATCACCATCAATGCGCTGGCCGTCGCCGCCGCCGGCCAGGTGACCCGCTTCGGCGAGCCGCTGGCCGAGACCTACCGGCGGGAGGTGATCGGAGGGTCCGGCGCCTTCGTCGTCAGCGCCGAGGACCGCCGCGACATCGCCCGGGCGCTGCGGGCCAAGCTGGTGCGGGAAATCGCCTGAGCGGCCCGATGGCTGGAGGGCATCGCCCGGAGGCCTGAATCGGCCCGCCCAAAGCCGCTATTCGAGCTTCAGCCCGGCGGCCTTGATCACCCCGCCCCATTTGGTCAGCTCGCTGCGGATCAGCGCGGCGAATTGCACCTGGTCCTGCGGCCAGACCGCCGCGCCGCCGCGACGGATCTTCTCCGCCGTCTCCGCCCCCTGCACGATGCCGATGATCGCCGCCGAGAGCCGGTCCCGCACCGGCTGCGGCATGGAGGCCGAGCCGATGAAGCCGAACCAGACATAGACCTCGTAATCCGGAAGTCCGGCCTCCGCGAAGGTCGGCACATCCGGCAGCGCCGGATCGCGCGCGGTGCCCGTCACCGCCAGCGCCCGCAGCCGGCCACCCTGAATATTCGGCAGCACGTTCGGCAGGTTATCCACGCCGAGGTCGACCCGGCCGCCGATCAGGTCGGCGATGGCGGGCGCGCTGCCGCGATAGGGCACATGCACCATCTCGAGCCCCGCCTTCACCCGGAAGAGCTCGGCCGCCAAGTGCGGGCTGCTGCCGGCGCCGGAGCTGTAGTAGCTGAGCCTGCCCGGCTGCGCCTTCACCCGCTCGATCAGCCCGGCGAGGCTGGAGATCCCGCTATCGCTGTTCACCACCAGGCAGTTCATCAGCCGCGCGGTGACGCAGAGCGGGGCGATGTCCCTGGTGGAATCATAGCCGGTATTGGCGAAGAGGAAGGGGTTCATCGTCAGGTTGGCGGTATTGGCCACCGCAATGGTGTGGTGGTCCGTCGCCTGGGCCGTCGCGGCGATGGCCAGCGACCCACTCGCCCCCGGCCGGTTCTCCACCACGCCGATCTGCCCGACGGCATCGCCCATCCGCTCGCCGACCAGCCGCGCCAGCGTGTCGTTGAAGGCGCCGGGGGTATAGGGGACGATGATGCGGATCGGCCGGTCCGGCCAGGACTGCGCCCGCACCGGGGCGGCCAGCAGGGCAGGAGCCGCCAGTACTAGCCGGCGCGTCGTCTTCATTGGAATGCCTCCCGTTTTGCGGGAAGGCTACACGGGCCGCAGCCGACCGCGCAGTTCAAACTTCTGGATCTTGCCGGTCGAGGTCTTGGGCAATGGCCCGAAGCTGACCCGCTTCGGGCATTTGAAATGCGCGAGCCGTCCGCGGCACCAGGCGATCACTTCCGCCTCGGTCGGCGGCGGGCTGCCCGGCTTGGGCGTGACGAAGGCATGCGGCACCTCGCCCCACTTGTCGTCCGGCTCGGCGACGACGGCGGCTTCCATGATGCCGGGATGGGCATAGAGCACCTCCTCGACCTCGAGCGTCGAGATGTTCTCCCCGCCGGAGATGACGATGTCCTTGGCGCGGTCCTTCACCTCGATATAGCCATCGGCGTGCATCACGCCGAGGTCGCCGGTGTGGAACCACCCGCCCGCGAAGGCGGCCGCATTAGCCTCCGGGTTGCGGAGGTAGCCCTTCATCACGGTATTGCCGCGCAGCATCACCTCGCCCAGCGTGCGGCCATCCATCGGCACCGGCGCCATGGTCACGGCATCCAGCACCGCGGCTTCCTCCAGCATCGGGTGGTTGACGCCCTGCCGCGCCATGAAGGCGGATTTCTGTTCCAGCGGCATCTCGTCCAGCCCCGGCTGCCAGAGGCATATGGTCGCCGGGCCGTAGCACTCGGTCAGGCCATAGAGGTGGGTAACGGAAAAGCCCATCGCTTCCATCTGGGCGATGACCGGGGAGGGGGGTGCGGCACCGCCGGTGGCGATGGCCACGGCATGGTCGAAGCGGCGCTTCTGCTCCTCCGGCGCATGGATCAGCAGAGTGAGGACGATCGGCGCCGCGCACATGTGGGTCACCCCATGCGCGGCGATGGCGGCGAAGATGGCGCCCGGCTCGACGCGGCGCAGGCAGACATGGGTGCCGCCCTGCAGGGTGACGGCCCAGGTATAGGTCCAGCCGTTGCAGTGGAACATCGGCAGGGTCCACAGGTACACGCTGCGCGGCGTGAGGGTAAAGGCCAGCGCATTGGCCGTCGCATTCAGGTAGGCGCCGCGATGATGCGCGACGACCCCCTTCGGATTGCCCGTGGTGCCCGAGGTATAGGAAAGGCCGATCGCCTCCCACTCATCCGCCGGCGTGTGGATCGGCGCCGCCGGATCGCCGCCGGCGAGGAAACCCTCGTAGTCCTGCGCGCCGAGCGGCTCGCCCGCCGGCGCCTCGCTATCGATGATGTCGACCACGGGCAAGCCTTCCGGCATCGCCCCACGCACCACCCTGGTGAACTCCCGATCCACCAGCAGGAATTTCGCCTCGGAATGCCGCAGGATGAAGCCGATCGCCGGCCCGTCGAGGCGGATGTTGATCGTCAGCAGCACCGCGCCGGCCATCGGCACGCCGTAATGCGCCTCCAACATCTCCGGCGTATTCGGCGCCATGATGGCGACGACATCGCCGGGCCGCACGCCGGCCTGCCTCAGCGCGGCGGCGAGCCGCCGGCTGCGCTCCGCCATCTGCGCGTAGGTGTATCGCCGCGCCCCATGCACCACCGCGGTGCGGTCCGGGTAGATCCGCGCCGCCCGCAGCAGGAAGGAGATCGGCGAGAGCGGCACATGATTGGCCGCCTGCCGCGGCAGGTCGCCATCATCCACGATTGCTGCCCCAGGCGAAGAAGTCCTTCCCCTGGCGGCGGAGGAAATTGGCCAGCACCATGCGGTGGACTTCACTGGCACCATCGACCAGCCGCGCCTGGCGGGCGTAGCGGTACATCCACTCGACCGGCGTATCCTTGGAATAGCCCTTGGCGCCGAGCAGCTGCAGCGAGGTATCGACCGCCTTCTGCAGCGCATCGGCGACCACGATCTTGGCCATCGAGACCTCCTTCCGCGCCAGGCTCCCCTGGTCCAGCAGCCAGGCCGCGCGCATGGTCAGCAGCCGGCCGATCTCCAGCTCCATCGCCGCCTGGCCGACCATCTGCTGCACCGCCTCCTTCTCGACCAGCCGGGTGCCGAAGGACCGCCGCTGCTCGATATGCGCCATGGCGATCTCGAGCGCGCGGCGCCCCATGCCGGTCCAGCGCATGCAATGCGTCAGCCGCGCCGGGCCGAGGCGGATCTGCGTGACGCGCAGCCCGTCGCCGACGCCCATGAGGATATTGTCGTCGGTTACCTCGAGCCCGTCGAACTCCAGCTCGCAATGCCCGCCATGCTCCTCCGGCCCCATGATCGGGATGCGGCGGACGATCTTCCAGCCGGGCTGGTCGGCATGGAACAGGAAGGCCGTCAGCCCCGTCCGGTCATCCTCCCCGGTGCGGGCCATCAGGATGAAATGCTTCGATTCCCCGGCGCCGGTGATGTAGTGCTTGCGGCCGCTGATGACCCAGCGGTCGTTGCCGCGCCGCTCGGCCTTGGTATAGGTCATCGAGGGATCGCTGCCGCAGCCGTCGGGCTCGGTCATGGCGAAGCTCGACTGCACCTCGCCGTCGATGATCGGCTGCAGCCAGCGCGTCTTCTGCGCCTCGGTGCCGACCATGTTGAGGACGCGCATGTTGCCGTCGTCAGGTGCGGCGCCATGGAAGACCACGGGGCCGAAGATGCTGCGGTTCATCTCCTCGTAGAAGGCGGCCAGCGCGGTCATCGGATAGCCGCCGCCGCCGCGCTCCTTGGGCATGCCCAGCGCCCAGAGCCCCTCGGCCTTGGCCTGGGCCCGCATGCGCTTCAGCAATTCGGGGGCGATGTTCTCATGTTCGTCGAAGCTTGCGGCGTCGCTTTCCAGCGGGATCAACCGCTGCTCGACGAAGTCGCGGATGCGGGCCCGGGTCGCCTCGACCTCGGGGGGAAGGCTGAAATCGATCATCTGTCTGTCCTAGAGCGCGTTCACGGAATGGCCGCCATCCACCACCAGCGCCGCGCCCGTCATATGGGCGCCGGCCGGCGAGGCCAGCAGCAGCAGGGGGCCGGTCAGGTCGGCGGGCTGGCCCAGGCGCCGCTGCGGCACCCGCTTGACCACGGCCTGCCCGGCGTCGGAGGCAAAGAATTCGGTATTGATCGGCGTCTCGACATAGCCGGGGCAGAGTGCATTCACCCGGATGCCATGGCGCGCCCATTCGACCGCGAGCTGCTTCGTCATCTGCACCAGCCCGGCCTTGGAGGCGGTGTAGCCGACCACGCCCTGCAGGATGCGCAACCCGCCGATGGAGGCGATGTTGATGACCACGCCGCCGCGCTTCGCCGCCACCAGCCGCCGCGCCGCCTCGGTCGCCACCAGGAAGCCGCCGCGCAGGTTGACGTCGAGCACCGCATCCCAATCCGCGGCGCTCTGCTGCAGGGCGGGCTTCGAGACGGCGATGCCGGCATTGTTCAGGATGATGTCGCAGGGGGCGCCGAAGGCCGCTTCCGCCGCATCGAAGGCCGCCGCCACGCTTTCCGGCCGCGCCACGTCCAGCGGCACCGCCGCAGCGCCCGTGCCCAGCTCCGCCGCCAGGGCTTCCAGCGCCTCGACCCGCCGCGCCGCCAGCACGACCCGCGCCCCCGCCGCATGCAGGACGCGTGCGAAGTGGGCGCCGAGCGCGCCCGAGGCGCCGGTCACCAGCGCGGTCGAGCCGGCCAGGCCGAACAAGCCATTGATATCGATCATGCAGCCCTCCCGTTGGGCGGCACTTGACCACCGGGGGTGGCGGGAAGGCAAGGCCGGGGGTCGCGGCACTGCCGCGACGGCAAGCCCCCCGGACTCCTCTTCCATGTCCGGGAGCTGGCGGGTCCGGGAGTTGGCGACCGTCGTGCGGAGAGCGACCGACCCCATGTCGGAATGGTGCAGGACGCGGTGCGCCCTCGTCAGACCAGCGGCCGGACGCGACCCGAGACGCGGATGCCGGCCCCGGGTTCCGGCGGGATCGCCGCCGAGATACGCGACGGCACGCCCATGTCCCAGCCCTGGAGGATCTCGATGACCCCATCGTGGGGCCAGAGGATGTCCCGCAGGTATCCCGCCAGCGCCGCCGCCGCGGCACCCGTCGCCGGGTCCTCGTACACGCCGCCCGCGGCGAAGGGATTGCGGGCGTGGAAGAGCCTCGGCCCTTCGGCATGGACAAGGCTGATCGTCGCAAAGCCCTGCGCCAGCATCAGCCTGCGTCCCTCGGCCTGGTCGTAGCGCATCGCCTGCAGCCGGCCACGATCCCGCAGCGCCAGGATCAGGTGGCGGGCACCTGCCTCCGCCACGGCGGGCGGGATGCGGAGATCGAGCCCCGCCCGGTCGTACCCGAACAATTCCAGGGCCGCCTCCACCAGGCCGGGCTCCGCCGGCCGGCTCCGCGTCGGCGGTGATTGCAGGGTGGCCGTGTAGCTGTCCCCGGTCCGCCGCCCCTCGACGGTGATCCGCGCGTCGTTCAGCTGCAGCCGAAAAGTGCCGTCCCCCTGGCGGCGGGCCAGCGCCGCGCCGAGCGCGATCGTCGCATGGCCACAGAACGGCACCTCGATCTCCGGCGCGAAGTAGCGTACCCGCCAGGCCTCACCGTCCGGCGCGGCGAAGGCCGTCTCCGAATAATTCACCTCGGCCGCGATGGCCTGCATCGTCGCCTCGTCCGGGAGGTGGTCATGGATCACGACGCCGGCCGGATTTCCGCCGGCGGAACCTTCCGAAAAGGCGGCCAGGCGTTCCACCGTCCATTCCTGCAGCATCCAGCAAAGCCCCAAAGAAAATCGGCGTGGGTTCGGACGCGGCCCGTCCAGGGAGAGCGCCGTCGCGGCAGTGCCGCGACCCCGGCGTTCCTGTCTAGGGCATGATGTTCATCGCCGCCACGATCGGCGACCAGCGCGCGATCTCGCTCGCCAGCAGCGCAGCCGCCGCCTGCGGGCCGGCATCCGGCCAGGTCTCGCAGCCCGCGACGGCCAGGCGCTGCTGCACCGCCGGCTCCGCCAGCGCCTTGGCCGCCGCCGCCTGCAGCACCGCCAGCGCCTCCGGCGGGGTGCCGACCCGGGCGAACAATATCTGCCAGACCGTCATGTCATAGCCCGCGACCCCCGCCTCCCGCAGGCTCGGCAGGCCGGGGACCAGGGCGGAGGCGGCATCGGTCGAGACCGCCAGACCGCGCAGCTGCCCGTCGCGCAGCAGCGGCAGGATCATGGTCGGGCTGTCGATGGTGAAGTCGAGCCGCCCGGCCACCACGTCCTGCACCGAGGCCGCCGCCGCCCGATAGGGCACGATGGTGAAGTCGACGCCGGCCTTCTGCTGCAGCAGCACGCCCGCCATGTGGTTGCTGCCGCCCGGATTGGCCGCGCCGTAGTTAGCGGCGTCGCGCTTCTGCCGCAGCCAGGCCAGCAGCTCCTGCACGCTGCGCACCGGCACCGCCGGGTTCACCACCAGCACGAAGGGCTGCCGCGCCACCAGGGCCAGCGGCTGGAAATCCGCCATCGGGTCGAAGGGAAGCTGCGGATAGATGGTCTTCATCACCGCCTGGTTGTTGGTGCCGAGGAACAGCGTGTGGCCATCCGCCGGCGTCCGCAGGAAGGCGCCGGCGCCCACCGAGCTGCCGGCGCCGGCGATATTCTCGACCACCACCGGCCGCCCGAGGATCGGTGCCATCGCATCGGCCAGCACCCGGCCGACGATGTCGGTGACGCCGGCGACCGCGACCGGGATGATCAGCCGCACCGGCCGGTTCGGAAACCGCTCCTGCGCGATGGCCGGGGTGGCGAGGAGCGGCAGGGCCAGCAGATGTCGGCGCAGCATGGGGCGATGATCCTTCGGGATGGCTTCCGGGGTTGCAAGAGATGCGCCACCCTGTCGCGCATGACCATGCACCCCATCACCATCCAGGAACCCTTCCGCGCGGTCTTCTACGCGCCCTTCTATGCGGCGCTGGCCCGCGGCGACTACGCGGCGGAAGGCGTCGAGGTCACGCTCCGCACCGGCACCATCCCGGCCGATGCCAAGGATGCGGTGCTGGCCGGCGTCGCCGACCTCGCCTGGGGCGGGCCGATGCGCATCCTGCTGGCGCATGAGGCGGATCCCGCCAGCCCGCTCCGGAATTTCGGCGCGGTGGTGATGCGGGATCCCTTCTTCCTGCTCGGCCGCGCCCCGCGCCCGGAATTCACGCTGGCCGACCTCGCCGGCCTCCGCCTCGGCACGGTCGCCGAGGTGCCGACCCCCTGGTGGACCCTGCAGGAGGATATCCGCCAGGCCGGGCTCGACCCCACCGGCCTCGACCGCGTCACCGACCGGAGCATGGCGGAGAACCTCGCCGCGCTGGCCGCCGGGGAGCTCGACGTGATCCAGGTCTTCGAGCCCTTCGTGACCCTGGCCGAGGAGACCGGTGCCGCCCATGTCTGGCACAGCGCCGCCCATCGCGGCGTCACCGGCTATACCAGCTTCACCAGCAGCACCGAGCGGATGCAGGCCCGCCGGGCCGAGTTCAAGGCGATGCTGCGCGGCCTGGCGAAGACGCTCGCCTGGTTCGCCGCCACCCCGGCCGAGGCCATTGCCGCCCTGCTGGCGGACTATTACCCGGATCTGCCCCCGGCGCGGCTGGCCCGCTGCATCGCCCGCTACAAGGCACTCGGCCTCTGGACCGAGACGCCCTTCTACCCGGAGGAAGCCTTCACCCGGCTGGAGACGGCGATGCTCTCGGCCGGCGCCATCACCCGGCGGCCCGGCTTCGCCGCCACCGCGGACAATGGGCTGCTGGCCGAAGCCATGGCCTGAACGGCGGCGCGTTAACCCGATCGTTCCGATTGCCGGGGCACCCTCCCGGCCTGCGGTTCGAGACGGGAAAAAATCATTCCACGGTCCTCTCCGGCGGCGCCTGCCGCCTTCCTCTCCTTCTGGCTCACCCTCTGGCTCACCCTGGGCGCCCTGCCGGCGCCCGCCGCCGGGGTGCCGCCGCCCGGCACCGCGGCGGAGGGTGCGATCGAGCTGCTCGGCCGCCGGATCGCGCTGCCGCCCGGCCCCTGGGTGGTTGCCGCCAGCGGGCTCGGCCAGGCGCGTGGCGCGGCGCCGCCCGGGCATGGCGGCATCCTCGGCCTGCTGCTGCTGCGCCCGCCGGGCAGCCCGGCCGATGGCTTCGTCGCCATCCATGCCAACCTGCTGCCCGCCCGGCCCGGCGGCTGGGGCCCGGCCGCCGATTGCACCGCGCCGGATGCGCTGCACCGCGCCACCGCCGAGCCGCGCGACGGCCACCTCGGCTGCAGCTGGCTGCGTGCCCAGGCGGTCACCGATCCCGGCCTCGCCCGGATGCCGGCCTTCGCCGCCGCCGGTGCCGCCGCGGCCGGCCTGCCGCCGCTGCTGGTCGCCGGCTTCCGCATCGCCGATCGCGCCGACCTGCTGGATCTCCGCTTCGGCATCCTGCCGCCCGGCCCCAGCGCCGATGCCGCGGCTATCACCCGCCTCGCCGGCTGGATCGAGCTGGCCCGCGCCCAGGCGGAGGCGCGGCTGCTGTCGGAGGCCGCCCCGGTGCTGCCGCTGCCGCCGCCGCTGGAGGGTGCGCCGCCCGTGGTGGCGGAACTGCCGGCCTGGCGCCTCGGCCTCTACAAGCTGGCCTCCTACCGCGTCGCCTCCACCACGCTGAATGTCGTGCTGGCGGCGGCGCTCTCGGGCAGCATCGCCACCGGCGTGGTGGTCGCCTTCTGGCAGAGCCTGACCCATAGCGCGGTCTTCTACGGCAACGAGCTGGCCTGGGAATGGCCGCGCCCGCTGCCCGTCACCGACCTGGTGGCGCTGCCATGATCCGCCGCCTCGCCCTGCTGGTGCTGCTGGCCGCCGGCCCGGCGCTGGCCGAGCCCGCGGTGCTGGCCGGCTCGGTCGTCAGCCTCGCCGGCAAGGCCGCCCCGCTGCCCGGCACCGGCTGGCGCATCCTGGCCGAGGCCGCGGCCGGGGAAGGGGGCATGCAGCTCGCCATCCTCGCCCGGACCTCACCCGGCGCCGTGCCCGGCGCGCTCACCGCCCTGGCCATCCTCCGCGCCAATGGCGCGCCGCGCCGCGCCATCCACCCGCTGGCCTGGGACTGCACCCGGCGGGACAGCTACTTCGCCACCATCCGCTACGACACGCCGGTCGATGGCTACTGCGAATTCGGCAACCTGGTGCTGCCGGACTGGCAGGCGACGGAGGGTGCCTGGGGCCGCGCCGCGACCGGCCTGCGGGCGGAAATGCCCAGCCTGCCGGAGGCCATGCTCGAGGTCGGCGCCCAGGCCCGCAACCTCGCCCATGCGATCGACATCCGCCTCTACTTCCCGGCATCCGGTCCAAGTGACGGGGCAGGTGCCGGGGCAGGTGGGGGGGCAGGTGGGGGCGACTGGTCCAGCCACCCGCTCTCCCCCAGGGCTGCCGGCACCCCGGCCGTGGTTCTCGCCGCCGCCCAGCTCGCCGCCTTTGCCGGAATGCTGCAGCCGGAGCTGGAAGCCGGGCTGCGCGGCCGCCTGCCGCCGGAGGCCCCGCCGCTGCCGGAACTCGGCGACCTCGCCGCCCTGGGCGAGCGCCGCCGCCTGCTGCTGGAGGGCCGCCTCGCCGCCGCCGGCCTGCCCGCGGCGGCGCGCGCCGCGCTGCTCGACGCGCCGGAGGCGCCGGAGGTCCAGGGCTGGTCGCTGCAGCAGCGCAGCCTCGCCAAGGTCGTCACCTATCGCCTGGCCAGCACCCTCGACACCCTGCTGGTCTCCTGGCTCGTCACCGGCAGCGCGGCGCAGACCTTCGGCTTCGCCGGCGCCAATGCGGTGCTGAAGCCGATGCTGGCCTATGTGAACGAGCTGGCCTGGGCCTCCTCCGGCGTCGGCCGCCCGCGCGCCGCCCTGGTGCCGGTCGAGCTCGGCGCCATCGGCCAGGACCGCGCGCGATGAGGGCGCTGCTGCTCGTCCTGCTGCTGCTGGCGGCGGGGGCCGCCCAGGCGCAGCCCGGGGTCGTCTCCGGCCGGGTCCACCAGCCGCCGGATGACCCGGCCGACGGCATCCCGGATTTCATGGCCCTGAGCGGCAGCCTGACCAGCCTGCTGCAGCTGGACCGGCTGGGCCGCACCCAGGCCGGCCCGCCAGCCACCCATCTCAGCAGCGAATCCGCGCTCTATGCCCGCATCTGGCTGCCGCAGGGCCTCGCCGTCACCGGCTTCTTCCGGCTGGAACCGGCGCCCCGCACCGATCCCGGCGACCGCATCCTGACGGACCATACCGGCTGGGTGGATGCGCTCTATGCCCGCTGGTCGCTCGGCACCGTCTCCGTCTTCGGCGGCAAGATCCATCCGCGCTTCGGCATCGCCTGGGCCAATGCCCCCGGCCTCTACGGCAACGACATCGCCGCCGACTACGAGCTGCGGGAGAAGCTGGGCGCCGGCATGCGGCTCTGGCTCTCGGATATGCTGGGCGGCACTTTCGGCCAGCACAGCCTGCAGGCGGAGGTCTTCACCAGCGATACCTCGGCGCTGAGCAGCGGCATCCTGGCCCGCCGCTTCGCCACGCCGGTCACCGTGACGGACCCCGCCACCGGCTCGCCCACCGTCGTCTATCGCCGCCACTTCACCGGCAGCCACGCGGTCGGCGGGGCGGACAACGTGGATGGCATGGGCGGGGTGGTCGTCTCCCTCGCCGGGGTGCATGTGCCGCTGCCCGGGCCAGGGGGGGAGCTCGGCTATACCCTGGCCTGGTCCTCCCGCCGCCCCGGCACCGATGCCGCCGCCGCCGGGCGTTCGCATGCCGAGGCAGGATTTGCCGCCGGGCTCTTCCACAGCCTGCCGCTCGGTCCGGACCTGCAGCTCCTCTCGCTGGTCGATTACGTCCGGCACCGCAATTCCGGCGGCTTCCGGGCCGCCGATGCCGCCTGGCTGACCGCCAGCACCACGCTCCAGGCCGGGCCCTATACCGCCTCCCTCACCAGCCTCCACCGCCGCCGCGACGACCCCGGCAGCCTCCGGCCCATCACCCTGCGGGAGCAGGTCGTCAGCCTCTCGGCCGATCTCGGGGAGATCTCGGGGATTCCGCTGCTGGAGAACCTGGCCCTGGCGGCGGATTGGCGGCGGATCGACGATGCCGGCCGCATCACCCAGGGGATCGGCGCCGGATTGATCTGGAGCACGCGCTTCTGACAAACCGCGACAGGTGCAATGCCGTCTCAATGTGTTAAGGAAATCTCAATTTTTGGGATTTCCGCATCATGCTCCTCCGGCCCCTGCTCCTGCTGCTCGCCGCCCTGCTGGCCGCCCCCGCCGCCGCCCGGGCCGAGATGCCGCGCCCGGGCGATTGGCTCGACCGCGCCAATCGCTGGGTCCATGGGCTGAACGAGGACGGCGCCCGCAGCCTCGCCGCCGGCTGGGACCGGCTGGGCCTGAGCGACTCCGCCGCGGCGCCCCTGGTCGCCCCCGTGGTCGCTCCGGTGGCGGAGGCGCTGGGCCGCATGCTCTTCAACCTGGTGAACGAGCCGGTGGGCATGGTCAGCCATGCCGTCGCCGGCGACATGCGCCGCCTCGGCGATACCGCCGCCCGCTTCGCCATCAACTCCACCCTGGGGATCGGCGGCCTCTTCGACCGCGCCCAGGACTATGGCTTCGCGCCCAGCGGCGCCGATCTCGGCCTCGCGCTCTGCCGCCACGGCGTCCCGGCCGGGCCCTTCGTGGTCGTGCCGGTGCTCGGACCGCGCATGCTGCGGGATGCGGTCTCCGACGTGGTGCTGAGCAACCTCGTCATCCTCGCCCTGCTCAGCCCGCTGGCCGGCCCGGTGCTGAGCCCAGGCGCGGTGCTCGCCATCGCCGTGCTGGACGAGGTGGCGGTGCTGGCCGTCGCCCGTCGCCTCGACCCGGAGGCGGCGGCGCTGTCCGGGCTCGACTACGACTCCCTGCGCCTCGCCCATACCGCCCGGCGCGCCCTGCGCTGCGCCGAGCCGCCGGGCCAGGGCTGAGCGGTCAGCCCGGCTTCGCCATCCCGATCTCGAGCTGCCAGCCCGCCGCGGTCAGCGGGAATTCCTTCACCGCCTGCCGCACCGCGATCTGGTAGATCGGCTGGAACAGGATGAAGTGGTTGGCCTGGTCCACCATGGCCCGCTGCCATTCCACCCAGAGCGCGGCCGCCTTGGCCTTGTCCGGCTCCTCCGCCGCGCGCTTGACCAGCGCCGTCATCTCCGGCGGCACCGGCCAATGGACGCGCCGCGCCACGCGCTCCACCACCGCCGCGGCCCAGAGCTCGTTCTCCACCGCCGGCGGGTTCCAGAAGGTCAGCACCCCGCCCTGCGACTTGCCGGTGGTGAAGGTGGTGCGCAGGTTCACTTGGTCCATCGGCGCCAGCTTCGCCCGGATGCCGACGCGGGCGACATCCGCCTGGATCTTCTGCGCCAGCAGCTGGTAGGAAACCCCGGCGACGGCCGCGTTGCCATAGGCGATCTCGAATTCGAAGCCCTCGGCGAAGCCGCCCTCCTGCAGCAGCTGCTTCGCCTTCTCCAGGTCCTGCCTGTAGCCGATCTCGCGTGCCACCGTCTCGGTGCTGCCATTCACCCCGATCGGCAGGAAATGCGCCGGCCGCAGCGCCGCGCCGCCCAGCATGCTGTTGACGATGCCGTCGTAGTCGATCGCATGGCCGATCGCCTGGCGGCAGGCCTTCTGCCCCAGCGCCTTGTTGAACTCGGCATTCTGCGTCAGCGCCATGTAGACGAAGTCGAGGCTCGGCAGCCGCTCCGCCCGTACCTGCGGCTCGTCCCGCAGGGTGGCGATCTGCTCCGGGATCAGGTTGAAGGCGGCCTGGATATCGCCACGGCGGATCGCCAGCAGTTGCGCCGCGCTGTCGCTGAAGTGCCGGATCACCACGCGTTCGTAGGCCGGCGCGCCGCGCCAGTGGTTCGGGTTGCGCACCAGCTGGATCTGCTGGTTCCGCTCCCAGCGTACGAGGCGATACGGCCCGGTGCCGGCGCTGTTCTGGTTCAGCCAGTCGGTCGCCTTGTCGGTGTCCTTGGCATCCGCCGCCATGCTGCCGCCGTGCTGCATCACCAGCTTCTTCTCGGTGATGCCGAAGGTCGGCGCGCAGAGGATGTTCAGCAGCGGCGCCGCCGGGTCGTTCATGATGAGGTCGATGGTCTTCGCATCGACGATCTCGCAGCGGTCCACCGCCTTCACGTATGCTTGGGTCTGCTCCTTCATCGCCAACAGCCGCTGGAAGGTGAACTGCACGTCCTCCGCGGTCATCACCGCGCCGGAGGCGAATCTCACCCCCTCCCGCAGGGTGAAGCGCCAGCCCTTGCCATCCGGCGTCCGCGCCCAGGCGGTGGCGAGCGACGGCTTCGGCTCGACGTAGTCGCCCGGCGCCAGGGTCATCAGCGCGTCATAGGTGGCGGCCAGCGTCATCGGCGGCGTGTATTGCGCCTGCTTCACCGGATCGAGGGTGATGGTGTCGCTGATGTCGATGCCGATCACCAGGGTCGCGCCGCGCGCCTGGGCCCAGGCCGGGCCGGCGGGCAGCATCGCTGCAGCCCCTGCGCCCAGCAGCGCCAGCAATTCGCGCCGGGCTATCGGCTGCATCGTCTCGGTGACCATCGCGGACCCCTCCCAGGGTGGCCCCGCGGTTTGCCCGCGGCGGCCGATGCGGCACGATAGGAGCCGGAACGGGGGAATGGGAAGCCATGGCAAGGGTCTTCGGCATCGGGCTGGTCGGGCTCGGCATGGCCGTCGCGCCGCATATGCTGGCGCTGCGCGACCTCGAGGCGGCGGGCCGCGCCCGGCTGATCGGCGGCTTCAGCCCCTCGGCGGATCGCCGTGCCGCCTTCGCCGCGCGCTGGGGCGGACCAGGATCGGAAGCGAGGGCATTCGAGAGCCTGGAGGCGCTGCTCGCCGCCCCCGGCCTCGACCTCGTGCTGGTGCTGACGCCACCCGCCGCGCATCTGCCGGTGGCCCGGGCCGCGGCGGCGGCCGGCAAGCACCTGCTGGTAGAGAAGCCGCTGGAATTCGACGCCGCCCGCGCCGCCGCCCTGGTCGAGACGGCCGAGGCCGCCGGCGTCACCCTCGGCGTGGTCTTCCAGCACCGCTTCCGCCCGGCGGCGCTGCGGCTGAAGGCGGCGCTGACGGCCGGGGAGCTGGGCCAGCCGCTCTCGGCCTCCGCCACCATCCGCTGGTGGCGCGATGCCGGCTACTTCGCCCCACCCGGAGGAGGCATGCCAGGCCGCGGCATGAAGGCGCGGGACGGCGGCGGCGTCCTGCTCACCCAGGCGATCCATACGCTGGACCTGCTGCTGCACCTCATGGGCCCGGTGGCCGCGGCCGCCGCCTTCGCCCGCACCAGCCCGCTGCGATCCATCGACACCGAGGATATCGTCGCCGCCTGCCTTCGATTCGGGAATGGCGCCATCGGCACGCTGGATGCGACGACGGTCGCCCGCCCCGGCTTCCCCGAGCGCATCGAGATCGCCGGGACCCGGGGCAGCGCCATGCTGGTCGCCGAGCGGCTGGAGCTGCACCGCGAGGGCCTGCCGCCCGAGATCGTCGCGGGGGCGAGCGCCGGCGGCGGCGGCGCCGATCCCATGGCCTTCGACCACGGCCCGCACCGCGCCATGCTGGCGGAGCTGCTGGAGGCCATCGAGCAGGGCCGCCCGCCGATGAATGCCGGGGCCAGCGGCCTCGCCGTCCAGCGGCTGATCGAGGCGCTGCTGCGGGGCGCGGGGCGCGGCGAATTCGTCACGCTATAATCCATGGATGATAGCGCACGGGTTGCCGCCGGGCGGGTGCGGGCCCAAACTAGGATCAATCCCGGCGGACCATCCGCCCAATCGAGGAGAGCCCCATGGCCTATCCGAATGTCCAGTTGCACATCAACGGCGAGTGGCGCGCCGCCCGCGGCGGCAAGTCGCTGCCCGTCATCAACCCGGCGACCGAGGAAGTCATCGGCGAGGTCGCCCATGCCTCCACCGCCGACCTGGACGAGGCGCTCGACGCCGCCGCGAAGGGCTTCGCCGCCTGGAAGAAGGTCTCCGCCTTCGACCGCTCCAAGCTCATGCGCAAGGCCGCCGACCTGCTGCGCTCGCGCGCCGACATGATCGCCGCGCTGATGACCGCCGAGCAGGGCAAGCCGCTGGGCGAGGCGAAGATGGAGACGCTGGCCGGCGCCGACATCATCGACTGGTTCGCCGAGGAAGCCCGCCGCGCCTATGGCCGCGTCATCCCGGCCCGCGCCGAGGGCGTCTACCAGCTGGTGATCAAGGAGCCGATCGGCCCGGTCGCCGCCTTCACCCCCTGGAACTTCCCGATCAACCAGGTGGTCCGCAAGCTGAGTGCCGCGGTCGCCACCGGCTGCTCGATCATCGTCAAGGCGCCGGAGGAGACCCCGGCCAGCCCGGCCGAGCTGGTCCGCTGCTTCGTCGATGCCGGCCTGCCGGCCGGCGTGGTCGGCCTGGTCTACGGCATCCCCTCCGAGATCAGCGAATACCTCATCCCGCACCCGGTCATCCGCAAGGTGACCTTCACCGGCTCGACCCCGGTGGGCAAGATGCTCTCGGCGCTGGCCGGCAAGCACATGAAGCGGGTCACGATGGAGCTGGGCGGCCATGCCCCGGCGATCGTCTTCGCCGATGCCGACCTCGACCTCGCGGCCAAGACCCTGGCGGGCGCCAAGTTCCGCAACGCCGGCCAGGTCTGCGTCAGCCCGACCCGCTTCCTGGTCCAGGAATCGCTCTACGAGCCCTTCGTCGAGAAGTTCACCGCCGCGGCCAAGGCGCTCAAGGTCGGCAACGGCACCGAGGAAGGCGTCCAGATGGGCCCGCTGGTGCATGACCGCCGCATCCCCTGGATCGACGGCCTCATGGCGGATGCCCGGCAGCGCGGCGCCGAGGTCCATACCGGCGGCGAGCGGATCGGCAACAAGGGCTATTTCTATGCCCCGACCGTGCTGACCGGCGTGACGAAGGAAGCCCGGATGATGAACGAGGAGCCCTTCGGCCCGCTCGCCATGATCTCCTCCTTCAAGGACTTCGACGAGGTGGTCGATGAGGCCAACCGGCTGCCCTACGGCCTCGCCTCCTATGCCTTCACCCGCTCGGCCAAGACGGCGAATGCCATCGCCTCCAAGGTCGAATCGGGGATGATGACGATCAACCACCTTGGCCTGGCCCTGCCGGAAGTGCCCTTCGGCGGCATGAAGGACAGCGGCTACGGCTCCGAGGGCGGGTCGGAGGCGATCGAGGCCTACCTGAACACGAAGTTCGTGTCCCAGGCCGGTCTCTGACCGGCAGCAGGGCAGGGGCCGCGGCCCCTGCCCATCCCGCTCAGCGCGGCGGCTCGATCCCCGCCGCGTCGAAGGTCGCCCGCGCCTCGCTGCCGGACAGCCAGCGCAGCAGCGCCTCGGCCGCCGCCGGCCCATCCGGCAGCAGCGCCGCCGCATAGGTCGTGTAGGATTGCAGCTCCGCCGGCAGCGGCCCGACGTAGCGCAGCTCCCGCACCATGCGGATTTCGGTGATGGCGCCGAAGCCCAGCTCGTCGCCCGAGCCGCGCAGCAGGTGGTCCATCACATCCGCCCCGGTCGCATAGCGCCGCACCTTGCCGGCCACCGCCGCGGCGACGCCGATCTGCTCCAGCAGCCGGTCGACGTAGAGCCCGGTCGAGGCCCGGTTGAAGACCAGCGTCTGCGCCTGGGTCACCGCCCGGCGCAGCCCTTCCGCATCCTCCACCACCGGCACCGTTGCCCCCGGCCGCACCGCCATGCCGACGCCGACCCGGCCCAGCGGCACGGTCTGGCCCACCAGCTTGCCCTCGGACTTCAGCTCCGCCAGCAGGGCAGGGGGGGCGATCAGCACATCCGGCACGTCGACGCCGGACAGCACCTCCCGCAGCCGCGGCGCCGTCGCATAGCGGATGCGGACTCCCTGGGAGGAGGCGCTGCGGAAGGCCTGGACCGCCGCTTCCAATCCCGGCTCCATGGCCCCGGCACTGAGGATCTGGAGCTCGGCGGCATGGGAGGCATTGCAGGCAGCCAAAAGCAGAAATCCAAAGACCCGCAACAATCGCCGCATTCCATGGCTCCACAACGCAGGGTAGTATCGACCCAAGGGGTCTACACTGTTGCTGTCATGCCTGCCTGCTAAATCTCAGTCATGTACCCTCTCGAATCCAGCATTCGTCTAGAACGCCGTACCCTGCTGGGGGTGCTCGTCCTCGCCCCCGACGCCCGGGCGGCAGCGCCAGAGGCCACGCTGGAGCGCCTCCGTGCCGGCGGCCTGGTGCTGTTCTTCCGCCATGCCGATACCCGCGGGGAGCCCTGCGACCGCAGCTTCCGAATCGGCGACCGCCCCGGCCAGCGCAACCTCTCGCCCGCCGGGCGGGACCAGGCCGCGCGCCTCGGGGCCGCGCTGGCGGCGGCCGGCATCCCCATCGCCCTGCCGGTCCTGGCCGGCCCGGTCTTCCGCGCCCGGGACACGGCGGAACTGGCCTTCGGGGCGGATCGCGTCGCCGTCACCGATGGCCTGCTGGCGGATGACTATGCCGGGGACCGCCTCGCCTGGGTGCTCGCCGAGCACCGCCGCCTCTTCGCCGCGCCGGTGCCGGCGGGCACCAACCGGGTGCTGGTCGGCCATCGCACCCCGGCCATCATGCTGCTCGGCGAGGCGGTCTCCGGTGCCGCCTTCCCGGAGGGCGCCGCCCTGGTGCTGCAGCCCGGGCCCGCCCCGCTGCTGCTCGGCATCCTCGCCCTGGCCCCGGTGCCGGGCGGCGGCTTCCACGGCTGCGGCTAGTTCGCCCCAGATCTAATTGGCGACCGTGATCAGCCCCGCCGCCGCCGCCTCCGCCCAGCGCCTGTTGTCGCGCTCCAGGTAGGGCGCGAATTCCGCCGGGCCGAGGGTCGCCAGATCCGCCCCCAGCTCCTGCAGCCGCTGGCCGATCGCCGGCTTGGCGAGCGAGGCCTGCACCGCCGCGAAGATCCGCTGGACCACCGGCGCCGGCACGCTCGGCGGGCCATACATGCCGTACCAGCCGTTGTACTCGTAGTCCGGCAGCCCCGCCTCGGCCATGGTCGGCACCTGCGGCAGCAGCGCGGACCGCTTCGTGGAGGTCACCGCCAGCACCTTCACCGTCCCGGCCGCCACATGCTGCAGCACCGCGACCGTGCTGGTCACGCCGAGCGGCACATGCCCCGCCAGCAGGTCGTTGAGCTGCGGCCCGCTGCCGCGATAGGGCACCTCGATCAGCGAGATGCCCGCCTGCCGGGCGAAGGAATTGCCGGCATAGCTGGTGGCCGCCTCGGTGGAGCTGAAGGTGATGGTCCCCGGCCGCGCCTTGGCCGCGGCGATCAGCCCGGCGATATCGCCGTAGGGCAGCCGGGCATTGGCCGCGAGCACCAGCGGGAAGCCGGAGAGCATGGAGACCGGGGTGAAATCCTTCACCGGGTCGAAGGGGATGCTCGGCATGGAGTACCGGTTGATGACATGCGCGCCGGTCGCCACCATCAGCATGTGCCCATCAGGCGGCGAGCGCTGGACGAATTCGGCGCCGACCACGCCATTGGCCCCGGCCCGGTTCTCCACCACCACGGTCTGGCCGATCGCCTCCCGCATGCCCTCGGCCAGGGCGCGGGCGAAGATGTCAGTGCCGCCGCCGGGGGCATAGGGCACCACGATGGTGACCGGCCGGTTGGGCCAGATGGGCTGGCCCCCGGGCTGGGCCTTCGCCCGCGTGGCGACCGCCGCCGCCGCGATCGCCCCGAATGCCGCGCGCCTTGTGCTGGCCATTCTTCTTGCCTCCCCAGATCGGATCAGTAGGGCGTATCGCGCATCCCGAGCGAGGCCGCCGCCCGCGCCTGCCAGGCCGTCATCTCGGGCGTCACGCCCTGGCCCTTGAAGCCGCCGCGCACGCTGCCCGGCGCCGCGGATTTGTAGACCCCGGCGAGGCCCGCGCAGAGCGGCCGCCCCTGCGGCACCGCCAGCCAGAGCCGCAGCAGGTGGCGCTTCCGCTCCGGCTCCTCGAAATCCTCGTAATGGGTGCGGGAATGGATGGCGACGTGGTTGTTCACCAGCTGCAGGTCGCCCGGCTCCAGCCACATCGAGAAGCAGAACTCCTCCGAGCTCGCCATCTCCTGGATCGCGTCCAGCGCCGCATGCTGGCGCTCGGTCAGCCGCGGCTCGCCCTCGATGAGCTGGGTCGAGCGGATGTGGTTGCGGATGTAGCGGCTGGCGAAATGCCCCTCGGCCAGGCTGTATACCGGGGCGAGGTAGGTCGGCGTCTCGTCCGCCGCCTCCTCCTTCTGCCGGCTATGCGGGAACAGGCCGTAGAGCGTCTCGACCAGCTCCGGCCGCGTCGCCAGCAGCGCGTTGTGGATGGCGACGGAACTCGCCAGCCGGCTCAGCCCGCCGCTGCGCGCCGTCTTGAGGCAGAGCAGCCCGACGATGTCGCTGCCGTCGGTATGGAAGTCGAGCTCGGCATTGGTGTTGTAGCCGCGCCCGCCGGCACCGCGGTAGCTGCCGCCGGCGTCGCGCACGTCGGACATCAGCTGGCTCGCCTTGCCCTGCGGCCGCGCCACGCCGAGATGCGTGCCGATCGCCCAGAACAGCAGCCGCGCATCCTCGACGGAATATTCATTCACCGGCAGGCCGCGCAGGGTGCGGATGCCGCTTCCCGTTTCCAGCTCCTCGGCCGCCTCGGCCAGCACGGCGGCGAAGGCGCCCAGCGGCATGTCGTCCCGGGTGATCTCGAGCATCGGCTTGCCGCCGGCCTTGAGCCGGGCGAAGCCCGCCTGCAGGTCGGCGATCTCCGCCGCGGTCAGCCGCCGCAGCCAGCGCCCTGAGGCCTCGAGATCGCGGGCGCGCCAATCGGCCGCGGTGGCGACGGGTTGGATCATGCGTGCTTCCTCCTGAGCGGAGGATGGCGGCCCCGGCCGGGCTTGTCGAGGCAGGTTGGACAGCCGATTGACCACCCGCCGCCGCGCCCGCAGCATGGCCGCATGGCATCATCCAGCAGCGGGCCTTCCCCAGGGCAAGCGTCCATGGGGCAATCGCAGAAGCCCTCCCGCCCAGGACCTTCGCGCCAGGCCTGGCTGATGCTCGGCGGCGCCTTCCTGGCCTTCACGGTCGGCGCCAGCCTGATGCATTCCTACACCGTCTTCCTGCTGGCCTTCGTCGCCGACTTCGGCTGGACCCGCGCGGAATCCTCGCTCGCCTATTCGGTCGGCCAGCTCGTCGGCGGCGCCAGCTCGCCGCTCATCGGCAGCCTGGTGGACCGCATCGGCGCCCGGCGCTGCGTGCTGCTCGGCGGCAGCCTGCTGGCCATCGGCCTGTTCGGCAGCGCCTATGCCGATGCGCTGTGGCAGGTCGTCTTCCTGTACGGCGTGGTGATGACCATCGGCGCCAATTGCCTCGGCCTGCTGGTCTTCGTGCCGCTGATCTCCCGCCTCTTCGTCCGCCAGCGCGGCATGGCGATCTCGGTGCTGCAATCGGCCAATGCCTTCGGCCGCGCCGTCTCGGCGCCCACCAGCCAGATGCTCATCACCGGCTTCGGCTGGCGCAGCGCCTACCTGTTCGAGGGCGCGCTGATGGCGGTGCTGATCCTGCCCCTGGCCGGCTTCTTCCGCCGCACCCCGGCCGCCCCGGCGCCCGCGCCCGGCGCCGCCGCGGTGCGCCACTGGACGCTCGCCGAGGCCATCCGCACCCGGCAGTTCTGGCTGCTGTTCATCGTCTACATGTTCACCAGCATCGGCAGCTTCCTGGTCTCGCTCCACCAGATCGCCTTCGCCGTCGATGTCGGCTTCGACCCGCTCTATGCCGCCGGCGTGCTCGGCATGGGCAGCTTCCTGGCGCTGCCCGGGGTCATCCTCACCGGCACTCTCTCGGATCATATCGGGCGGGAGAATTCGGCGCTGCTTGCCTATGGCATCTCCATCATCGGCGTCATCTGCGCGCTGCTCATCACCGGGCCGGAGCATCACCTGCTGCTCTGGTTGCATGGCTGCTTCTTCGGCCTGACCTGGGGCGCCCGCGGCCCGGCCATCACCGCCAAGACGGCCGACCTGTTTCCCGGTCCGCGGCTCGGCACCATCCTCGGCGTCATCACCATCGGCTCGGGGCTGGGGGCGGCCATCGGCTCCTGGGCGGCGGGGCTGATCTTCGACATCTCCGGCAGCTACCGGGTCGCCTTCCTCTGCTCCATCGCCGCCTATGTCGCCGGGTCCTTCGCCTTCTGGCTGCTGCGGAAGGAAAGCCGGCCGCCCGCCGGCACGGTGGCCGAGGCACCCGCCTGATCTTTCGTTGATCGATTCCAACGAAGGACTGTCTTACCAACCAAAATCGCAATACGGCCGGGTCAATGTTCCAGCCCAAGTCGTTTTCGCCGGCGAATACGGCGGCGCTTCTGCGCGGTGCGGCACCGGTTCAGTAACACTTGCAGCAGTTCCAGCGGAAACGGCGCCGCAGGCTTGCCGGGACTTTGGCCAGCGGGCAGGCTGCTTCCGTATTGAACCGGCACACCATGACGCACCGACGCAGCCCGCCCGACCCGACGCGACCCGCCCGGCCGCTGCCCGCCACCCACCGCGCCGCAGGCCCGCACCTGCGCGGCAAGGCGGCATGAGCGGTCAGGTCGAGATCGCCGGGCGCTACCAGCGCCGGGGCACCCTCGGCACCGGCGCCGGCACCATCGTCTACGAGGCCTTCGACCAGCTCATCGAGCGCCGCGTCGCGGTCAAGGTCGTCACCCTGCCGCCGGCCGACGACCCGGAAACCGCCGAGGCCATCGCCCGCTTCCGCCGCGGCGCCCGCGCCGCCGGCGGCCTCGGCCACCCCAATATCGTGGCGGTCTTCGACTATGGCGAGAATGCCCAGGAGGCATGGATCGTCATGGAGCTCGTCGATGGCGGCTCGCTGAAGAACCGGCTCGACGGCGGCGAGCGCCTGCCGATCGGCCAGATCGTGTCGATCATGACGCAGCTGCTCGAAGGCCTCGGCTATTCCCATGCCAAGGGCGTCGTCCACCGCGACATCAAGCCGGCGAACATCATGCTGACCCCGAGCGGCGTGGTGAAGATCGCCGATTTCGGCATCGCCCGGCTCGAGAATTCCTCGATGACCCATGTCGGCACCATGATCGGCACGCCGGCCTACATGGCGCCCGAGCAATTGCGCGGCGAGGTCGTCGACCAGCGCGCCGACATCTGGGCCGCGGGCGTGGTGCTCTACCAGTTGCTGACCGGGGAGAAGCCCTTCGGCGGCGGCATCACCTCGATCATGCAGAAGGCGCTCTATACCGAGCCGATGCCGCCCTCGCGGATGCGGTCCGGGGCCGGCATGGCCACCGGGATGGTCGCCTTCGATGCCGTCGTCGCCCGGGCGATGGCCAAGCTGCCCGTGGATCGCTTCGCCTCGGCCGCGGATTTCGCCGCGGCCCTGCGCCAGGCGGCGGATGGCCCCGGCCCGGTCGTGGCGGAAGCCGCCCGCAGCCCCGCCGCCGCGGGCGGCCCGCGCCTGACGGCCGATGACGGCACCGTGGTCCATGCGCGGCCGCCGCGAAGCCGGCCCGCCAGGCCCCGCAGCCGGCTGCCGCTCCTCGCCGGTGCCGGGGCCGTCCTCGCCCTGGCCGTGGTGGGCGGCATCCTGCTGACGCGCGACCCGCGCCCCGATGCCGGCCGGGTCGCCGAGGCCAGGCCGCCCGCCGCGGCGGTCCCGCCGGCGCCGCCCGGCCTCCCGCAGGCTGCGCCGCCGCCCGCCGCCCCACCTCTCGCCATCCCACCTCCCGCCGCGCCGCAGCCCGCCCCGGCCCCGCCGCCGGCGGCCGAGCTGCAGCCGGCGCCGCCGCCCGTCGCGCCGCGTCCCGCGGCACCTCCCGCCGCGCCACCCGACCTCGCCGCCCTCGCCACGGATCTCCGCGCCTTGCCCTGCAGCCTGCTCCAGGTCGGCCAGTCCGGCCGCCTGCTGACCGTCTCCGGCCTCGCCCTCGCCAGCGAGGCCGAGGCACTGCAGCGCGGCATCGCGGCCCGTGGCGTCCCGCCGGCCGCGGTGCGGCTCTCGGTGGACAGCTTCACCGCGCCCTATTGCGAGACCCTGGACCTCATCCGCCCGGTGGCGGCCCTCGGCGACGAGGCGCCCGGCTTCGCCTTCACCAGTCCCAATCCGCTGCGCGGCGGCCAGCCGCTGCGCTTCACCATCGCCACCCCCGCCTGGGCGGCCCGGCTCCACGTCGCCTATGTCACCGCCACGGGGGAGGTCGGGCACCTCGTCCAGGCCGGCGCGCCCCTGCAGCCCGGCACCAGCGCACCCTTCGGCGAGGCCGGGCGCTGGGTGGCGACGGCCCCCTTCGGCGTCGACATGCTGATCATCGTCGCCTCGGAGGCGCCGCTCTTCCCGCAACGCCGCCGCAGCGAAAGGCTGGAGGAATTCAACATCGCCCTGCATGGCGCCCTGCGCGATGCCCGGGCCGGCGGCCGCGTCGCGGCGCGGGCCGTGCTGGTCCATACGGTGGCCGGCCCATGAGGCGGCACCCGCCGGCGGCGGCCCTTGCCCTGGGCCTCTGCCTGCTTCTCCCGATGGCGGGCGCCCCGGCCCGGGCCGCGGTGACCCTCGACGACGATGCGCCGGCCCCCCCGGCGCCGCCCGCCCGCCGCCCGGCGCCACGGCCGCCCGCGGATGCAGCCCCACGGCCGCCGGCAGATACGGTCCCACGGCCTCCGGCCGATGGAATCCCACGGCCTCCGGCCGACACAGCCGCACGGCCTCCGGCCGATGCCGCCCCGCGCTCCCCGCTACCCGGCGAAACGCCGCGCGGCGCGTCCCGCGCGTCGTCCCAGCGGCCCCCCGCAGCCGCCCCCGCGACCGAGGAAGCCCCGGCCGAGCCGCCCGCCCGCGGCCTGGTGGCCGATGCGCGGTCGCGCTGCAGCGTCTGGGCCCCGGACCTCCGCCCCAACGAGACGGTCGAGTGGACCGGCGCCTGCCGCAACGGCATGGCGAGCGGCCAGGGCGAGCTGCTGCGCCGGATCGGGCCCGATGTGGTCAGCCTGACCCAGGGCCGCTTCGCCGACGGCAAGGTCGAGGGCCCGGCCACCATCGCCCTGGCCGGCGGCGCCTATCTGACCGCCGACTTCACCGCCGGGCAGGCCAGCACCGGCACCATCCGCTACGGCGACGCCAGCACCTATACCGGGGCGCTGCGCAATACCCTGCCGCATGGCCGCGGCACCCGCACCTGGCCGCGCGGCCCGGACTATGACGGCAATTGGGTGAATGGCCAGCGTTCCGGCGAGGGCCGCCAGCAGGACGGCTTCGGCGTCTACAGCGGCCAGTGGCGCAACGACAAGCGCAACGGCCAGGGCACCCAGATCTACCTGGGCGGCGACCGCTACGAGGGCGAGTGGCGGGACGACCAGCGCAGCGGCCGCGGCACCATGCATTGGTCCGGCGGCCTGTACGAGGGCGAATGGCGCAACGACAAGCGCAACGGCGAGGGCTCCGAGACCTACCGGACCGGCAGCCGCTACATCGGCCAATTCGCCGACGACCTGCCAAGCGGCTACGGCACCATGATCCCGCCCGGCGCCAAGCCGCAGGAGGGCCGGGTGGTCGGCGGCTGCTTCATCACCGAGGGCCGCACCTATCGCGTTCTGCCCGGGCCGGGACCCTGCTGAACGGCGGGCGCTATCCCGGCACGCCGCGCTGCCCCGCCCTGACCACCGTCACCGTGCAGGGCGCCTTCTCCGCCACCTCCGCCGAGACGCTGCCCAGCAGCTTCCGCCGCAGCGTCTTCCCCCGCGCGCCCAGCACCACATGGTCCACCGGATTCTGCCGGACGTAGTCGAGCAGCGCCTCCGCCGGCCCGATCGCCTCCAGCACGTGGAAGGTCACCCGCTCCGGCGGCAGGTCGAGCGGCGCCGCCCAGTGCCGCAGCTCCGCCAGCCGCTGCACGTGCTTGTTGTGCCCCTCGGCATCCAGGCTCTGGTCCAGCACGATGCGGTTCTGCCGCAGCACGTTCAGACACGCGAGCCGCGCCCCCGGCACCGTCGCCAGCACATGCCCGACCGTCACCCGCAGCGCCTCCGCCAGCGCCGCCGGCTGCGCCGCCACGTCGACGGCGACCGCGATGATCGGCGCCGCCGCCAGCGCCTCGGCCGGGCCGGGCCGGCGGAGCTGCGGCCGGAAGGCGGGGTTGAAGCGCCGCCGCAGCACCGCGCCCCAGCCGTCCCGCGTCAGCTTCGCCGCCCGCGCCGTCAGCGCGACCTGCCCCGGGTGGCGCAGGTCGAAGGCGAGCTGCGCCGCGCTCGCCGGCCGCCGGCCCGGCTCGACCTCGAGGCAGCGCAGGATCACCTCCTGCAGCCAGGGCGGGCAGTCCGGCCGCAGCGCGCGCGGCGGCACCGGGTCCCGCCAGAGCCGCCGCCGCAGGCCCGACAGCCGCTGCGGATCGCCGAAGGGCCGCACGCCGGTGGTGAAGAAGGCCAGCATCGCGCCGAGGGCAAACAGGTCGCTCGCCGGCTCGTCGCGGATCCGCTCCACCTGCTCCGGCGCCATGTAGGGCGCGGTGCCGTAGGGCAGGCGGAACTCCTCCTCCATCAGATCCGGTAGCTGGGCATGGCGGGAGAGGCCGAAATCGACCAGCACCGCGACGCCGTCCGGCCGCAGGATGATGTTGGAGGGCTTGAGGTCCAGATGCACCACATGCTGGCGGTGCAGCGCATCCAGCGCCTCCGCCACCGCGATGCCGATCGCCACCACCTCCTCGACCGGAAGCGGCAGCGAGGCCAGCCGGCCATAGAGCGACGCCCCCGGCACCCGCTCCATGACGATATAGGGCTGGCCGGTGAAGTCGCCGAGCGCGACGACCTTTGGTACATGCGGCCCGGTCAGCCGCGGCAGGATCATCTGCTCCATCTCGAAGCTGACGATGGCGGCGGGGTCCTCGCCCTCGAAGAGCCGCGGCAGCTTCATCAGGAGCGGGCCGGGATGGTCGGGATGCGTCACCGACCACAGCAGGGCCATGCTGCCGTGGTGCACGACCTCGCCCAGGATGAAGCCGTCCAGCGTGCTGCCGGCATCGAGCCGCGGCCGCACCATGCTCAGCGCCCGCCGTAGAGCCGCGTCGCCAGCATGTCCGGCAGCCCGGCGGCGCGGATCGCCCCCGCCGCCGCCTCCACGTCGTAGGGCACCCGCTGCCAGGACATCTCCTGGCTCCCGGTGTCGAAGATGCCGTAGCAGGCGGCCGGGTTGCCGTCCCGCGGCTGCCCCACCGCGCCCAGCACCGCCAGCCAGTGGCGCGGCCGCCGCAGCGGCACCGGCACCCCGGCCACCGGCTGGAAGGACATCAGCTTGGAGGCGGCGGTGATCCCGAACAGGCGAGGCAGGTGGGTATGGCCGCAGAAGGTCAGCCGCTGCGTCGTCGCCTCCAGGCTGCGCAGCGCCGCATCCGCATCCAGCACGTAGTGCCAGGCATCGGGCGCCGAGGCATCGGCATGGACATAGAGCCGGTCCTCCTCCTCGGCCACCAGGGGCAGGCCGCGCAGGAAGGCCAGCGCCGCCGCATCCAGCCGCCCGCGGGTCCAGTCGACCGCCGCCGCCGCCGCCCGGTTCAGGTCGCCGCCGCCGGTCAGCACCGCTTCGTCATGGTTGCCGAGCAGGGCGAGCGCCCCGCGCCCGACCTCCGCCGCCACCCGCTCCACTACCCATTCGGGGTCCGCGCCATAGCCGACCAGGTCGCCCAGGAAGACCAGCCGCTCCGCCGCCTGACCCGCCGCATGGGCGAGGCAGGCCTCCAGCGCCTGGCGGTTGCCGTGGATGTCGCTCAACAGCGCGATGCGCATCGCCTCATCCTCCCGCTTTGCCGGGAGTTGAGCATGGAATGCCCGCCGATGCCTTGCGCCGGATCAGGCCTGCCGGTAGCGGCTCGGCGCCGGCGGCAGCCCCAGGCGGGTGCGGAGGTCGGAGCCGTCGTAGCCCGCCGGCCGCAGCCCGCGCCGCCGCAGCTCCGGGATCACCAGCGCGACGAAATCCTCGGTATCGACCGGGATGCAGGGGCCCTGGATGTTGAAGCCATCCGCCGCGCCGGTGGTGAACCATTCCTCCATCACGTCGACGACCATCGCCGGCGTCCCGACCACGCCCAGGTGCCAGAAGCCGCCCGAGACCGCCTCGTACAACTGCCGGATGGTCATCCCCTCCCGCCGGACCTTGTCCATCAGCGGGCCGGAGAAGAAGCTCTTGCGCCCCGGCGTCGGGGCGATATCCGGCACCGGCCCGTCGAGGTCATGGCCGCGGTAGTCGGGGAAGTTGTTCACCGCCAGCAGGCCGAGCCCGAGCTTCGGCTCGATCAGCGCCTGCATCCGGTCGAACTTGTCCTGCGCCTCCTGCTTCGTGCGGCCGACGAAGGGCATGATCCCCGGCATCATCTTCACCTGGTCCGGCGTGCGGCCGTATTTCGCCAGCCGCCCCTTGATGGCGCTGTAATAGGCCCGCGCGCCCTCGATATCCGGCTGGCCGCCATAGACCACGTCGCCGCAGCGGGCCGAGAATTCCATCGCGTTGTCGCTGTCGCCCGCGGTGAAGATCGGCAGGTGCCCCTGCGGCGGCCGCGCCACGTCGAGCGGCCCGCGGATCTTGAAGTGCTTCCCGACGTGGTTGAGGTAGTGCAGCTTCGCCCGGTCCCAGAACTGCCCCGTCGCCTTGTCGCGCGGGAAGGCGTCGTCGTCCCAGCTATCCTCGAGGCCCTTCATGACCTCGACGAATTCGATCGCCCGCTCATGCCGGTGGTCGGAGCCGAGCACCGCGTCCAGGCCGAAATTCCGCGCCTCGTCGATCGAGAAGCCGGTGACGAGGTTGGCCCCCGCCCGGCCGCCGCTCATGTGGTCGAGCGTGGCCAGCCAGCGCGTCAGGTTGAAGGGGTCGTTGTAGGTGGCGGACACGGTGGGCACGAGGCCCACATTCTTCGTCACCGCGCTGAGCGCCGCCAGCAGTGCCACCGGCTCGTGCTTGACGATCTGGTGCTCCATCTCCCGGGCGATGGCGGGGTTGTCGAGGTCGCGCACCGCGGCGCTGTCGGCCAGGAAGATGGCATCGAAGCCGCCCTGCTCGGCGAGCTTCGCGCAATGGACGTAGTGGCGGAAATCCATGTTGCCGCCGGCCGGCATGTCCGGGTGCCGCCAGGCGGCGTAGTGGTAGCCGAGGTTGGCGATCGAGAGCCCGAGGCTCATCGTCCCCCGGCTCATGCCGCGGCTCCCTGGTAGCGTCCTGCCGGCCGGCCGATGCCGAGGTGGCCGCGCAAGGTGGTCGCCTCGTATTCGGTGCGGAACAGCCCGCGTCGCTGCAATTCCGGGATCACCAAGTCGACGAAATCCTCCGCCGCGCCGGGCATATAGGGCGGCTGCACCATGAACCCGTCGGCGGCGCCCTCGTGGAACCACTGCTCCATCATGTCGGCGATGGACTTCGGCGTGCCGATGACGCCGAGGCTCCAGAAGCCGCACATCGCCACGTCGAACAACTGGCGGAGCGTCAGCTTCTCCTCCCGCGCCCGATTCATCAGCGCGATGGTCATCTCCGGCTCCCGCCCCGCCAGCCGGGCGGAGCCGAGGTTGTCGGTCCGCATCATCAGCTCCGGCACCGGTTCGTCCAAGGGGTAGCCGGTCAGGTCGGGGAAATGGTTGAGGAGGAGCTGGCCGATGCCGACCTCGATGTTCATCACATCCTGGATCGCGTCGAATTTCGCCTGCGCCTCGCGCTGGGTCTCGCCGATGTAGCACATGATGCCCGGCATCATCAGCAGGTCGGCCTCGGTCCGGCCGAACTTGCCCAGCCGCCCCTTGACCGAGGCATAGTAGCGCCGCGCCATCTCGAAGCTCGGCTGCCCGCCGTAGCAGATATCCGCCGACCGCGCCGCCAGGTCCTGCGCATTGGACGAGGCGCCGGCGGTGATGATCGGCAGCCAGCCCTGCGGGGGCCGCGCCGTGTCGAGCGGGCCGCGCACCTTGAAATGCTCGCCGGCATGGTCGAGCCAGTGGAATTTCTCGCGGTCGAAATACTGCCCGCTCGCCTTGTCGCGGAGGAAGGCGTCGTCGTCCCAGCTGTCCCAGAGCCCGCGCAGGACCTCCACGAATTCGGCGGCGCGGGAATGCCGCGTGTCGCTGTCGATCGGCCCGTCGAGGCCGAAGTTCATGGCTTCGTCGATATTGGTGCTGGTCACCATGTTCCAGCCCATGCGGCCATTGCTGATATGGTCGATGCTGGCCATGCGCCGGGCGAAATTATAGGGGTGGTTGTAGGTGGTCGATGCCGTCGGGACCAAGCCCACATGCGTCGTCACCGCCGCGACCGCGGCGCAGGCCAGCACCGGGTCCAGCTTGACCTGGGCATGTTCCTTGTCGCGGGCGATGCGCGTATCGGTGACGTTCATCACCGAGGCCCAGTCGGCCATGAAGACGAAGTCCATCTTGCCGCGCTCGGCGATGGCCGCGCCCTTGATGTGGTGGTTGATGTCCATGCCGCTCAGCGCCGAGACATCCGGCAGCCGCCAGGCGGAATAGTGGTAACCCGCGCTGGCGATGGAAAGGCCGAGCTTCATCTGGGGCCGGGGATTCGTCATGGCGGGCCGCCTTCTGTCACCCGCGGACTATGCCCCCGCCGCGACCGCGCGGGAAGCCGCATTGCTTGACCCGGCAGAACCCGCCTGACAGGCTTTGCCCAGCATGGAGGCATGGCGATGACCCTTCCGATGGCAGGCAGCAACCGGGCGGCGTGGCAGGAAGCCCGGGTGGACCTCTCGGCGGCGCTGCGCTGGGCTGCCCGGCTCGGCTTCCATGAAGGCGTCTGCAACCACTTCTCGGTCATGCTGGCGCCCGACCGCTTCCTCATCAACGCCCACCGCACCCATTGGGCCAAGGCCCGGGCGAGCGAGCTGCTGGTCATCGACGATAGCGGCAATACCATCGAGGGAGAGGGGCGTCCCGCCACCACCGGCACCAATATCCATGTGCCGATGCATCGGATGACCGGGCACAAGGTCATCCTGCATACCCACATGCCCTATGCCACGGCGCTCACCTGCATCGAGGGCGGGCGGCTCGAGATGTGCCACCAGAATGCCGGGCGTTTCTACGGGCTGGTCGCCTATGACGACGCCTTCAATGGCTTCGCCTCGGACATGGACGAGGGCACCCGGATGTCGCGCATGATGGGCGACAAGCGCGTGCTCTTCCTCGGCAACCACGGCGTCGTCGTCGCCGGCGAGAGCATCGCCGATGCCTTCGACGACCTCTACTACCTGGAGCGCGCCTGTCAGGTGCAGGTCCTCGCCATGTCCACCGGCCGGCCGCTGCTGAAGATCCCGGATGCGACCGCGGCGAAGCTCGCCCACTTCTCCACCCGGCACGAGAATGCCGTCCACTTCCTCTCGGCGATCCGCGGGATCCTCGACGAGGAGGAGCCCGCCTACTCGGCCTAGCCGGCAGGCTTCCGCAGCCTTTCCGCCGTCACCAGCAGCGCCGTCACCAGCACGAAGACCACCACGGAGACGGCGGCGAGCGTCGGGTTGAGCTGCAGGATCATGTCGTCCCACATCTGCTTCGGCAGGGTGGTCGTCACGCCACCGCTGACGAACAAGGCGACCGTCAGGTCGTCGAACGACGTGATGAAGGCAAAGAGGAAGGCCGCCACCAGCCCGCCCTTCAGCAGCGGCACGGTGATCTGCAGCAGCACCTTCACCCGCGTCGCGCCAAGCGTCGCCGCCGCCTGGTCCAGCCGCCAGTCGTAGCCCTTCAGCACCGCCGCCACCGTGACAAAGGTGAAGGGCAGCGCCAGCACGGTATGGCCGAGCACCAGCCCCGCCTCCGTCGCCACCAGCCCCATCTGCGCGAAGAGGTAGAACAGCCCCAGCGCCACCACGATGCGCGGCACGATCATCGGCGCCAGGAACAGCGCGAACATCGCCCCCCGCCAGCGGCTCTCGGACCGCGCCAGGGCCAGCGCCGCGAAGCCCCCCAGCACCACCGCGAGGCAGGCGGTGCCGAAAGCCACCACGAAGGACCGCACCGTGGCGCCGAGCCAGAGCTCCGAGCCGAAATAGACCTCGAACCAGCGGAGGCTGTAGCCCGGCGGGGGGAAGCCGAGGAAATTGCTATCGGTGAAGCCCATCGGGATCACCACCAGGGTCGGCGCCCCGAGGAACAGCAGCACGACAGCCGCATGCGCCGGCAGCAGCCAGCCCAACGCCCGCCGCCCGACCAGCCGCGCCATGACGGCGCCCACCGCCACATGCACCGCCGCCAGGGCGGAGAGGATGGCCACGCCGACCGCCCGCAGCGCCTCCTGCCCCCGCCGCGGCGCGCCGCTCGCCTGGCCGGAGACGGTCGAGAGCCCGAACAGCCGGTCATAGACCCAGGTGGTGACCAGCGCCGCCGCCAGCATCATCACCGCCAGCGCTCCGGCGAAGCTCCAGTTCATCATCTCCGTCACCTGGGAGATGACGAGCTGCGCCAGCATCGTATCGCGCGGCCCGCCCAGCAGGGCCGGGGTGATGAAGAAGCCGAGCGAGGTGATGAAGACCAGCAGCCCCGCCGCCGCTACGCCGGGCAGCGAAAGGTGGAAATGCACCCGCCAGAAGACCTGCCCCGGCGGCGCGCCCAGAGTCCCGGCGGCGCGCGGCAGCTGCCGGTCGATCCCCACCATCACCGGCAGCATGGTCAGCACCGCCAGCGGCAGCATCGCATGCACCATGCCGACCATGACGCCGATCCGCCCATGCAGCACCTCGAGCGGCGCATCCACGATCCCGCCGCCCAGCAGCAGCCGGTTCATCACCCCGTTCTGGTCGAGGGTGATCATCCAGGCGAAGGTCTTCACCAGATAGCTGGTCCAGAACGGGATCATGACGAGCATCACCAGCCACCCGCGCCTGGCCTCCGGCAGCCGCGCCAGCCAATGCGCCAGGGGATAGCCGAGCAGCAGCGCGCCCAAGGTCGTCTGCGCGGCGATGGTAAAGGTGATGCCCAGCACCCGGACATAGACCTCGGTCCCGAGCGCATGCTGGAAATGCTGCAGGGTGAATTCGCCGGTGCCCTCGACCCGCAGGCTCAGCGCCAGCAGCTGCACGACGGGATAGAGGAAGAAGACCGCCAGGAAGGCGAGTCCCGGCAGCGCATAGAGCGCCGGCCCGAGCCGCCTCACAGCGGCACCAGCACGGCCGAATCCGTCGCCCAATGCGCCTGCACCGCGGCGCCGATCGGCGGCGCCGCCGTCCCCGTCGGCAGCCGCAGCACCGCCGTCGTGCCATCCGCCAGCGCGAACAGCAGCCGCGTCTTCGCCCCGGCATAGACCGTCTCGGACACCACGCCCGCGATGGTATTCTCCCCCGCGCCGAGGCGCAGGTGCTCCGGCCGGATTACCAGCGCCGCCTTGCCCGCCACTCGCTCCGCCGGCAGGGCGAAGCGGCCCAGCGGCGTCGCCAGCGCATCCCCCTCGACGTCGCCGCGCAGCAGCGTCGAGGTGCCGATGAAGCTGGCGGTGAAGGCGGTCCGTGGATGCGCGTAGATCTCCTGGGGCGTGCCCACTTGCTCGATCCGCGCGTGGTTCATCAGGCAGATCCGGTCGGACAGCGCCAGGGCCTCCTCCTGGTCGTGGGTGACGTAGACGATGGTCGCGCCGGTCTCCCGGTGCAGCTTCTTGATCTCGATCTGCATGTGCTCGCGCAGCTGCCGGTCGAGCGCGCCCAGCGGCTCATCCATCAGGATGATCGCCGGCTGGTAGACGAAGCAGCGGGCGAGGGCCACGCGCTGCTGCTGCCCGCCCGAAAGCTCGCGCGGGTAGCGCGCCGCGAGGTGGCCGAGCTGCACCATCGCCAGTGCCGCCGCGACCCTCTCCCGGACCTCGGCCGCCGGCCGCCCCCGCATCTTCAGCGGGAAGCCGATGTTCTCCCCGACGGTCAGGTGCGGGAAGAGCGCGTAGTTCTGGAAGACCAGCCCGATGTCGCGCTGATGCACCGGCATCGCCGTGCGGTCATGCCCATCGATGAACAGCCGCCCGCCATCCGGCTCCACCAGCCCGCAGATCACCTGCAGCAGCGTGGTCTTGCCGGAGCCCGAGGGCCCCAGGATGGTCATCAGCTCGCCGGTCCGCACCTCCAGCGAGACCGGCTCCAGCGCGACGACAGGCCCGTACCGCTTGGCGATGCCGTCGATCCGCAATTTCACCTGGCTCAGCGGAGCACCCAGGCGTTGAAGCGTTCCGTTGCCGCCGCCCGGTTGGCGCTCCACCAGCTATCGTCGGCGATCCGCATCACCGCCAGGTTGTCGGGATGCGTCGGCAGCAGCTTGGCCCGCGCCTCGGGGATATGCTCATAGGCCTTCAGGTTGGTCGGGCCATAGGCGAGGCTGTCGGTATAGGCCGCCTGCCGCTGCGGATCGGCGCAGAAGCGGATGAACTGCCGCACCGTATCCGCCTTGGGCGAGCCGCGCGGGATGCCCCAGCCCTCGATGCCGTAGAGCCCCTGGTTCCAGATGATCTTGGCCGGCGCGCCGCTGTCGATCACCGGCTGCACCCGGCCGTTCCAGGTCGGGATCATCGCCACCTCGCCGGATTGCAGCATCTGCGTCGCCTGCGCCCCGCCGGTCCACCAGGCCGCGACATGCGGCTTGATCCGGTCGAGGCTGCGGAAGGCGCGGTCGAGGTCGAGCGGATAGAGGCTCTCCTTCGCCACCCCATCGGCCAGCAGCGCCTCCTCCAGCGTGTCGATCGGGTCCTTGCGCAGCGCCCGCCGCCCGGGGAAGCCCTGCACGTTCCACATGTCCGCCCAGGAGGTCGGCACCGGCCCGCCCAGCTTGTCGGTCCGCACCGCCAGCACCGCGGCATAGACATCGGTGCCGAGCCAGAGCGGGGTGATGCCTTCGGGCATGATCCCCGGCACCTCGGCGGCGGTGAAGCCGATCGGGTCCAGCAGGTTCTGCTTGGCCAGGATGTCGCGCGCCGCGGTGGTCAGGATGGAGGCATCCCAGGTGAAGGACTTGGTCTCCACCATGGCGCGGAATTGCGCGGTCGGCTCGGCCGGGCGGGCGACATTGGTGACCTTCACCCCGGTCGCCGCCTCGAAGGGCTTGTAGAAGGCCTTGCCATAGGCCTCGCCGAAGGGGCCGCCGGGATCGGCGACGGTGATGTTGCGGACCTGCGAGAAGCTTCGCTCCGAGATCAACGCCGGTGCGGCCAGGCCCAGCGCCCCGGCCCGCAGCAATGTCCTTCGATCCATCGTCCCGATCCCCGTTCTTGTCCCACCGGTCCTGCAGGATTCGCGCCAGATGGGATGTGGCGCCAATCGGTGCATCCTGGCACCGAAGCCGCTTGCTCAGGAAGCCTGCAACCGTCCGCGCAACGCCGCCATGGCGGTGTGCACCGCTTCCAGGTCGCGCATGGCGAAGCCCTCGGCCAAGTCGGGGCTCAGCGCGCGCAGCCTCTCGTGCAGCAGTCCGGTGTAGCGCACCTGCCCATCCGGCCCGACCACCAGCCCGTTCGCCGCCTCGAAGCCGGCGTTCCAGCCGATCGCCTCGGCCTCGCCCAGGCCCGGCGGCAGGTCGAGCTGCATGGCGCCACCCTCCCACCGCACCGGATAGCCCCCCGGCAGCCCGAGCGGCCCCGGCGCATGCCCGCGCGCCGCACCGCCCGTCGCCATCGCCACCAGCATCGGCACCCCGGCCGCGCCGGAGATCTCGATCGCCGGTTCGGCCGTCAGCTTCACCCCGGCGAAGCGCGCCGCGACATCCGCCACCTCCACGCCCTCCAGCCAGACGCGCGGCAGCGGCAGGCCGGCGCGCTCGGCGGCCGGGCGGCGGAAGGCGCCGATGGTCTGGTAATGCGCCAGCACGGCGACGGGCATCCCCAGCACCCCGGCGAAGGCCCCCGAGAGGATGCCGATATTGCCCACGCCGCAGGCGACCGGCAGGCCGAGCGCCGCGATCATCCCGTTCACCACGTCCGGGAAGCAGCAATTCACGAAGGCCGCGCCCGGGCATTCCTCGCGCATCGCCTGGGCCACCCGCACCGAGAGCAGCGCCTGGAACACCGCCGTCGCGCTCAGCCCGCCCTCGGCCACCAGCCGGGCCCAGCCATCCCCGGCGGCGATGACGGCGGAGGTCTGCACCGAGGCCGCCTGCACCACGACCTGCGGCTCGTGCGCCGCCAGCACCGGCGCCGCCGCCCCCGGCTGCAGCAGGTCGCATCCCACGCCGAGGAAGCGGGCCGCGGTGCCGAAGACCGCCGCCCGGGCATTGCCCGCCGTCACCAGCCAGTCGAGCCGCGCCCGGTTGCGCCCGGCGATCACCACCGTCACCGGGGCCCGCGCCGTCGCGCCGATGTCGCAGGCGATCCGTCCGGCGAAGGCCCCGGTGCCGAACAGCAGGATGGTTCCGGTCATGCGCGTTTCCTTGAGGCCCCACCCAGCATAGCCCCCATGCGGGCCCGGCGCATCGACAAGCCCTTCCGCCCCGCCCTAAGCTTCCGCCATGCCGGACCAGACCCCGCCGCCGCCCTACGTCCCGCGCCCGCTGGCCCCCGAGGCCCCGCCGCCCGGCGAGATCCGCCAGATCCAGCCCGGCCTGCTGCGCGCCCGCATGCCGCTGCCCTTCGCCCCGGGCCATGTGAACATCTGGTTCCTGGAGCACGACGGCGGCTGGCTCGCGGTCGATACCGCCATCGCCGGCCGCACCACCCGCGCCCTTTGGGACGAGCTGCTGGCCCGGCCGGAACTGGGCGGCCGGCCGCTGACGGCGCTGCTGGTCACCCACTTCCACCCCGACCACATCGGCCTGACCGGCTGGCTCTGCGAGCGCTTCGGGATCTTCCCGATGATGACCCGCATCGAGTGGCTGATGGCCCGCGCCCTCTGGTACGACAGCGGGCCGGACATGATGGCGCAGCAGATCGGCCACTATACCCGCGCCGGCTGCCCGGCCGACTACCTCTCATTCGTCGAGGGCCGCGGCGCCCTCTACCAGCGCTCGGTCGGGGAGCTGCCGCGCAGCTTCCACGCGCTGAAGGATGGCCGGTCCGTCACCATCGGCGGCAGCGAATGGCGGGTGATGACCGGGGCCGGCCATTCGCCGGACATGGCGACGCTGTATAACGCCGAGCGCGGCGTGCTGATCTCCGCCGACCAGATCCTGCCGCGCATCTCGCCCTACATCGGCCTGCATCCGGGCGAGCCCGAGGCCGATCCGCTCGGCGACTTCCTCGCCAGCAACGAGCGCTTCCTGGCCCTGCCGGAGGATACGCTGGTGCTGCCCAGCCATGGCGAGCCCTTCCGCACCCTGCATCGCCGGCTCGAGACGCTCGCCGGCCACCACGCCGAACGCCTGGACACCCTGGCCGAGGCCTGCCGCGAGCCGCTGACCGCCTTCGAGGCCGCCCAGGTGCTCTTTCCCCGTGCCGCCGGGGAGATGGGCCAGATCGGCTTCACCGTGGGCGAGACCCTGGCGCATCTCCGCCGGCTGCAGCGCCAGGGCCGGCTGCTGGTGGAACCCGGCGAGGTGCGTCGCTTCCGGGCGGCCTGATGCTCGACGTCGTCATCGTCGGGGCAGGGGCCGCGGGGATCGCCGCCGCCCGGCGCTGCGGCGCGCTCGGCCTGACCTGCCTAGTGCTGGAGGCCGGCGCCCGCGTCGGCGGCCGCGCCTTCACCGAGAGCACCAGCCTCGGCACCCCCTTCGACCACGGCGCCTCCTGGGTGCACGTCGCCGAGCACAACCCGATGACCCCGCTCGCCGCCGCCCTCGGCTTCACCCGCTACGACGGGCCGCGGCGCCAGCGCGAGATCCTGCTGGTCGGCGACCGCCGCGCCACGCCTGAGGAACGCCGCGCCCACGACGCCGCCTGCGACGCCTGGAAGGAGGCCGCCGAGGCCCGCGCGGCCGAGCCCGGCCCCGACATCCCCATCGCCGCCGCGGTGCCGCAGGACGGGCCCTGGGCCGCCACCGCCTCCCACTGGCTCGGCAGCATCATCTGCGGCGTGGAGCCGGACCGGAACAGCCTGCGCGACTACATCGATACCGGCCTCGACGGCGAGAACCCGCAGCTGGCCGAGGGCTTCGGCACCCTGGTCGCCCGGCTGGCCGAGGGCCTGCCGATCCGCCTCCGCGCGCCGGTCCGGCGCATCCGCGCCGGCCGCACCATCACGGTGGAAACGTCGGCCGGCCCGGTCGAGGCCCGCGCCGCCATCGTCACCGTCTCCACCGGCGTCCTGGCCGCCGGCCGCATCGCCTTCGAGCCCGGCCTGCCCCCCGCCGTCGCGGCCGCCATCGCCGGCCTGCCGATGGCGCTGCTCTCGAAGATCGCCTTCCGCGGCACCGGGTTGGGCCTGCCGCCCTTCGCCCGCCTCGGCCGCCAAGTGCAGGACCCGGCGGACCGCCCGCTGTCCTGGATGATCGCCCCCTTCGGCCGCGACCAGGCCATCGGCTTCATCGGCGGCGACCTTGCCTGGGAGTTGTCCCGCCGCGGCCCCGCCGCCGCCGAGGCCGCGGCCCGCGCCGACCTCGCCCGCTTCTTCGGCGCCGAGGCCGTGGCCCGCGCCTTCCCCCATCCCGCCGTGGTCACCGACTGGGGCGAGAGTCCCCTGTTTCTCGGCGCCTATACCTATGCCCGCGTCGGCCATGCCGGTGCCCGCCGCGTGCTGGCCGAGGCGGCGCTGGCCGGGGGCCGCCTCCGCTTCGCCGGCGAGGCTTGCCATACCCGCTATGCCGGCACCGTCGGCGGCGCCTGGGCCAGCGGCATCGCCGCGGCGGAGGCGACGGCGGCGACGCTTGCTGGCACAGTGCTGGAATGACCCGCTCTCTTTTCGCCGCCCAGGCCGCCGCCTGCCGCGACCGCCTCGTCGCCATCGCCCAGGCGCTGGTCGCCGTCCCATCCCCCAACCCGCCCGGCGACACCCGCGCCTGCGCCGAGGCCGCCGCCGCGCTGATCCGCCAGGCGATCCCGACCGCCGAGGTGACGCTGCACGCGACCTCCGACAGCGTCACCAACCTCGTCGCCCGCGTCCACGGCCATGCCCCCGGATCGTCCCCAGGGCGGCGCGTCATCCTCAACGGCCACCTCGACACCTATCCGGTGAACGAGGCGCTGCCCTGGACCGTCCCGCCGCTCGGCGGCCTGGTCCGCGACGGGCGGCTCTATGGCCGAGGCACCACCGACATGAAGGGCGGCATCGCCGCCTCCATCGTGGCCCTCGCCCTGCTGGCCGAACACCCCGGCCTCTGGCGCGGCGAGGCGGTGCTGACCTTGGCCGGCGACGAGGAATCCATGGGCCCGCTCGGCACCCAATGGCTGCTGGAGAATATCCCGCATGCCAGAGGCGATGCGGTCATCATCGGCGATGCCGGCAGCCCGCGCGTGCTGCGCTTCGGCGAGAAGGGTTTTCTGTGGGTTGAGGTCGAGGCCGTGGGCAAGGCGAGCCACGGCGCCCATGTCCACCTCGGCATCAACGCGGTGGACCGGCTCTGCGCCGCGCTCGACGCCATCCGCGGCCTGCGCGCGCTGCGCCCGGATAGCCCCGCCGCCGTCACCGCCGCCATCGCCGCGGCCAAGCCGATCTCCGAACCGCTGTCGGGGGCCGGCGAGTCGGAGACCCTCTCAAACGTCACCGTCAACATCGGCCGGATCGAGGGCGGCACCTCGCTCAACCTCATGCCCGCCAGCGCCCGCGCCGGCGCCGATATCCGCCTGCCCATCGGCATCTCCTGCGCGACGGCCGAGGCGGCGCTCGCCGCGGCGCTGGCGCCGATCGAGGGCGTCACCCACCGCATCCTCCGCCGCTTCGAGCCGAGCTTCACCGACCCGGGCCACGAACTCGTCCGGCGCGCCGCCGCCGCCGCGGCCGAGGTGCTCGGCGCCCCCTGCGCCGTCAACATGCGGGTCGGCGGCTCCGATGCGCGGCTGTTCCGCATGGCCGGGCTGCCGACCATCGTCTATGGCCCGACGCCCAATGCCATGGGCGCCGCCGACGAATACGCCCTCATCGACGAACTCGTGCAGGTCGCCCGGGTGCATGCGCTGACCGCGCTGGATTTCCTCGCCGCGTGATCGTCTGGCGGCGCATCGCCGGGGCCAGCGACACCACCCGCGCCATCCTCTGGATGCTGGCCTGCGGCGTGCTCTTCATCCTGCTGAACGGGCTGCTGAGGATCCTGGCGCAGCAGCTCGACCCCTTCGTCACCGGCTTCCTGCGCTACAGCTTCGGCGTCGTCGTCATGCTGCCCTTCATCTGGCGCGCCGGCCTCGCCGCCTACCGGCCGCATGCGGTGCTGGGCCAGCTCTGGCGCGGCGCCGTGCATACCGGCGGGCTGCTGCTCTGGTTCATCGCCGTCCCGCACGTGCCGCTGGCCGACATGACGGCGCTGGGCTTCACCACGCCGCTCTTCATCATGCTCGGCGCCATGGTCTTCCTCGGCGAGCGGATGGTCCCGGCCCGCTGGATCGCCGCGCTGATCGGCTTCGCCGGCGTGCTGGTCGTCGTCTCGCCGAACCTGACCGGCGGCGGCGGGCCCTATTCGCTAGTGATGCTGTCCTCGGCGCCGCTGTTCGCCGCCTCCTTCCTCATCACCAAGGCGCTCACGAAACGGGATGCGCCGCATGTCATCGTCGTCTGGCAATCGCTGACCGTCGCGCTCTTCAGCCTGCCCTTCGCGCTGCCTAACTGGGAATGGCCGACGCCGTGGCAATGGGCGCTCTTCGTCCTCAGCGGCATGCTCGGCACCGCCGGCCACCTCTGCCTGACCCGCGCCTTCCGCCTGGCCGACATGTCCATCGTCCAGCCGATCAAATTCCTCGAGCTCGTCTGGGCCGCGATCATGGGCTTCCTGGTCTGGGGCGACGTGCCGGGGGAGGCGACCTGGATCGGCGGCCTCATCATCTTCGCCAGTACGACCTGGATCGCGCGGCGGGAGGCGCGGCGGGCAGGGTAGGCAGGCCGGCCTGCGTTTCCCTGCATCCCCCCCGCCGGTCCAGGGGACGCCCGTCCCCTGGCGGGCTTGGGGCAGCGCCCCAACCTTCCTTCCCCACCCAAC
>NZ_CEEDBP010000038.1:0-61896 GCF_979252845.1 Belnapia sp. AC561
GACACCGCAGGCTTGCCCACCACCGCCTCCTACGATCAGCCATGTGATCGTAGGAACTTTGCGATCAGGACACTAGCTGGCGAACTGCCAGACCAGGCAGTCGGAGATCATCGTGGACACGACGGCCCAGGCCGGGCAACAGACTCACGAGCACGTCCAACCGAAACGGATTCCGGTTCCCGGAATACGCCAGGGGCTGTCGAGCAAATCAGTGATGACCTCCAGCCGGACTGGAACCGCATGACCCCTAGGGGAAATCCGGGCCATGCGGCGAACTCATTTGGTTTCGTCAGTCCTCTCCCAGACCTTCTGCGAGGCGTTGTTGCGCCAGAGCTCGGCCGGCCGGAGATAGCCGAGCGCCACCTCGGCGGAGCGATGCCGGGTCTGGCGCATGACAGCGGCGAGGTCGGCGCCGGCCTCGCCGGCGGCGGTGGCCAAGCCGGCGCGGAGCGAATGGCCGGAGTAACCCTCAGGATTGGCCAGACCGGCGTCGCGGGCGGCCTGCTTGACCAGCCGCCAGACCGCCTTGTCCGAGAGGACCATGGTGGAGAGCCGGCCCGCCTTGCTCAGCCCAACGAACAGCGGCAGCGCCGCATCCGAGGCGCCGCCGGTGTGGTCGCCGCCGCCCTGGCGAAAGCCGAGCCAGGCCTCGAGCGCCCGGGCCGGGCAGAGGCCGGGCTCCCTGGGATTGGCCGAGAGGGCGATGGCCTGGCCGGCGCCGCGCTGGTCGGTCTTCGAGCGGCGGATCAGCAGGCGGAGGCCGCGCTGCGGCACCACCTCGACGTCGCCGAGCGCCAGCCCGACCAGCTCCGAGCGGCGCAGCGCCCCGGCAAAGCCCAGCAGCAGCAGCGCCCGGTCGCGGGCGCCGAGCGGCGTCTCCGGAGATGGCCGGGTCGCCAGCATCCGCCGCAGCACCTCCGGCCCGGCGGCGGTGGCCTGCCTGGCCGGGCGGGCGCCCTTGGTGCGGGCGATGCCCTCGAGCAGCATGACCAGGCGGGGGTGGCGGAGGTCGAGGGCGATGCCGGCAAGGCGGTGGGCGGCCTGGATGGCGGCCAGCGCCACCCGCAGGCTGGAGAGGCTGAGGCCGCGGTCGGCGGCGTGGACGGCGTACATCGCCACCGTCTCCGGATCGCCGGCGAGCGGCGGCCGGCCGAGGCCGCTGCACCAGGCCTCATAGGCCCGCCAGGCGGAGCGGTAGGTGCGGCGTGTCCCGTCGCCGCGGGCCCGCGTGGCATAGACCGCGGCGCGAGCGGCCAGCGCCTGCAGCGTCGCGGCCTGCTCCGGCGTGCCCGGGACCTGGAGATCGCCGAACAGGCTGGTGGAGAGGATGACGGTACCCGGGCCGGTGGCGGGCTCGGGCGGCAGGGCAGGGGGCGCGGCGGCGGGATCGGGCATGGGTTTGAGGCTAGCGCCGCGCTGTCGTGTCCGCAAAGCAGGATTAGCGGACGGAATTGGAAAGCGATAGGCGGCATGATCGGCGTTCCGGTAGAATAGGGCCTGATATCAGCGACTTGGCATGGTGCTAGTGGTGCTTGGCCTATTATCGTGCCTTCATGCTGACATCAGCCGGATTGCCCCGATTGATCCCGGCATGGCAGGCTCTGGACTGCCGCCGGCCGGGCCGAACCGGGGCAGGGGAGCCAGCGCCATCACCACCCACCACGCCACCACCGGGCCGCCACAGTCGGCGCATACCCGCCGCGCCTATGCCGCCGACTGGCAGGCCTTCGCCACGTGGTGCGCCGCCGCCGGACAGCCGGCGCAGCCGGCCACCCCGGAGGCCGTCGCCGGGCATCTGGCCAGCTTGGCCGGCCGGCTCGGCCCGAGCGGCCTGCGCCGCCGCCTGGCGGCGATCGCCGATCGGCACCGCCGCGGCGGCCACCCGTGGGATCCGGCCCAGCCGGCGATCCGCGCCACCCTCCACCGGCTCGTCGCCAGCCCGGTCGCCCCGGCGCGGCCCGCCGCGGTGCTGGACGAGGCCGCGCTCCGCGCCTTGCTCGCCAGCTGCGGCGAGGACCTGGCCGGGCGGCGCGACCGGGCGCTGTTATTGCTGGTTCAGGCCAGCGGGCTGCGCCGCGCCGCCCTGGTCGCGCTCGACCGCGAGCAGCTGCGCTTTACCGCGGCGGGGGTGGTGCTGGAGATGGGGCAGGACGCGCTGGAGCTTGCCCGCGCCCCTGACTCGGACCGCTGCCCGGTTCGTGCTCTGGAGGCCTGGCTGCGGCAGGCACGGATCGACTATGGCGCGGTCTTCCGCCGGGTGACCGCGGCGGGGACGCTGGAGGAGCGGCTCAGCCCGCAGGGGGTCTGGCGTATCCTTCGTCGGCGTGCCGCCCTGGCCCGGCTTCGCGTCCCCGCCGGCAGCCGCCTGTCGCCCGAGGGGCTGCGGGCCAGTTCTCGTCTCCCAGCCGCACCGCCCGCCAGCCCGCCGAAGCGACGATAACGACCATGCTGCCCGAGTCAGGCAGTGGTCCCACACCTCTGGCGCCCACCGACACCGACTGGCTCCGCAACACCCTCGGCGTCAGCGGTGCCACCGAGGCCGTCGGGCGCTTCCAGGCCGCCGCCAGGGGCAGTGGGATCATCCCCTGGCAGCGCGACCTCGACCGGATGGAGGAGGACTGATTCCTACCCATGGCCGCCCCCGCCGACGGGGTGCGGGCCATCAGCCTGGCCGGGGCGCGGATCCTGGCGCGGCGGCTGCGCGACTCAGTGGCCCTGCAGCAGCAGCGCGCCCTGCTGCGCGCCGCCACGGATCAGAGTTGCCCCTTCGATCTGCACCGCCTGCTGCCGGTGCCCCCTGCCATTCTTCGGCTCGGGCCCGAGGACCGGCTCTGTTGCACAGACGAGCTGACGGTCAGGGTTCCCCTTTCCCCGGACAGCTTCATCCTGCGGCTTCAGTGACGGGTATTCCGAGCGCGGTGAAGCCGTTCAGGACGGCCACACGAACCTGGAACTCGGCGACCTGACGGTCGGAGTCCCTCGCAGTCAGGCGTTGGCCCAAGAGTTTGACGCAGTGCATTTTGGTCTCTGCGCGGCTTCGACGGTGATAGCTGCTCCATCGTCGCCAGATGGTTCGACCGAAGCGCCGTAATGCACGGAGGGCTTCATTCCGTGCAATCGCCCCGGCGCCATCGGCCTTCCAGGGTTTGCCATTCTTTCGGATCGGAATGATTGCGGCTGCGCCGTGGGCGGCGATGGCGTCGTGGCACTTGCGGGTGTCGAAGGCGCCGTCAGCGGTGACACTTGCAATCTCTTGGCCCGGCGGGATCTGATCGAGAAGCTCAGGCAACATCGGTGCGTCCCCCACATCGCTGGTGGTGAACTCCGCCGCGGGGATTCCAGCGTTTGCTCGTCAATTCCGATGTGTACCTTCCGCCAGACCCGGCGTTTGGCGCCGCCGTGTTTGCGCGCGTTCCACTCCCCTTCGCCCTCGACCTTGATGCCGGTGCTGTCGATCAGCAGGTGCAGCGGACCCTAGGAACCGCGATAGGGGATGTTGACCTTCAGGGTCTTCTGCCGTCGGCTCAGGGTGCTGAAGTCCGGCACATTCCTATCAAGGCCAATCAACCGCAGCAGGCTCTCGACGAAGCCGGTCGTCTGGCGCAGCGCGATGCCGAACAGCATTTTCATGGTCAGGCAGGTCTGGACGGCAGCATCGCTGTAGAGATGGTGTCGGCCCCGCTTACCGGTCGGCGCGGCTTCCCAGGTCATCTCCCGATCGAACCAGACCGTCAGCGAGCCACGTCGCTTGAGCCCCTCGTTGTAGGCGGGCCAGTTCCTGGTCTTGTAGGTCGGCCGTGTCGGTCTGCTCATGCCCACCAGCTATCACGCTGAATTCACGAGCCGAATCCCCCTCAGGCGATTTGTGCAACAGAGCCACCCGCACCACCAAATCCCGGGACCAAACAGCTAATACGCGTTATATCCTGGATTTATGTTTTTAAATAGGCATGATGTCTCTCCTCTGCCGAAGGCTATAAGGAGGCACTTTGGAACAGCGGCGTCTTCAGGAAATCTGCCTTCTGTCTATGAGTGTAGCCGATGACGGCATGCCGGATTGGACCAATCTGGTCGGCAGCCCGGTGCTGACCAACCCATCGAATGGCCGCGAGTTAGCAGGTGGCGGAGTCTACGCCTGTTTTTGGGATGGAATCCTCATCTACATCGGCTCGTTCGTTGGACCGAAGGGAAATGCTTTAGGCGGGCATGTTGCCGAGCGGATTTACAAGCATGCCATAGGCTTCACTCTACGAGCCAAGCAGCTTGGCTTTAGCAAGCGGCCGCTGCGTTCCATCATGGTCAACCTCGATCACCCAATCGCGCGCGACCTCCAGGGTAAGCGCGAAGCAAGCGACCGTCTGGAGCGGGGCTCGATCAAGGCAACTTACAACAAAGCACGTTTTGCCGCACGGTACTGGGAAGACATCCGTGATGCTTCACCAGAGATGCTGTTCGAGCGTTTCTCCTTTGCGTATCGCCGAATCGCACCTGCATGCAGCCCTACGCATGATAAGCAGCTAATAAAGGAATACTGGATCAAGCCTATCGAGCAGCGGCTGGTCCGGCGGTTCGAGCCGATTTGCAATACCGAGTTCCGTGCAGGCCCCGATGGACCGCCCGTCGGCCCTGACCAAGTGGCCGAGGCGTTCGAGGAAGAGTTTGCGATGCCCTTGCCCCAACTAGGCGATATCACTTCGCAGATTCCGGTCAGCCAAAATTTGAATGGCGGGCCGGACGACGACGATGGTGATAGCCCGGAGGTAATTCCCGCTGATCCGCGTTGGTTCGAATACTACACCGCTGATGGGCAACTGCGCGTGCGGGCCGCGTCTGGCGAGGGCAGTTTGGCCAAGGGCCGCACGCTCCTCTACCGTCAATCGGCCAAACGGGTCATTTGTCTTGCGACGGTGGACGGTTTGGCGGCAGCCGGGATCAAGGCTGAACACGTGCAGCGCGGTCCCCTCGTGTCCTCCATTGCGGTGGATTTTGATGGAAATCCTGACGAACGCTCGACCCTGCTGCGCAGAATCTTGGAAGCATCTCTCACCGCGTTGGGCGACTGATATCATCCTGCTTTCCATCAGCGGACAGCAAAACAACTAGGGACTGCCAGAGCATAAGATCACCGAGCCTGAGCGGCGCTGACAACACGGGGTCGTTAACCGGCGGGATGGCGTTACGGCCTGCGGGCCCGTCAACATCTGACGCCCACTACGCATAGCACGGGGCAGGCCAGTACTCGACCATGGGCAGCGCTCATATCGAATGAGAGGCATGCAGCAGGTTCGCTGCGGCCGTGCAATCCATGCGACCTCTGGGTCTAAGGACGAGCTAAAGCTGCGCCCCGCCGTCTCAAACGAAGATGATGCCTGTGAAGAGTTACGTTATCTCCGTTCTCAAGGCAGTCGTCATCCACCCGATCAAGGTACTCCGTTCAGTATCCGATACCATCTGCAGACGCTCGCGCAGCGCGCCACAAAGCGCGTTCATATGCCCATGGTCAGCGTTGGTATCGTACTCTTCTGGCTCGTCGGAATGGCGAGACCGTCGATGTTCATAGAACAAGCAGAGCCAGAGCTCGGCCGCTGTCCCCTCCCAGCGCCCTGATGAAAAAGCGTTACTGCCCTTTGCATTGGCAAAGGGGCCGAGATCATGAATACCGATATCGCGCGCTGCGTCGTATCCTTGAACCAAGTGGCCGAACTCAATGGAATCAACCCAACGAAGCGGATCGGGGATTTTGTCGAATTTGCCCTTTTGGACAAGGGCTAGCCAGTTCGATGGTGCGGCGGTCGGCCGGCGAACATGGAATGCGGAGTTTGCGTGCCACAGGCCAAAGCCCAGGTGGAAAACATCGATCTGATGAGCGAAGGGAAGCTTGTGCAGCTTTTCCTCATTCAGCCGCCGCGCACGCGGATTGTAGTCGACGAGCGCGATGGCTATCCGGACGTCCTCGATCTTCTGCGAGATCGGCAGCGTCTGAATTTTCGCGCGCGCTCCTTCGCTGAGGCCATTCAGCAGACCAAGCCGAGCTTTCTGCCGAAGCTGGTTCTGCAGGGCGGGAACGATGCTTGGTAACGTCGTGCACAGATCATCGTAGTAGCGCCGGACCTGCTCATCGAGGCTTTCGACCCCTCCCTTTAAGCCGTATTTTACTTCGATCAATGCCAGGGTCAGCGGATCAGCGAACCTGCGCCGCGGGCCAGGCCAGTAGACGCCCATCACATCCGTGCGGCCTTTGCCTTCCTCAGCGACACCTTGGCGATCCACGGCGACGTAATCGGTGTTGAGCTCTTCGAGGTTGTTCATCCGAACCAGCAGCTGCTCGACCTCGATCTCCTTGCCGATATGAGAATGCTCGGCGATCCGCTGCTTGATGAAAGGCACGGTGCCATCGCAAAAAGCTTCGACGGCGTCCTGGGAATCGAAAACTTCGACCTCGCGGGACCAGAAGGCCTTGTGCGACTGAAACCGGTAGGCGTCACTCTTGATAGGCACCACGCTTATGAGGCGTTGCCCCTTGCAGTAAATATCCAGCAAACCAGACCGAATCTCTGCGATCAAATCCCGATCGCGCTTCACCAAGTCCAGAAGCGGTCGGAGGATACCCTCCATGAGGGCTTTCTCGAACTTCTCGGGCAGGATCCGAGGAGGCTGGACTGATTGTTCCATGTAATACCTTTGACAGATGAGAGTCGCAGATTTGTTCCTGCTCTAACGCCTTGGCAAACGAGAACACCGCTTCGCCGGATCGTCACCAACATGCATGCCAACACAGCCGCAGCATTCGGACGGCTCGCGGAACCGTGGATCGGGTCAGAGCTGGGGATGCCCCAGCTCCAAAGCACGATGCGCCATCGCCATCGCACCGGCGCGGGAGCGCGCTGCGCCGACGAAGCGTTCCCGATGGACAAACACCGCATCCGGAATACCGGACACCGTCGCCAGCTCAGCGTCCAGCAGCCCGGCCCAGGCCGCTGGCAACGGCAGGCGCTGGGCATAGGAGCCCGATGCCAGCGGCATGGCGTCGACCATCCAGTTGCCCTGTGCGACCGGATAGACCGCATAATCGACCGGCAAGTCGTATTGGAAGACTGGATCCTGCCAGGGCATCTTGCGACCGAGTTCCAGGATATGGGGATGGGCGGACTGCGCATGGGCCGCGAGCACGACCGATGAGGCGGCAAGGCGCGCCCGCACCGCTTCGACACGTTGACGCAGGAAGCCTTCGATCAAACCGGCTGCCCGCAGGAAGGCAGCATCTTCCACCGCTTGATCCCCGAAACCGGGGCCATCCCAGGACAGGTTGCAGTCCTCCACCACCGACGTCAGACCCAGCGAATCCTCGGGATGCTTCTCACCGTGATCGATCTCGTCGATGCGGTTGACGACATCACGGTCGACTTCGGCGGTCACCTTCGCCACGAGCGTCGGGTCGGCCGCCGATGCTCCCAGGAGCGCCCGCACCGTGGCCTCGCCATGGTGCCGCCAGACCAGACCCGCGGCGCTCAACGGCGTGCCGCTTGCCCGCTTGGGTGCGTCCCGCTGATGATGATCGAAGCGACCGGTGGCGGCGTCGTAGATGCCGCCGACATCCCAGATCATCTCGGCCTGGACGAAGATCTTCCTGTCGCGGGTCCGCACCAGCTGGTGGTCGGTTCCGGGCGCACCGAGCCCATGCGCCAGCCGTAGGGCGGCATAGGCGAAAGCATCGTCGAGGTGAAAGGTCCCGCTATGGGTGACGAACAACCTGCTGCGTTCCGCCGTCATGAGGTTTTCCTTGAAGGGGTCGAGGAGCGACCGGCTGGACCGGTGATGATGGGCGGCGCGATGGGACGGACCGCCCGGGCATGTGCCTCCTGCTCGGGGGTCTCGATGGCCCCAGGGCGTTCCTTGCGAACCCGGCGAATGGCATCCGCCGCCGGCACACCCAACTCGGCGAGAAGGCGCGCCGCAATCGTGCCGGTTCGCCCAAGGCCACCGCGACAATGCAGCACCACCTTGCGGCCCTCCGACAGGTGTTTGCGAAGCCGTTCGCCCGCCTCGATCCAAACCTCATCGAACGCCCGTCCCGGGACGTCCACATCGCGGATCGGCGCGTGGTACCATTCCATACCGAGCGCCGTCACGGCGCTGCCGATACTGGGAACGCCGTACCGCACCAGCTCGGCCTGCTCCATCAACGTCAGGACTGCCCTGGCGCCCCAATCGTTGATCACGGCGAGGTCCAGGCCGAGGTCGCGTGCCCAGGTACCGCTGACCGCCCCAACCTGGCGTTTCCCCGGGCAGAACGTCAGGCCGATCTGACCGCCGCCAGGGGTTTCGATGCTCTTGATCTGCAGCGGATCGGTGACACTCGTGCGGACGCGGTTGCTGTTCTGCATGGTCATGCTCCGGCACCCTGAGGAGCCGGATCCTGCTTCCCGCTCCGGATGTCGAGGCAACGCCGAAGCAGGGACTGCAACTCCGGGAAGGTGAACCGCTCCGCCGAAAGCTCGTCCTCCCGATACCGATTGGCCGGGGCATTGGCATCCGGCTTGTGGCCGCTACCCTTGTAAGCCTGGACGCGATCGGGGGGCGCCTCGAACTGATAATTCGGGCGGATCCCATCGCCCATGAGGCCGAACCGGACAACGACGCCGGGATCCTTGCGGGCATTGGGCTGGAATTCGATCATGCTGCCGATGACGTCCCGAAAGTAGTCCGGCTCGGCTACGAGGAGCCAAGGCTTGTTGCTCGTCATGGACTCTCCTTTTTGGCTGGATGCAGTGAGTGTCGCTGTCTGGGTCGGCTCAGACCGGGCTGTCCGCTGCGCCGCCGGTCTCGAGCAATCCGTGGCTCAAGGCTTCGATCTTCTCGCGCCAGGCCAATGGCCGAAGCCAGCGTTCGGGGATGGCACCGGCGCCGTAGCAGGCACCGGCGAGTTGGCCGGCGACAGCCCCCACCGTGTCGGCGTCGTCCGCCAGGTTCACCGCCAGTATCAGCGCCTCCTCGAAGCTCGTGGTGCTCGCCACGCTCCACAGCGCGGCCTCGAGGGTGTCGACCACGTAGCCGCTGGAGCGGATGCCGGCGCGGGCCTTGCCGCGCCAAGCGCCGGAGGCAATGGCCTGGATGGCCGGGTGGCCCTCCCAGGGGCGGGGCGTGAACAACGTCGCACCGTCCGCACCAAGGATGGCCTCACGCAGCAGCGCCACGAAGAACTCACATGCCTCGACCGCCTGAGGCGCGCCATGCGTGGTGCGGCTCTGGTCCCGTGCGATCCGCGTTGCCAGTGCCGGGTCCCGCAGCGCATGAAGCGCGACGGGTGCCACCCGCATCAGCGAGCCATTGCCGGCAGTGTCATCCGCCGTCGACCCGGCGAAGGGGTTGCCGGTCCGGCGAAAGCGGTTGAGCGCCTGGCTGGTGGTGATGCCGACGTCGAAGCAGGTGCCCGTGCAAGAGTAGTCACCGTCGGTCCGCCAAGCGAGGAAGCGCGTCATCAGGTCCGCCGCATCCAGCCCTCGGCACATGATGAGGCTGTCGGCGAGGGCGAGCGCCATGCTGGTGTCATCGGTCCACTGACCGGGTTCGAGTCCGAAGGGGCCGGCGCCCGTCATCTCGGTGTGGTGCGGACGGGTATCCCGCCGGGAGAACTCGAGGGTCGTGCCGAGTGCGTCGCCGACGGCCAGGCCCAACATGCAGCCCAGCGCGCGGTCGTTCAGGGTATTGGTCATGCCGTTACCAACCGCCATCAGCGACGCGCCCAAGCTTTCGGCTCGCCGGGTTTCAGCAGGGTGTAGGAGAAGATGTACTCACCCGACACCTGCACCTTGACCGGGTTGCCGTCGATGGTTTCGACCTCGGCGCCGACAGCGGCCTTGGACAACGCTCCCAAAGAACGATTCAATTTCGCTTTCAAGGCGTTTCCGCGCTCATTGCCGGGCCGATCGCCGATGGCGCGTTCGTAGAGCCGGCGAAGCTCCGCATCGGTCCGGAACTCCCGGAATACCTTCAACGTCACGTTCGGGTCGAAGGCGTCCGCTGGCGAGAAACGGCGGGCGAGGGTGATGGCACGCGCCCTGACCTCGAGTTCCGCCTCGATGCGACGGGCGGTCGCCTGGTCGGTTTCACCGAGCACGTCGAGCACATCCCGAGCGAGCACGCCGGCGGCGTAATCGGCAGGCTCCTGCCCGCAGCGGTCGGCCTTCTCGTACAAAGCGTTCGCGACCACCCGCTCGAGGCGTATCGTTAGCTGGAACAGCGGCACATTGGGAGATTGGGACTGCGGCATAGTGCGAGCGCCTCGATTGACTGAAGGCCTCTTTATAGATGAACGGTCAGAGGAAAGCAAGCCTAAAGAGGCGTCTGGCTGAGTGCCTCCTTCTAACGTGATGTGCGACGGTTAGCTATCGCCGCCGTAAGGAGGAGGCAGCCGATCCCGAATACGGTGCCGGGCGCTTGCGTCCGTTTCAGACGCACTGCGCTGCTAACTTCCTGGTTTCGCCACTGCCACGGAGATCCGCATGTCATCACGCCGGCGTCGCGTCCTCAGTCTGCAGACCCTGCCCCGCAATGCCCAGCGCCGGCTGGCCGGCTACCTCCGCGCCGCCGCCGCGGCGACCCATCCTGACTCCCAGCAGGCGCAGTTGATCACCAACTGGGCGGCCCAACTGGCCGGACGGCTGCGGCTCGACCTGCCCGCGGCCTTCCTCCGCGCCTGGGCGCATCCCGACGATGACGATCGCCCTACCGCGGCCGCCTGGCGACGGCTGCGCGAGGCGCTGGCGACGGTGCCCGAGCCGACCCGGCCGCAGCGGCCGTTCGGCCCGCTCGCCCGGCTGCTCGGCCTCGACCTGCTGGAGGAACGGATCCTTACCCTGGTGGCGGACTACGCCACCCTCAAGGCGGTCGAGAACTTCTGGGATGCCCTGGCCGGCAGCATCGACGAGGATCTGCGGCTGACCGCCACCTCGCCGTTGTTTTCCCTGCTGCTCGACGCCGCTCCGCAGCAAGTGGCCGAGCGGCTGCGCCCGGAGGCGACGCTGCGGAACGCCGGCCTGCTGCTGCGCGACCATGGCAACGGCCTCGAGATCCTGCGGTCACTGCTCAGTCTGATCTCTGAGCCGCGCCCACCAGCTGACCTACGCGCCGCGCTGCTTGGCCCGCTGGCCCGGGCGCCGCTGTCCTTCGCCGCCTTCGCCCACCTTGGCCCCGAGGCCGGGCACGTCCGCGCCCTGCTGCGCGGCGCGGTGGCCGAGCGGGCGGCCGGCGTGCACGTGCTGCTCTACGGCCCGCCCGGCACCGGCAAGACCACCTTCGCCGCGGCGCTTGCCGCCGAGGTAGCGGTGCCGATCTACGAGGTTGGGCTGGAAGGCCCGGAGGGCGAGGAACTCGAGCGCTACCAGCGGGTGGCGGCTCTGCGCATCGCCCAGCGCCTGCTCGGCGGCGGCGCGCCGGCCATGCTGCTGCTTGACGAGGCCGAAGACCTGTTCGGCGGCGGGCCCTCGGTCTTTGGGCAGGGCCGGATTGGTGGCTCGCGCGCCCACGTGCACAGGCTGATCGAGACCGCGCCGGTGCCGGTGATCTGGACCGCCAACGACATCACCAGCTTCGGACCGGCGGTGCTGCGCCGCATGGCCTGCTGCATCGAGCTGCGCATCCCGCCGGCGCCGGTGCGCGAGCGGCTGTGGCGGGCGGCAGCCAAGGCTGAGGGCATCGTCCTGCCGGCCGGCGAGGCCGCTGGCCTGGCCCGTTTGCTGCCGGCCTCGCCGGCCCTGGCCCATTCGGCAATGCGGGCGGCACGGCTGGCGGGCGGCGACGCCGAAACCGTGCGCTGGGCGGTTTCCGGCGTGGCCCGGGCCATGGCCGACGGCCGCCGGCCGGCGCCGGACGGCACCGGCGAGGCCTTCGAACCGGCGCTGGTCAGCGCCGACTGCGACCTCGCCGCCCTGGTGGCGCGCCTGACGCGCCAGGGAGCGACGCGACGGGTTTCGCTGCTGCTCTCCGGCCCACCGGGCTCAGGCAAGAGCGCCTTCGCCCGGCATCTGGCGGCGGCCATGGAGCTGCCGGTGCTGCAGAAGCGCGCTTCCGACCTGGTCAGCCCCTACGTCGGCGAAACCGAGCAGCGCATCGCAGGCGCCTTCGACGAGGCGCGCGACAGCGGCGCCTTCCTGGTGTTCGACGAGGCCGACAGCCTGCTCAGCGACCGCGGCCTGGCGCTGCGCTCCTGGGAGATCAGCCAGGTCAACGAGATGCTGACCTGGATGGAGCGCCATCCGCTGCCGTTCTGCTGCACCACCAACCTGCCCGAGCGGCTCGACCCGGCCAGCCAGCGTCGCTTCCTGGTCAAGGCACGCTTCGGCTTCCTCAATGCCGGTCAGGCGGCGCTGGCCTGGCGGCGCGGCTTCGCGCCGCCGCCGCCGGCCGGTCTGGCCCGGCTCGACCGGCTGACCCCGGCCGACTTCGACTTGGTCCGCCGCCTGGCCGAGGTCGCCGGCACACTGAACGACGGTGCGGCGCTGCTGGCAGCATTGGAGCGCGAGCACCGGGCCAAGCCCGGCGCCACGGTGCCGATCGGCTTCCTGCCGGCGCGGGCGGCGTGAGCCGATCCCGCCATCCTGTGCCGGCTCCCCCGCTGCGGCGGCGGGGTGCGGCTAGGCTCGGGTCGCTACCAAGACAACCGGGCTTCAGGAGGACATTGCCGCATGCCGGACCGCCACGAGAAGCTGTCGCAGGCGCTCGACCTGATCCTGTCGCTGGCCGCGACGCGCAGCGGGCTGACCATGGCCGAGCTGGTGGCGGAGCTGGGCTGCGGCCGGCGCACGGTAGAGCGCCTGCTGGCGGCGATCCGCCAGGTCTGCGGCGAGATCGAGGAGGTGCCGAACGATGAGCGCGAGAAGCGCTGGCGGATGCGGCCGAACGCCCTGCTCGGGGTGGTCCGCATGACGCCGGAGGAGATGGCCGAGATCGAGGCCGCGGCGCGGCGCTTGGCCGACGAGGGCCTAGCGGCCCGCGCCGCCACGCTGCGTTCGGCCGCCAATAAGCTGCGCGCCAGCATGGACGAGGCGGCCAAGCGGCGGGCCGAGCCGGACGTCGAGGCGCTGCTGGCCAGCGAGGGGCTGGCCGCCCGGCCCGGCCCGCGTGTGGCGGTGCCTGAGGGCGTCATCGAAACCCTGCGCCATGCCCTGCTCGCCACCCGGCAGGTCCGGCTGCGCTACCGCAGCCCGAACGGCCAGGTGCGGGTGCACCTGCTCGAGCCCTGCGGCCTGCTATACGGGGCGCGGCCCTACCTGCTGGCGGTCAAGCCAAGCAAGCCGGATGCCGCGGTCTGGCGGCTCGACCGGGTGCTAGCAGCCGAGGTGGCGGAGGGGAGCTTCACGCCGCGCCCGGGCTTCGATCTCGCCAGCTTGACGCGGGACTGCTTCGGGGTCTGGCGCGAGCCGCCAATGGACGTGGTGCTGCGCTTCGACGCCGGCGCGGCGCAGGATGCCGAGGCTTGGCACTTCCACGCCAGCCAGACCCGCGAGGCGCAAGCCGACGGGACACTGCTGGTGCGCTTCCGGGCCGGCGGGCTGGAGGAGATCGCCACCCACCTGACCCAGTGGGGCGATGCCGTCGAGGTGCTGGCGCCGCCGGCGTTGCGCCAGCGGCTGGGGGCGATCGGCGTGGCACTGATGCGGCGGAATACCCGGGGACGTGATGCCGGACGACGATCCTCTGTCCGCTCCTGACGCGCCACCCTGCCAGTCTCCTGCTTCAGCAGACGGGAAGGATGCCGGACCTATGACCGTCAGCTCGCGCCTTGCCCAGCCGATGCCGCCGCTTGCCAGATTGCGCCGCGGCGCCTCCCGTTCAGCATTGTGACACACCAGCGTCGCCGTCGAGCGCCCTGTAGTGGTGCTGACACCGCGCTTCGTGGCGCAAAGCCCACGCATGGCTTGCCATGCTGGAATGTGCGGCTAGGCGCGCTTGAGATTCGAGCCGATCATACCGCGATGAGGAGCAGCGTCAAAAATGTACTGGGGCATTTTTTCACCCGATCATGTGGCTTCTAGCCGACGGCAACAGACGCTGGGGCTAAGTTCAGTTGTTCGGCATTACAACGATTGTGCAGTTCCGGGATTAGGAGGGCTTTGGTACGGAATGCCTCTGGCATGGTCACTGCTCGGCATCTGGCTTGCCGAGGAACTTGGTGGTCGTCCGCTGCCCAGTGCGAATGCAGTCGAAGCGTTGGCTATGTCCTGCGCTTTGGATGCCGGCAGCGAATTCATGTGGCGTGGCCTGGGCCATCGTAAGCTTGCGGGTCGAGAAGACCACAGCTTCAAAGCGCTCAGCGCGCGCGGCGCTTATGTCACGCAGCCTCGCCGCATGGGCACAGTTCAGCCGCTTGTAGAGCTTGGCTTCGTCGAACCCGCGCCACAGCGCTTTAATCTTTATCGGTTACACCATGTTGGTGAGCAATTTCTAAAGTCGTTTGACGCCGAAAAGCGCGTGCTTTTCGATTGGGCCAAAAACTCTGCTCAACCGACCTTAAAAAAACTGTGGCCGTCGAAACAATTGCCTATCGAAGCCGCACGATTGCTTAATCGACAGCTGCGTCAGTTTGGCAGTGACCGTAATGCAGCGCGGCGGCGCACGCTCCTAGACTCAACGCCGGACAGGATCTTCGCTAGATCCCCACTCGACGAACCGCGCCCTCAAGGAAAAATCGATTCCTCGCATTGGGCCGATCTGCGCTGTGGCATCGCGTTTATTCGTCTGCGCGACGCTGCGATCGCCGTGCTGGACCAAGTCGAGCAGCAGATCTGCACCAATCGAAACATGACGTTGAAACCTGAGGCTGCTGTAGCCTTTGCGGGCACCCAAATCGCAGAGCTGGCGAACGCTGCCCGCATCACGCTGGCAGAAACCGATACGACCTCAGGACAGCTGGCGCATCAGTTTGCCCAACTCTGCATAGCATCACCCGCGGCGGTGATTTTGGAGTTGGCGCGACGTGACGGTGCAGTAGTGCGCGAGTTACCAGGAGGGCACCTGGGGCTCGGCCCGGCGGGTGAGCAGACCGTGGTGATCGACCAGGATGACCAGAGTTCTGATCAAGACGCGGTGGAGGAAGCGGAGGGAGCACTGTTGGTACCCGAACTACCTCGATTAGCCAATCTGTATATGCTTGCGAAAGATATTGAGCCGGGTTGGGGCGCTGTCTGATGAGACACGAGACAATCCTAACCTGCTTTGCACCGCCTGAAAATTTTGAAGGTGATTTTGGCTGGGTCTCTGGTTTTACAGCTAATGCTGACGTGCTGGCGGACATGGCCGACCGCTTTACGGGAGGTGGACGAAGGCGGAGGCCTTCCCTCGGTGTTTTCTTACATCCCCCTGCAGCACATCTGCCAGTAAAGCGTGGGGTAGCAGTGCTGTTCCCACGTCGCGGCAAAACGCTTGGCTTCAATTTGCTCCATGCCAAGGTCGCACTGTTAAGGTTCACCGGACGCGATGCATCGATGCTCCGGTTGGTCGTATCGACCGGCAACTGGACGCATGATCCGCTGGGTAACAGCCTAGATTTATTTTGGATTACTGAATGGCGCAGCGATGCGACGGACACAACGGCAGGCGAAAGCGACCAGGCTGCTGTTGATATTCGTGCTGCTGCTGCGATGTTCGCGTGGCTTCGGCCCCGGTTCGATACGTCGGTGCTGGAGGTTGATACTGGAAACGGCTCGGCGGAGCAGCGTTTGAGCAATGCTGTCAGGCGTCTGCCGCGCGCCGAGCATCTTTCGCCACGTTTCATCGATACGCGGCAAGAGGCGCTCGACGTGCAGGTGCTTAGGGCAGTAGCCGCCAAGCCAGGGCCTGCGCGCCGGCGAGTCGTCATGGGCTCCGGCTACTTCGAAACCGGCGAGGATGCTGATACCGGCGTACTGTCAGCCTTCGTTGAGCAACTGCGCAACGCCAAATGCGCCACCAAAACTTGTGGGGTCGACATCGTGCTCAATCCGGATGCATGCCAGGGTTTGGCTGCACAAGCGGAGAAATTTGACCAACTCGGATGGACATTGCGCCCGCCTGTACACAAGGACATGCCGGGTGCAAAGCTGCATGCCAAGTTCATTTTCTCGGCCAGCGGGAGCAATCAATGCGCCAATCCTTGGTGTTATATCGGATCAGGCAACCTGAGCGGAGTGGGCTTCACGCGTGCAACTGGGAAAGGTGGAAACCTCGAAGCAGGCGTTGTTTTTTTCCCGCTTGAGTCGCTGACGTGGGAGGGGCCTGAAGCGACGACGCTAAGCAATCGCCTTCCTATCGATTTCCGCAAAGTGACAAAGCCTCAGTCGCTCATGGCCGGAGAAGAATATCAGCCGCCGGGGCCTGGAGCCCCGCCACCGCCGGTCAGTTACCTGCAGTGGCGAGATGGAGTGCTTTTGCTGCCTGAAGGTGAGCCTGACATTCCGGAACTGACGGTCGCACTGCCGGATGGCAGCTGGCTGCCGCTGCCTATCAACTTTGCTGAGGCTCCATCGGTCGCGACACTCGGCCCTTGGATGGCGCAGGTTCCGGTTCTGGCTGAGGGGGGCTTCGTGCTACCCCCACTTGGGCCTATGCGAGTGGAGGACGTGCTCCAAGCGCTATCGCTCTTCCCACATCCTTTGCCAGAGGAACGCGATCATGAGGTGGCATCCGAAGTGGATGGCGAGGAGGATGCGCCTGCATCCGTGCGGGACGATATCAGCGAATACCCCGTACGACGGATGATGCGTCTCATTGTAGGGATGAGTGAATGCCAAGCCAAAGTCGAGCCACGTGACTGGGAGCGCTGGGTGAACCGCATCGAAGAAATGATGAATGCGGTTACCGGGCCGGAAGCCGATGCCATCGATAGTATGAGAGCCTGTGGCATCGATCCGCTTAGCGTGCTCACGCATCAACCATTCCTTCCTGACAAGCTAAAGGCTGTTGCCATAGAGCGGCTTGAGGCGGCACTCGTGCGTGTGCGAAAAATATGGCGGCTTGAGGGTACTGAATCGCTCTTTCCTGAAAGCGGGACTATATGACCATCAACTGGCAAGCCGTTGCCGCGCGGCTAGAGGTGAGAGCCGATGCTCCCCAATGGGGCACTAGCTTGGTGCCTCTGGAGGGACAGCGTAACGCCGTCGCCGCAATTGCCACGAAATTGCGGAATGGGCAGCGCAGCCTACTTCTTGCTGACGAAGTGGGTACGGGTAAGACGCTGATTGCTGCTGTACTGATCAAAGCAGTACAGGCGGAAGGCGGCCGGTCCGCTGTCGTTATTCCGGCGGGCCTCGGCGGGCAATGGCAATTTGAGTTACGCCGGCTCGATCCTGAAGATGTAACCCTCTCGCCATTGCGGAGCTACTGGACCTTCCTTGATGTCTTCAAGCGTCCTGAGGATATGGCCGACCGGGATCTCATCCGCAGTCGTCGTACCCAGGAGCTCGCCGACCGTCGCCAGCAGCGAGAAATTCCGCGGAACGGATGGCAAGACGAGCCAGTCTTGCTGCTCTCGCATAATTTGGGCAACATTCGGTCGACCAGTGAGGCCCAGATCTGGCACCAAGGACTTGTTGATGCCGTCTTAAAGGTCATCAATGGCGTCCGCAGGTACCGGCGTGATCCACGCGACGGAGTGCATCACAACATCGCACGTGCGGCCGCAGAGCGCATTCTCGAACCTCTCGATAATGCCCAACAAGAGGCGCTCGTTGCACATATTAATAGCGGTAAACCTCTTGTCGAAAAACTTCGTGCAATTGTCGCTAGTGGCCTTGGCCGATTTGATTTTCTTGTAATCGATGAAGCACATAAGGCGCGTGGTGCTAATAGCTCGCTCGGCCGCGTCCTTGGCGATATGACGTGGAAGGCGCCGGATGCGTTCCGACTGGGACTAACTGCAACGCCGGTGGAACTCGACGCGCAGCAGTGGATCCATACATTGAGTCGCCTCAACGTGCCCGAGGAGACGCTGGCCACACTTCGCCCGGCCATTGACGGCTATGTCAAAGTAGCGAACGACCTACGGATGAAGGTCGCGCTGACACCTGATACAGTCGAGCTATATCGCGCGGCAGCAGAGCGGTTCCAGACGTTGCTGTCACCCTGGGTACTGCGGCGTGACCAGAGAGAGGATAGCTTCATCCAGGAATTTCAGCGGCGTTATGGCAGCCATCGCCTGCTTAGCCCGATAGAAATTTCATTGTCCGAAATGCCACTGATGTGGAAGCGTGCCTTCCTAGCAAGCGAGGCGATGTCGCTGCTGACTGAACATGCACTCACGCCGGCGCAGCGGCGCCTACGATTGTCGTTGCCTGATGGCCGGCACATCAAGGGCGTGTTAGTGAACGAACTCGATGATGCCGCCATTGAACTAACGACGCGCGGTCAACGCGCTTGGGCCAAACTTGCACATGAGGTAATTGGTGACGGGGGGACAGCGATTTTTTCGCACCCGGCAATTACGTGTGCCGTCACCGAGATTGAGGCGCTCGTGGCGCAGGGCCATAAGGTTCTCGTCTTCGGCCGCTTCACGCAACCGATGCGCGCGCTTACCGCTCTGCTCGATGCGCGTGAAATGGTTCGCCGGCTTTGTGCCGAAGAAGGAACACCAACGCGTTGGCCCGAATCAAAGATTCCGGCAACTACTCCCGAAAGGGATGCAGCCCTGAACGCCGCGCTCGACGATCCAGAACTAAATTCTGCGGCGCTCAATCGTGCTGACATCGAGCAGCGTATCGCGGAGCGCGCGGCGCGCTACGAGGTAGGGCGTCGCAGCAATCTTTCAGAGATGCGGATCGGCATCGAACGGATGGCGGCAAATGGCGATGCCAGAGCGGCCATGTTGTTTGATGCTTGGACTAGCAGCTCTGACACAGGAATTCTAACGGCGCTAGAGGATCAAAGGCCATTGGAAGCACGCCATACTTCATGGACCGAGGTTACGCTTCTCGCGGCGTTCGATGCATTGGTCTACGAAATCACCAGTCATGATGATGAGGGAGAAAGCAATGGTAATGGATCTGCGGTTCCGCACCATTTCAAGCAGGCCCTCAGAGTACATCTCGCTGACTTCAGTACGCGCGAAGGGCATTTCGCACGCCTGATGGACGGGTCTACTGCGCCGCAGACACGACGCCTTTTGCAAGCTGCGTTCAATCGTCAAGGAACTTGGCCGCAGATTCTTGTCGCGCAATCGACTGTCGGCCGCGAAGGGCTGAACTTGCAGGCCGCCTGTCGTGTGGTCGTGATGCTGCATCTCGAATGGAACCCCGGCAATGTAGAGCAACAAATCGGTCGTGTTGATCGCATCGGCAGCCGGTGGCGCCGTGAGACTGCAGATTTCGAAGGAAAGGGCGGTGCCGAGATTCCCCGCATTTTAGTCCGGCCAATCCTGGTTCGTGGTACCTATGCTGACCATCAGTGGTCTGTTCTCGTACGTCGGTGGGACAGTTTGCGCGCTCAGTTAAACGGCGAAGTGCTCACGCCCAGTGATGTTGGTGGGCAGAACAAGGATCTTTCCCCGTTAGTGGATGCAGTGCGCCGTGCTGCACCAAATTTTTCGCCACCGCCACGGCATAGTCGTGTGCTTCAGCCTTAGCCCGCTGTCCGCGACCAACGAGGTTTTTGGTCCCTCCGTTTGGCTCGCGTGACTGTGGCAATTTCCAATTAAAAGACACTCTTGATTGTCGGTCAGCATATCGACGTAGCTTCGTGTTTGAAGCTGCCTGCACTGAAGCATCGAAGCCGTCTTAGATCAAAAACACGAAAGCCCCATGACCTCCTTTGGAGGCCATGGGGCTTTTGCAGCTTCACCACTGTGGAGCAGCGGCGCGCGGTTAGATCGCCGGTTCGGCAGCGGTGGTCCGCTCCCGGCGCCGGTGCTCAAGCACGGCGCCTTGGAAGACGCGGAACTCGGGCACGCGCATGAAGCGGACGAGGTACCCGCCGTGCGTTAGTTCAGCGTGGCAGGGGGCACAGATCGGCCATCCATGCTCGGGTTTATTCAAACCGCGATGGAAGAAGTGGTCGAACTCGGCGCCAGGCACCGCTCGGCCGGTTTCGGTAAGCACGCGCTCGCGCAGGCAACAGGGGCACCGGCCGCCGAAAGGCTCGGCCGCCACCGCCTTGATCATGATAGTCCGGCTCAGCGCGGTAAACTCCAGCCGGTTGCCCAGCACCACTTCCTGCGCGGATAGCTGCAGGAACATCAGGTCCGCCGCATGTCGCTCAAGGGTGTTGAGGCGAGCATGCAGGTCGCGGAACTGCCGGGCAAGGTGCCGCTGCAGCGGATCGAGATCCACGGCAGGCGGGGTGTCGTGCCAAGTCAGAGCGGCACGGACAACGGCGTTGCACCAGAGGTGGAACGCGGGCGAGAGGTAGCGGGCATAGGACAGGGCCAGTTGCCAATGCGCCCAGGTGCCGCCGTGGCGGCCCCGGGTGGTGGCAACGAAGCCGTCAGGATCGCGGCGGATAATATCATCCTCGATGATATTTTGACTGGGCGTCCCCTCGGGGTCGGTCCAGTGCGCCTGGGCATGCGCGCGAAAGCGCGTGGTTTCCTCGAGGACCAGCCAATGGATGGGGCGCCGGTACTCCGGGCTGCCTGCTGCCCGCCACATGTCGGTCAGGTTCAGCATGGTGCCGCGGAGGCGAATGGGCCTGCCCTGGTAGCTGAGGATACTGGTTGGGGTCATGGGGATCTCCAACGAGGTTTCGGCCCGTGCTCAATCGGGCCGCGACGGTCGGCTCGGAGCTGCCGAAACCACGCGAGGCGGGTTGGATATCCGGTAGGGCGGCAGGAGGGCCCGGCCGCGCGATGGCGATCGGACCCGGTACGGCAGCCGGCCATGGCCAGCCGACGTACTGCTTGGCGCGGGACTGGCCCGCGCCAAGCAGTACGTGTGCGGCAAGACCGGCGCGCATCCCCGGAGGGGGCCCGGGGCGGCGCCGGGTGAGCCTCGTCCGCACCGCCGTCCTGCCACCGCTGGCAGGGCAAGGGTTCGCAGTGACAGCCGGCTCAGTGCCGGATGCGCGGTGCCGGGCGCGGGCAGCGCCCAGGAGGGCACTACACGAGATCCGCCGCGGCGGGGGACGAGGGGGAACGAAAGGCCTGTGACCCGTCCCTGGACCCGGTCAGGGGCGTGCGGGGCGGTGACCAAAGACTGCAGGCGATGGCGGCGCCGTTCCGCGCCGCCCGGCTTGGTGCTCGGCTCGTCCGGGGCGATGACCCTGGCTGCGTTGCTGTCAGGGGAGCGAGGGCGCCGGCAAGATCGTGCCTCTCGTGCAGTATAGATGGGACTTATTTTTCATATTTCAACATAAATGCAATATATTTATGCGGACTGCAGCCCAAAATTTGTGGCTGCCGTCCTTATCATAATCGTCTTACTTGCTTGTTTTCATTAATCATTCAATTCTTTAAAATGCTGAGCTGCCAGAAGGCGTGTCCGAAGTCTCTCCTGTTTTACATGCTGGATAAAGAATTCGGCCGCCTGCTGCTGTTTGGCTCGATTGTAATGCTCGCCGACCACAGCTTGCGAGATCGCCAGGATTGCAGCGGCTAAACCCGGATTGGACGGGTCCATTCTGGCGGCGGTCGTCGCCAGGGCATGCCGGAAGCTGTGGGTCCCGAACGTCTCGCCGAAGAACGTCCTGGATGCTCTCCGGACAGCGCCTTCGATGCCACGCGCGCCGAGCATCGCACCTTCACGGTTCACCCAAAACGCATCGTGCTGTTGGTCCCCCAGTAGTTCCAGGCGTTCGACGGTCAGGTAGCGGTCGACGCGAGGCACCAACTCTTGAGGGACGTCATACTCGATATGTCGCTTATTTTTGACGTCCTGGCCGGTGAAGACCAGCCGGTAGCCGCTGCCATAGTCGATGACCTGCCGCTCCAGCCGCATCGCGGCAATCGTTCGCAGTCGGGGCGCCATGACTGCCAGCAAGGCGATCAGCAGCCCGTTGCGATACCTTAGGCGGCGCGTCATCGGATGGGGACGTTCCAGCGCGTTATCCATCATGGCGTGCCCCCAGGCCAGCAACTCGCCGGAGTTGAACGGCTCGACGCGTCGCCGCGCGGCCGGCAGCAGGGAGCGCAAGGAAGCCCCACCCGGCGAGGTCAGCCAACTGAAGCCTGTTTCCGGATGCATGACCTTCAGCGCCGCCTGCAGGTCGAAGAACCGGGTCACGATGGAGTTGTTGGTATTGCCCGCCGCCTGGAGCGCCGCGAGGAAGACCCGGACATGGGCCGGCGTGACCCGGGCCGCGGGCGGCACGGAGGGGTCGAGCAAATCGCCCGCGGCGAGCACGGCCAGGAAGCGGCCATGGCCCCGCATGGCATTGCGGATCGTCATGGTGCTCAAGTCCTCCGCGTAAGCGGGACCATCGAATTGGTCCCGAGGAGCGATGCCTTTGTGCCAGAGGTCCTGGTCGATCGCGGGCCATTCTGCGATAGGCAGGATGAGGCTGGATCGGACCGGTGCGGACGGCATCTAACGCATGCCTCCACCCAGCTGCAGCTTGCCTTTGGGGCCCATCGCCAGCGAACGCACCGCCTTGCGGTTGGCCGAGATGGTTTCGAGGAAGCGCCTTATCGCGGCGTCGGCTTCCAGGCCGGCATAGAAATTCTTGGTGGTTTCGACCTTCTTGTGGCCGAGGACCCGGCTGACAATCTCGTACTGTCCAGGGTGCTCGTTCAGGTACACCAGCACCGCCAGGTGGCGCATGATGTGCAGGTTGAACTCCACGCCAATGTCGCTCTCGACCCGGTCGGTCAGGCCGACGGCGAAATCGTGTGGTGCGCGCTGACCTTGACCTCCATTTGGGAAGAGGAAGGGATTGCCAGGCTCCGTGAGAAGAGGCCTGTGGTGCCGCAGGTAGCGATCGATCCGTCCGGCGCTTTCGGGCGGGATCGGCCAATGGATCGGCTCCCCGTTCTTCACCTCATCGTCTGCCAGGTGGAGGTAAGTGATGGGGCTTGTCGGGTTGGCCCGGAACAGGTGCCGGTCGAGCCGCAGGCCCACCAGGTTGTCGCGCCGAAGCGGACAGATGGTCAGGATCTCGAGTCCCACGGCATAGAGCGCGAGCAGTGCTCTATCCCGCGGGCTGATCACCCGCTTTTTCGCCTTTTCCTCATCCTTCGGTGGCTCTGCCCGCCGTAGTAGGATCTCGGGAAGATGCATGAGCGCGGCGTAGTTGTGCGGCTCGGTCAGGACGCGCAGACGCAGCCTGTTCGCATCGGTCATCGTGACCTGCTGATCTGGGGTGACGCTGTGCACCCAGGCCAGGATCCTGGCGATGTCCTCCTCGGCAAGCGGGCCGGCTGCGTCCTCCCGCCGGGCACAGTGGAAGACCGCGATCTGGCGCAGCACCTCGCCGATGCCGGCCAGGTTCATCGTCCTAACGTTCTGCGACGGCACTTCCGATCCCGCTTTGTCGATCTTTCGGCGCTCCAACGTGCGCCCGCGATGGAACATTAGGATTATCCGCACGCGCTCGACTGGCTGTACCAGATCACGCAGCGATGTCAGGCTCTCAGGCAAGATACCACTCTCCACCAAGGCCGCCACTGCCTGACGAATCTGGTACTCCCGCGTCGTCAGGGTGCGCGGCCGAAGTGGCTTGCGCCGGCTGCGCGGGCTCCTGCCCTTCGCCCCTTGATGGGTGGACTGGGTGACGTCGTCCGGGAACAATTCCTGCTCGGTCTGGCAGCCAAGCCGCTCGAGGTAGCGTTCAACATCTCGCTGCAAGGAGGCAGGGTAGGCCTCGAGCGGCAATGTGTATTCGTCCCGCATACTGGGCAGCGCGAGCCGTGTGGCGGGCCAGCCGGCGATGTTGCGGCTTGCCCAGTTCCAGTTCGACGCGGTACGCCGAGCGCGTCCCTTAGGGTCACGATGCAGCGTCCACATGATGGACCACATCTCGAAGGACTGCACCGTTTCGACATCCACACCAAGCGGTAGGATATCGCTCAGCGTGCAGAAGCCCATGAAGGCAATCATGCCCTTTCGGCGCTCGATGGTCAGGGAGGTGTGCAGTTCCTGCCACGCCGGCGACAGGTCCTCCGCGCGCGGAAGCTCGGGTGCATGCCGACCAAGACGCCGGAGCACGTCCCGATTCAGCGATACCACATTGTCGAAGCGTCGAAGCGAGATGCCGTACTTCATGGGAGGATGCTTGAAGAGGCGCCCATTGAGATGCTGGCAATCCAGCGGCACCTCCTTGGCTGCCTGTTGGATCGCATCGCAGCGCCGCTTGGTGCCCATCTCCGGGCCGCAGATACGTATCAAGGCATGAACCGCGCCAATGCGGTCCTCGCGCTGCTTTGGCTTCAGATCGGGGCAATCCCTCAGAAAATCCAGCGCATCGGCGGTGGTTGGAGGCGCCGATGCGCCGTCTCCAAGAAAGAGTTTGGACATACGGGTCACGTGTCTTATCCTTGTTTTGGGCTGGTGGCAGCCTGCGGCAATCCGTGCAGGCATTCCGCACTCTACCTATCAGATAGAGTGCAGGCCCTTCTCACGGGCGCCTTTCAAGTACTTGGAATTGACTAGGTCTTGGGTGGACCGCCTGCATTGAGCAGCTCGGTGATATCGTCCGCCCGGAAGAACACCGCCCGGCCTACCCGCACCGGCCGCAGGTACTCGGCACGGATCCAGTCGCGGATCGTTCGCTTTGATCGGTTGAAGATTTTGGCAACGTCATCAGCGAACAGCAGGACAGGCGCTGACAGTGATCCGTCACCTGATTTTTCAGCAGGCGACCTGATGCTGATTTCTTCCAACCCATAACCCGCAGAGGTGATCTGCGGTGAGCCGTCGATGCCTGCCTCGTCGCTGTCGCGTTCGCTGAGGCACTGCGATGTATGAGTGGTCGTGGTATTGGTACCCACTCTTCTTCCGGTGTGGCCGGTCTTGGGGAATTTCCCTGAGCTGCGCAGGCTCATGAGCACGCCGTCCAGCGGTGGCACTCAAGCCGTGCCTCCACATTGGAGGCCGTCAGCCTGACGATGCGGCCGACCTTGATGGCGGCCAGGTGCTTCAGGCGGATTGCCTGCCGAATGGTGCTGTCCGAGAGCTGCAGGGCCTCGGCAATCTCCGCGATCGTGTAGAGGCGGCGTAGCGCATCGGACTGCGGGGAGGACAGGTTACCGACCTGCCCGGCTGCATGACTCTCACCACCGCGGTCAGTCTGGCCCGACACTTGGTGCAAGAGGGAATCACCATTCGCAAAGCCGCCGCTCACGGTCCGCGAAGAGGGCACAGACGGCTTGCTCATGGCTGCAGCCACCTCTGGAGGCGGAGCCACGGCAGTGCAGGCCGGCCGCTGGTAAAGTGCATCTCCCCCGCCTCAAATCGGGAAGCCAGAAGATCCTGATCGCCGATGGCGGCGAAGGTCAGCAGATGCGCTCGTTCGAGTACGCTTGCAGATGAGGGCTGAGAGCCGAGCGCGACGTCTCTGGCTGGATTCGAAATAATGGAAAGCACCACGGCACCTCCGAATGTCGGGAAAGTGCCGGGTGTTCTAAAGGCAACCGTCTTGGCTGTGCATAGCTGATAGCCGGCGCCTAGCGGGCGCCTAGCCGGCGCCTAGCGGATGGCATCGGGACTTTGCCGGGAGTGGTTTTTCGAATCTTTCGGTAAAGCCTGCCAAGCAACTTGCGCTTCCCGATAGCGACAAGAGATTTCTTTACAGCAAAGCTGCAAAGTATCCTCGCGCTTCGGTTTAACTCCATTCATGTTCATGGCCTTCACGTAGCCCTGCATCCAGTGAATGGCAGCTGCTGCATTATTGGAAACAGGGCTTGCAACACTTATCGGTAAAGACGCATTCTTTCTTATGGATACTGCGGATGCTATTTCCCAATCCTTTGGCGGAATTTCCGGTTCAGCAGGCAGGTTTGATGCCTCAAAAAGCACAGCCAAGCCTCTCAGCTCGATAAGTGGGCGACAGATAACAAAGCCATCTTTTACGCTTGGGATTGCAATATCATTCCCCAGGAGTAAATCACCGATCATTGTGCCGTTGTAATTAGTGTGCCTGCTAGATTTGTGTGAGTAATCCCAAACCGCTTCGGGTAAGCGCAACAAATCACCAGATTCCAAATCAACCCCGGCTGTCTTTAAAATTCCTCTTGAAATACCGAAAAGCCCGACCATGACAATTGTCCTGTTTTCTAACCTGGAAAGCGGTCTATCCAGGTGAGGTCGTTTGTTTATCCAGTCCAAATGATCTGAAAACAACAGCATTGATTTTTTGTCTTTTTTGGGATTAAATGGAGTGCCCCATTTTTCATGAAATCCGCCTTCGCGGTAAAGCTCAGTGATTAATGCGTCAAAGCTTATATAGCCGCCAGGCCACCAATTTTCCATTTAACCCTCGCAGAATATGCTGACCTCAAATCTGATCATTTTTTAGTTGCCTGCCATCCTGTTCCAGGACGGCTTTCACGGCAGCGATGCGAGCTTCACAGTGGTCAGCGAGTTCGCGGGCGCGACGGACCAGCGGCTCGATCTCATCGACGTCCGGAACTTTGCCAGCGTTAGGCTTCAGCCGCTCGGCAATGGCCTGCAACTCGCCGAAGGCGTCCGCCCACTTCGCAGGCAAGCCAGATCCAGGCGGCTGAATAATCGTAGTGGTTGTCGACACGCGGTTTCCTTCACTGCTTCAGGGGGGTGATGCCATCGGCCAGTTCGGCTTGGATAACTGGCTCGGTGCGCAAGGCGGCCGTGGTGGTAAGCGCACGGCCATCCGGAGCCCGCAGGATGGCGTAGCCGCTGGCAAGCAACCGTTTGGGATCGGCCATCCCTGCCACGGCACGCGCATCCGCCACGGAGGATGTCAGGACGGCGATAGACGTGGCAGCAGCCTCCTCGATGCTGTGAAGCAGCGCCGCGGCAGCGATGCCCGCCGCATCCGGGGCAACGTCTGCCTGATGCAGCGATGTGGTCAGGGCGTCGTTGACCAAGTCCTGGAGGCGGTCGAGCCTGGGCAGGGCGGTCGCCTCGACCGTGGACCAGGCAGCATCGAGAGCCGCCTCGCCGGTCCGGGTAAGCGTCCCTGCCCGTTCCTCGATGGATGCGACAGCAGTGCCGAGGCCCGTGACCTGATCCTGCAGGATGGCGAGCGGACGTTCCCGCACGGCTTGGAGCGCCACCACGACGTCCCGATCAGCACGTTGCAGCGCCGCCGAAGGGCCCTGGGCAACCGCATGCTTGGCTGCGGCGAGGCTGGTGGTGGCTTGGTGCAGCATAATGGCCGGCGCGGAGCGGATTGTGGCCGAGGCCGCGGCGAGGCCCTTCTCGCCCGGCTCCAGCAGCGCCCGGCCGTCGGTGACGATGTTGCCCAATGCAGACCGGACGGCATTGCCCGCGGCTTCCCTGGCCGCCGAGGCCGCATGCCGCGCGGTGTCCGCGGCTTCCCTGGCAAGGCTGCTGGCGAGGTCGAGGAGGACTCGAACATCGGGCTCCAGGCCACGGGCCATCTTGCGAGCGCTCGTCTCCGCCTGCTCCACGATACGGCGGGCACCCTCCCGGGCGGTGGCCAGGCTATCGGCGGTAGCACGCTCGAGCCGGGCGGTGTCGCTGCCGACCACGTGCTGGATAGCAAGGATCGCCCGCTCGGCCGCTGCGCAGTTACCGGAGACGATCTTCATGATGTGTCCGGCCACCGCGCTCGGGGTCGGCAGCGAGAGGTGGGCGACCTCGTCGAGCAGGGTTCGGTCCACCTGATGGCCGATTCCGACAAGTACGGGAACCGGCATCAGGCAGATGGCCCGGGCCAGGTCGTAGTCGGCGAGATGGGCCAGGTCGGCCGATGCCCCGCCGCCCCGGACAAGGGCTACGGCGCAATACCGTCCCTGCCGACATTCGACGAAGATCGAGCGCAGGGCATCGCGGATCGACTTCGACGCGGCCGCCGACTGGAAGACGGCCTGCAGGGTGACGATCTCCACCAGACCGTGTTCATGCAGGCTCCGGGTCAGCCGTTCGAAGTCGGCGCCGCCGGCGGACAGTGCTGGGGTGATGACCGCCACACGTTGGAAATCCCGCGGTGCCGGCAGGCGACCCTGGCGGTCGAACAACCCCTCCTGCCGCAGCTTATCGCGGAAGGCCGCCAGGCGCGTGGCGAGATCGCCCAGGGTGTAGCTGGGGTCGATATCATGGCCGTCGAGCTCGAAGCCGAAGGCCGGCTGCAGGTCGGCCTGGACATGGACCAGGATCTTGGTCCCCGCCTCGATGCGAAGGCCCAGCTCCGTAAACCGGCGCTCGATTTCCTGCCAGCGGGGGCGCCAGAACTTCACCCGGGCCTTGGCCACGACCTTACCGGTGGCGTCCGTCTCGATCAGTTCGATCGAGGACACCTTCTCACCGACGGAAACCTTCTGGACCTCGGCCCTGACCCAGGCGCGCGGGAGCTTCCGTAGGGTCTGCTGGATGCTGTCCAGCAAGTCGCGCAGCGAAACCGCCGCATTCGGCAGCGCCGGGACAGGCGGGACCTGTTCGCCCATGGTGTCAGGTTTCCGGGTATCGGCCGTGGGCGCGCGCATCGTGTCCGGTTGCTGGATGTGACCGCCTCCGGTGTACGCCTGGGCCCAAGGCCCGGGAAGCGGGCTTGGAGAATGACCGGTTACCCGTTCTGAAGCCGCAAGCCTATGACGCCCGGATGCGCTGCTCCGGATTTCGGCGCCAAGGGCCTGCTTGGGCCGCCACCCACCAAGCGACGGATTCGCAGCCCAGCGCCTGACAGCAGCGCGTCTGAACCTGAAGCAGCCCGTAAGCTGCTTGGCAGCGGGTGGCGCCATCCTGGTATGGTGGCCCATGGAGCACGCCGAACCGCCTTCGCCGCCCCCTGCCCGTCTGCCCTGGGACTTCCATCCCGCCCTGACCGAGGAGCGGCTGCGGATCTGTGCCCGCATGCTGGCCAATGCCCGGCGCGACGCCCTAGCCATGGCCAGCTACGAGATGGGCGACGACCCCTGGTCGGTCGGCTGCCGGGCCTTCGCCTTCGGCCGCCACCGGCTGGAGCGGGCGGCCAGCTCGGGCGACTTCCCCTGGTTGGAGGTTCTGGACGACAGCGCCCACTTCGTCTTCGTCATCGGCGGCAACAGGCAGGGCGTCCCGGTGCGCTTCTACCGGGGCGCGGCCGAGGAGCCGACCGAGCGCACCCTCAAGCGCCAGGAGATGGAGGTCCAGCAGCTCTCCTTGGCGCTGGGCGAAACCGAGGCTGAAGGCTTGGCCTTCCGCCTAGCGGTCGAAACCGGCGAGGCCGGCCGGGTCGAGCGGGTGGTATTCCTAGCGCTGCGGGGTGACGACAAGGTCGAATGCTTCTGGCTGGTACCGCTTGAACTGCCGGCCGAGGCCGCCGCCGGAACTGCGGTCCAGTTGCGGCTGATCGCCGACGATGGCTATGCCGGCCCTGAGGAGGCGGCCAAGCGGTCCGCCACCCTGCCCCTTGCCCTCCCACGTCGAAAGCCGGCCAGCGCGCTGCAGCGGCCGCAGACCACGCTGCTGTAGCCAGACCCAACTGGCACAAACCAATGACCCTGCATCTTGAGCGCCTAAAACGGCGGCTTGCAGGAAACGCGGTCCCAGGTGTCGTTGCCAGGAGGTTGTTCCTCCAAGGTTGAATGGGCTGGCTGGCCAGCCTGTCAATCGCGGCCTAGCCGGTGGTGTGGGTGATCGACGCGGCGCGGGAGACAGGGACGGCCGGATGCCACCCTTCAAGGCGCAACGCCATACCGAAAGCAAGGCACTCATCCCGACGGCGTGACCCACGTCACATAGTCTCTGGCGGAACCAGTGTGGTTCAGGTCCAAAGATCTCCAATTTCTTTCAGAATTTTTCTCTATTTTTTTCGGAAATTTTCTCCAATAGAGGGGTATATCTCGGTTCAGGAACGGACACACTCGGGTCGTCAACGGAGCCCGACCATGAACCTTGGAACAGACCGCCTCCCCCTCACTCGACACGCTACCGCCCGCATGCGGCAACGTGGCGTCCCGACCCGCATCCTCGATCTGCTACTCGAGCACGCCGACTGCGCGCTCCTGGCAGGCGATGGGTGCGAAACCCTTCGTCTCAGTCCTGGCGCCACTGCCTCGCTCGTCGCTGGTGGCACGGCTCCCGATGACGCGGCCCGCGCCGCGCGCTTGGTCGCCCTGATTGGGCGGAATGGGGTGGCGTCGGTGATCCGTCCCGCCAAGGGCGCCTGGGGCCGGCGCTACCGCCGCCAGATGCCGATCCGTACCGCAACCCACCGGAGCCTGTGAACGCCATGGGCAACACCACCCAATCCCCGCCCCAGCACCCCCATCTGGCTGCTCGGCCCGAGGAAGGACCGGCACAGGCCCGGCTTATCCGGGAATGCCGGGAGATCGAGGCAGCCATCAAGAGCATTGGCATGCTGCGAACTGAGCACGACGCCGAGCGCGCGGCGCGCAATCTGACCGATCTCCTCGATGAAGCACGCCGGCTTGCCGACGTGCGCCGCTCGTCGGTTGCTGAACGGGTCTGGGGTGGGAAAGGGATCGGTGATCCTTCGAAGCGCCTCTACAAGCTCACCTTGCCGCGGGCCGCAGGCCTTGGCGCCGAGGAGCAAAGGAAGCAGGCGCGCCTGCACCGGAAGCATCTGCAAAGGCATGCCGACAGATACGCGACGGTGGCCAAGGCCCTGGCCGAAGAGATGGACGGACGTCCCGGCTGGGGGCGCCAGGAGATCCTGGTACGCCTGTTCCGTGACACCGCGGTCGACCGGAAACTGGGTGATCTTGTCGCCTCGCGTACGGCAGCGTCGACCGACCCCGACAACTGCTGGCAGGAGTTGGCGGCCCGGATGCAGCAGACCGCGGCATGGGTCACCCGAGAGACAGGCCTCCATGGGCATTTGGCCCGCATCACGTCGACACGCGGCTGCTACGACTTGGCGAATGATGTGATCAAACCCAATACGGGCCTGCTGCTTCCCCACGGGCCACTGCACGGCAACTACGAGGTGTCCGAGGAATTCCCGCCAATTCCTTCGGTTCGGCTGATCGATGAACTCATCGCTGACGTCGCGTGCGCCACCTTGACCCTGGAGCGGGAAAAAGGCGCCGAGCCGGCCCCGCTCACGGTGCGGGCACGCGTCTGGCGCGAGCTCCGGTTGGCGGTCGGGCCGGCGGACGTACCGGAACAAGCGGCCGCCCTGTTCGAAGTCCGTACCCGGGTCAGTATCGAAACCAAGGACGGGCCCTTGGCGGTGTCTCGTCCCTGGATCTACCTGCCAGGCTGGGATGTCGAGGTCGAAGTCGACGGCACGATGCACCGGGGTGAACTCGACCTCGGCGCGGAGTCGCCAAGCGGTGGCGACTGGCGCGATCTGCTTGCCTGGTCCGATTTCGAGGACACCGGGAAGCCCCTGCAGCCGGAGCACAGCTACGCGGCTTGGCGGCTGGTCACATCGAAAACCTGCCAAGAGCTGCTGGCGAACCGGCCGATGCAGGAGGGGCGCTTCTGGCTTCCCTTCGAGCCGATGGACATGCCGACGCTGGCACCCGAGGGCAGCATCGGCGCCCAGGTGGAACTCGCGTTGGTTGCCGCGGAAGGACCGCGCGTCGACCTCGCGCTTCTGCGGGAGGCTCGCCACCTCGTGGCCCTCGTTGAAGGCTACGTCGCTAACCGACGGCTTCAGGCAATGCAGATGCACGATCAGGCCGCAGCGCGGTGGTCCGCAGGAAGCGCCGCGGAAGCAGCGGACACCACCCTGCCTTCCGACGGGCCCGGACCCGAGCCAACGGCCGCATGACAGGCCTGCATGACCGACTGACTGACCCTCTTCCGGGGCAATCCGGAGCTTAAACCAGGATGACTGCCGCCATGGGCGAAGCACTGTTTTTCGACGACCGCGTGCGCGAGCGCGATCTTGACCACTTCCTTATCGAGGACTTGCAGGCCGACATCGCACTCCGCCGCTGGCTGGTCGCGCAGCTCACGCATGCCTTCACCGAACCGGACGGGTCGACCGCACGGGTGGGAAAATCGTCGCGGCGTACGGTGGATGGGCGTCAGACTGACGTCCAGGTCGAGTATCTTAGCCCGACGGGAGAGGTGCTGGCCGTTATATTGATCGAGAACAAGGTCACTGATGGCTTTCAGGATGGCCAAGCGGAGTCTTATGCCGCCGAAGTGGCGGCGCTACGACAGAGGTTAGGCAACCGGCGAGCCGCATGCATCCTCGTGGCGCCCCTCTCGAACCTGCTGTCGAGGGGCAACACCAACTTCGATGCCACCGTTCCGGTCGAACGCTTCGCGGAATACCTTCGGCTGCGGCTTCAAAGCGAGGGGCTCGAGCCTGAGCTGCGGGCGAGGCTGGAGGTGCGGGCTGAACTACTTGACATGCTGTGCGGCAAGCGGTCCGGGTCACGCTGGGTACCCACCACCATTGCCGGCAAACGCGATTTCGCCACGGCCTACGCGGAAATCGCCCGAGAGGCCGTGCCTTCGCTGACCGTGCGGCCATCGACCGATGGGCAGCGGGCGGTGACGCGCTTCTTCGATGGCTTTGCCGGTCAGACAACCATGCCGGTCAAGGTCAGGCTCAAGCATGAATTCGGCAACGGGCGCGAGCCGATGAAGTACGTAAACCTTCAGTTTGACGGCGCCGGCGACCATGAGGATGCATTCCGGAAGGCATCCGGTCTGTTGCCCGTTGACGGTTCGATATTTGTGGTCCGTGCTGGAGCCAGCTTGATGGTCCGAATCAGGACACCTGCAATCGTGCCTGACCCGGAGAAGCTGGACGCACAGCGACCCGCGATCAACGAGGGCCTCCGCGGCATCCAGCGTCTGGCCGACTGGATGGAAGAGCATCATCAACGCGTTCGAGCAATTCTTACTGTGGGAGTATTGAGCCGTGCCGCGACGCCCACTTAAATCGCGGGGCCGAGCCGGTCCGAAACCATCACCCAAACGCATCTCCTCATGGAAGGCGCCGAAGAGGTTTCGTAGCCAAGCAACCCCGACGCTGCCCGGAAAGCCGGGCCAGCAGCCGTCGCACCACATTGGCCCTGGCTTAACGATCCCAGCGCTCCAGAAGCGCGTCGACGAAAGCCGGCACGACGACCGTGGCAGGGCCGTGATGCCATTCGTCGAAGCGACGTGTACCATCGCTGCGCTCCAGGTTCAGCTCCACTGTCCTCGCGCGTCCTCTTACCTGGCTAACATATCCCGCTGCAGGATACACGTTGCCGGAGGTTCCGATGGCGACGAACAACTCGCACTCGTCCAGCGCGGCGGCAATCCTGCCCAACTCAAGCGGTTGCTCGCCGAACCAACCACCGCCGGGCGTATCCAGCCTGCGTGGCCGCACTGCGGGCATACGGTTGCGGTGGTGACATCGTAGGTCCAGGCCACCATGACCCGGCAGTGCAGGCAACGCACCTTCAGCAGTTCGCCATGCATGTGAAGCGGGGCACGGCTACCCGCCCGTTCGTGCAGGTCGTCCACGTTTTGGGTGACCAGCAGGAAGGGACTGGGCCACCGACGCTCCAGTTCGGCCAGCGCGCGGTGCGCGGCATTCGGCTGGACAGTCGGATCGCGCAGGCGGGCTCGGCGGGCATTACAGAAAGCATGCACCTCCGCCGGGTCGTGCGCGAAGGCTTCCGGCGTGGCGAGATCCTCGGGACGGCGGTTCGCCCAAAGCCCGTCGGCATCGCGAAACGTCGCAAGCCCCGACTCCCGAGAGATGCCGGCGCCGGTCAGGATGACAATCGCTGGTGGTTTCGGCTCGGCCATCCGAAATTCCTCTTGCTCCCCTGACCCGCTTCTTCGGACGCGAAAAGGACAGGCAGGTCATGCAGCGTAAGCGGGAGTCACGCCAGATCCTGGCGCATCGCCCCTCGGCTGTCAGCCGATTATCAAAACCCTCGGTCGTCAAAGAAGACCATCGGACACCATCGAGCGGTCGCAAGAAGTTCTTGAGATGCCACATCAAGATTTGGCTGCCCTCTTTCGCCTCAATCCTGCACAAGCATTGGCCGACGCTGGTTCTCGACGATTCCGTCACAACCCGTGCTCGAGAGGCCCGCAGCCCGTTCGGTGAGCTGCCGCCGTGAATGCGCCGGTCTTGGACGGGATCTCGATGTCGCTCTTGAGGACTGGCGAATGCCCAAGCTAACCGCCTACGCCGCGAGTTCGTTGAGATCGAGCGCGTCGTCCGCTGCATCGTCCTCGGCACCGTCGTGGTCCCACATGCGTAAGGGTTGCAGGACTGCGTCCAGGGCATTGCCGAGCATCGCCGGCAGGGCGCTGATCAGATCTTCGGGCGGCCGCGCATTCCTGGGCAGGACGCATTGATCAAGGGCCCAACTGTTGGCCGGAAGCTGGTGAAATTGAGCGAGGGCTCCCTGCTCGACGTTGAAGAGGAACACGGACCGGTTCAGCAGCAGCGAAACCGCATAGTCACCCGCGCCGTATTCACCGGGTCGCACGCAAATTTGCATGCGGGTGCCATGCTCCCATAGTTCGGCAACCCGTCGAATCCGGTTCCAGCCCGGCGCGATCGGGAAGTCGATCTCGGGCGCCTCGGCTTGGCGGAAGTCGGCTGCGACGCGGCGTGCTACCGCCTTGTTGCCCGCCCCGTCAGGGATGGTCCCAAGCGTGCGCGTCAGGCCCAAAACGTCCAACGTCATCATGACGGTTTCGAGCTGGTGCCGCTCGTGCCGATTGGTGATTGCGTGCCGCGCCCGCTTCAGGATAGGCGACGACTGCAGGATCGTGTGCGCTTCCCTTGCGTGGGAAGGTTCGATCCTGTTGCGCCGAAGCAGGATGTCGGAAACGTTGGTACGGATTACCGCATTGAGCGCGAGGTAGTCCGCGTGCGACCAAGCCGGCAAAGTCGCCCGGTCCAGCAATCGGTAGAGTCGGGCGTCGGTATCAGGAAGGACATCGCGCAGCAGGTCGCGCGGATGCGCGCCGGATAGCTTATCAGCGAGCGTCTCCGCGTCGCCAGATCCACCAGTCTGGTGCAACAGGATGGCGATCGCATGTACAGCACGCGGCGGCGCCTGCATGATGCGTCCGGCAAGTAGCGGCGCCGCACGTACCAGCGCGCCGACTGCGCTCGCGAGCGGCCCGAAGAGCGCGAGTAAAGGCGCCGCCTCGGTAGGGAGACTTTGGAACGGGTGTGCCATGCCTCTGAGCTATTCCTGTGGTTTGTTTGTCGAGGCCTCCTGGATCGTGCTGAAGCCTGTCCACGCCACGCACATCACCTAACCTCTTGTTGGGATACACTACCGGCCGCACACGCCAAAAACTGGCGTACATTCCGCCGTAGCATTGCGCTCAAACAAGTGTGTCCGCTGCTACCATGGGTGGATTCATGCGCCACTCAGTGTCGTTCCGCTCGACCAGTTATCCGCCCGTGATCGTCCCGGAAGATTGTCGCATTCCCTTGCCGTTCGGCTCGGCCGGTGATGCGGCTGCGGTCATCTCGAAAAGTAGTGGTGTTGCCACGCTTCTCCGCACGGCCGGTAATGCGGCCATGGTCATCCCGGAAGACTGTTGCATCGCCTTGCCGTTCGGCTCGGCTGGTCGTGCGCCCATGGTCATCACGAAAAATCGTGGTGCCGCCACGTTCCTGTGCTCGACCGGTAACGCGTCCTTTGTCGTCGCGGAAAACCTTGCTGTCGCCGCGATCCTCGGCCCGGCCCGTGGTCCTCCCACGGTCATCGCGATAAACGGTCGTGCCGTCATTGGGTTGAGCCACCGCTGTGCCGGCGAAAAGCAGCAGGCCGAGAATCAGGACGCTGCGCATGATTCAAATCCTCTAGTTGCAGAAGCAATCGGCATTGAAGTGGTTGTCTTTGCTCCGAAGCCCGCCGGGCCAGTGGGTCGGGCAAACCCGCACGCCTGTGTGAAACGAAGCGCCTACTTGCGATTTTGCCCGTAGATGACTTGGTGAACTGACGGTTGCCGTGGTTTGACGACCCCATATTCTGTAGCCAGCAAGGCCTCAAACCGTCTCAGGACCTCGTGGCGTAGCGCGATCCGGCTGCCGAAGGTGTTGCCGTCATGGACCAGCCGGACCTCTGCCATGATGCGATTGAAGTCTTCCATCTTGGACTGACAAAAGGCCGCATACTCCGCCATCCGTGCCACGGCGCACCGGCGTTCGTACTCGGCGGTGATGTTGAGCAGCGGCAGTTGCGCTCGTTGCCGCAGGGCGTTGATCTGCGTGATCTCGGTGAAGATGGCGGCCTTGTCCATGCCATTATGGCTAGGCGACGATTTGCGAACGGTCAAGGAAATCACTGGGATGTTGAGATGGTCGATCCCTCAGCCTACCTTGCTGTTTGTCGGAGCCAGTGCAGCCGAACCGGCACTTCCCCCGGAATTCCCATTTCGTTGACGTAGTTCCAATTTCGGCTAGGCAAAGGAGATGGACAAGAAATCTCATCCGACCCAGCGCGAGCGTTCCCCACTTCTCCGGGTATTCGGCGATGCCCTTGCCGGCCGGGTTGCCGGCCTTATTCGGGAGCGACCACAGTTGGTCGCTCGCCTGATCATGGCACCGCCAGAAGCGGTCCACAGCATCGGTGCCTACTTGCACCTCGCACCTGATGCCGCTCTACCAGACGCCGCCGTCGCCGACAGTCTGGCCAACACCAATCCGCGCGATTTGTTGGCCGCGGCAATGCCCAACTGCCCGGTACAACTTTATCGAGCGCTAGGGCGCGCAGGTGATCAAGTGCGCGGTCGCATTTTCTATATCCGGATCGGCGGCATTTTGAATGGGCCGTTTGCTGACATGCTCCTCGAGGCGACATCCATCGACGATGGTTGCCTAACCCATATCGAATCCTTGGCAAAGTTGGACCCGGAGGTAGCGGCGATCTTTTCCAAGCTGGAAGACAGGCATCACGCCGAGGCCGCCGACAGTCTGGTCGCTCTTCTCCGAGCGTATAACGTGCTCGGTGAGAATGACCTCCGCTTGCCGCCTCGTGCTGGACTGCCGGCCTTGGTCCGGCGCCTGACGCAAGCCCTGGCTCGGATTGCCGCACCTGATCCCGGGTTCACTGCGCCACCGCCTTACCGGCTCGTGGCTACCAGTGGCGAGCTTCAGCGACTTGCAACCGAGTTCCAGAACTGTCTCCGGCTCCATCAATGGGGTGCGGCCGAGCACCACTTCAGCCTCATCGATGGCAGCAGCGTCTATCTGGTCGCCGATGAACCCCGCGTGCTCGTGGCGTTGCGCCGGGTTGTAGGCAACCTCTGGGTCCTTGAGCAGATGGCCGGACCAAAAAATGCAGCACCGCCCGAGGGTGCTCAGACAAGGCTACTGCAAGACCTCAAAGCGAGCGGCATCAGGATACTGACAACCGATCCTCAGCATGGTTTGAGCAGGCTCTACAGCGTGATACAGCGCCACCGCAATCGCATTGATAATGGTTTCGACGAAGCAGTGGACAATGACGAAGACGACGAAACCGCCGACGAGATCGCGGCCTAGGGGAACACTGGTGTGAGTTGAAAGTGAATGCCGGTGGCCGTCGTCACAGTCTCGACTGCATTGACGGCGGTTGGTGAAGCGCTGGCCAAACCTCCAGGAACCGCGCGGAGTATACCCAGGAATGTTGAGGCTCTGCTTCAGCCACTGATCACATCGACCACCCTATTTCTCTGGCAGGATCCGGACCTGCCGCATGTGACGTTCGAGCACCTCGCCGGCGAGGCCGGGCTGCGGGCTATTCCCGAGTTAAGGACGCTGCGGGTGAACGGCGAGACGGTGGCGCTGCCTGGGCACTTCCCTGGATCTTCGGCAAGAATGCCGGCGCCAAGCTGAATATCCAGGCTCGGCGCACCGTCGTCGCCGGCTGACTGGATGGCAACCTGCTGCTTCGCACGATCCTGCCAGACGGCTTCATCTGGGATGGTATGTATGACGAGCCCTGACGCCCGCGGCGACAGCCGTAGAACACCATCAAGCTGTAGGGCTGCGGCATGAAGCATGGCGACTTCGCCATCGGCTAGACCTTAAGCTGCAGCAACTTAAGTCTGTGGCGCTGCGCCGATATCAGCATGCGAATCATCTTGGCGATCCAGCTCAACCGTGGCGAGGTCGCTTAGGTCACCATCCGCAAGGGGGGCCCAGCACTGAGGAGCGGCACTCCGTCATCTACCCGCAGCACGATCCCGGCTTGCTCAACGGCCGCTCTACGTCACTGCAGAACAAGTGTTCAACTAATGCGAACTGCCGGCGCTTCACTCGTTCGCCAAGCAGGCCGTGGCGGACTGGGCGCCGGCGCCTGCCTAGGACCGCGGCTCGGCATTCGACGTCCGGCCGCTAGAACAGGTCATCGTCCTGCTCCGGCGGCGGGTGCTTTAGCCATTCATCGTAGGATAGGATCACCATAAGGTAGTCATCAGGCACTAGGCTCTTGCCCTCGGCATCCTCGAACTCCGCCGAGTATTCGGCAATCCGGGGATCATCGAGCCCGTCGAAATGGACCACGGCCATCCTGGCATCGCCCTCCAGCCACCCGCGGGGCCCCGTTTTCTCGGTGCGGAGCCCCTTCGCGGCGAACCACTCACGGTGGCGCTGCCGTGCTCGGTCGGACGACTCGGTCCGGTCGAAGGGCGACCCGAATATGACGAACAGCATGTCCCGCTTATCGCGCGCCATGATCTCGTCGATGTTCAAGATTAGCTGTGGCATGGAAGCATTCTTTTCAAATTTGGCGCCATTGCGAACCCGTCAGGCCGCATTGCCCTGCGGCAGGCCTCTCGCGTGCGGCAGGGCGGCTTCGGCGCCCTGCAGCATGTCCCGGTACAGCGCCCGCAGCGTCTCCGGCGCCAGCACCTCGACCCCTGGCCCCCAGGTGAAGAGGTGCCAAGCCATCTCCAGCATCCCGCCTGCGGTGAAGCGGACCTCGGCCGAGCCGTCCGGCAGCCGCTGCTTGCGTTCGGTCGGGTGGAAATGGTGCTCCATCGCGTCGGCCGCGATCGCCGGAGGGAAGCGCCAAGTGACCTCCTGCGGCTCCTCCTGGAACACGCCGAAGGCGCGGGTGGCATAGGCTTTCAGGTCGAAATCCGGCCGCCGGGCGAATTGGTCGCCCGTCGTTGCGACCTCGGATATATTGGCCAGAGCATAGAGCTTCGGCACGCGGGACGCCGCGCCGGCGGTGAAAGCCACCAGGTAGTGCCGCTGTCCAAACAGGATGCCGTGCGGCTCCAGTTCGACCAGCGTGTTGCGGCCGTTGATTCGCCGGCGGTAGCGCAGCCGCACCACCCGGCAGCCCAGAAGAGCAGCGCGCAGGGTATCCAGCAGCCCGTCGGCGATGGCGGGGCGCGGGCCGGGCCGCATGGCATGGCCCTCGGCCTCCAGCAGCGCCTCCAGGTCCGGCTCGACGCGCGCCAGGCTCGCTGCGGGCATCAGCGCCGCCAGCTTGGCGCGCAGGCCGTCGAGCGATGCCGCCTGCTCCGCCAGCCCCTCCGCCCGCAGGCGCCCGGCGGCCAGGGCAAGTTCCTCCAGCTCCCGCGCCTCGAAGGCGATCATCTGGTTGAGAAGGCCGCGCGGCATGCGCCAACGTTTGACCTTTTCCCCGGTCGGCACCTCCTCGACCTGGGGAAAACCCCGCAGCACGGCGTCGCGCATGCGTTCCGCGGTACGGCGGCTGACGCCGAATTCCTGACGGATATCCTCGAGCCCAAGGCCGCTGCGCGAGCCCTGCAGCAGCATGGCCAGCCGGACGATGTCCTCCGATCGCTCGTACACGCGTCCCGCTCCGTCCTGCCGTTGCACCGTCTGCCATGGCGCATCGACCAGGTGGGTCAGCCGCCGCCATCGTGCGCCTTCGGTACGAGACGTCCATTAACCATTTCGTACTCGCGCCCCTGGTAGTCGTGCCAGACCGCGTGGGCCTCGCGGTCCTCATAGGGCGGCTCCGCCTTAAGCCAAGCCATCAGCTGGCCTGGTGGAAGGTCTTGCGGCATGCGGTATACTTTCTGTGGGCCAGTTTCCAGCAAGCTGTTCTCAATGACGAACTCATCGGACAGGCGCAGCCGTTCCCCCGTCTCCTCGTCGATCGAGTAGACCGGCGGGCGGAAGGGCAGTTGGCGCCAATCTCCGATGACATTGGTGCCGTGTGACACGGCTGGTGCATGGTCGATCCCGAAGCGCCGCAGGATCGCCTTTCGCCCAAGGCGCCTGGCGGCGGCGATGGGGATCGTCTCCACCCAGTCGGCGAGCACGCCGGGTGGCGCGGCCGGGAAGTCGCCCATGTCCTCGGCCAGCAGCCAGTCCCAAACATCACCATTCGTCCGCGTATCCATGGAAGCGCCCACCTACCTTGGCTTGAAGCAAAGGTTTGCATGCATGCACGTCAAATCCTGACGGAAAGCACTGGCAAGCTGTCCGATGTAGCAGCAGTAGCGTGCGCCAGGACGAATTGCGGCTTGGTCTGCCATCGCTGCCACCGGGCAGGCATTCCCGACGAAAGTGGCCCAGATCACTTGCCATTGGCCTTAGGTGTTGAGGCGTCTGCCGGGCGACTTCGTGCTCTTTCGCGTCGCCTCTTATCCGCTATGGAATGTCGCCATGACCGACCGACTTTGTTCGATCTGCAACCGTCCGCTCGACCGCGCCGATGACCCGCTTTCGAAAGACTGCGGCGGTGACTGCTATGACTGCATCATTTGGGCTGAAGATGGCGAGCGGGCCCCGGACCACCTGCCGCCGGCCGAGTTTCGCGCGTGGCTCGACGCCCGCGAGAAGCGGGTGATCGCACTTTGGGAAGCAGCCACCCTGCAGGCCGATATCCAGCGGCTGGCCATCAAGGACATGCAGAGCCCCGGCCGGGTTGATGAGCCGGATGATTAACGCGGCATCTCGCCGCCGCCGGCCCACCAGACATGCCCGGCGGCCTGATCCCGTCCACGGACCATGAGTTCAAAACCACATCTACGTGGAACGGAGCAATGAATCATGCAGGACCCAGGAGAGCCGTCTACGATGAAATTGCGGTTCGTCCGCCTCGACCGACATCTAATCGTGGTATTCGGCACAAGCGAACTCATGACCCCAACCCGCATGCGGATGTTCCACCTGGATGGCAACCGCTTCATCGGGGTGGCCTACCGCATCGAGCCGCGGCCGGAGGGCGGCGAAACCTGGTTTCCAGGTCCGGTTGGTGACGCCGACCTGGCAGACGCCACCGAGCACATCCCGTCGCTCCAATTGCTGGAACGCGGGCCGCCGACCATCCTTGCCATGGATGACGCGGATCTCGCGCGCCTATCGTCGTTCGCCAGGGAGCCTCGGCGCCGGACGGCTCCCTGGCGAGCGGTCCCGCAGAAGGGCCGACTTGGCGAAATCCCTGGCTGACGTCACGCCTCCGGCGCCTTGTCACGCAGCGGCAACATCATGGCGGCGCCATCGAGGAACCGCGGGTCGGCGTCGTCGCGCCAGAGGCGGGCAGAAGTCCAGCCGGGCTCCCCGCGCTGCCATCCATCGTCGCCGTACAGGATAATGCCGCTTGCCGGTGCCAAAGTGCCGTTCACCCAGTCGAGGAAAGGCTCGAACAGGTGCCTCTGCCAGAGCATCTCGAGGCTCGCATAAGGCGTCTGCGCCTCGGGCGCGCAGAGGGCGCAGACATAAGCGCCGGCTCGTTCCCGTACGGAGACGTCGTCGTCGTAGGTGAAGTTCCAGCAGATGTCGCACCACTCCACCGCAACGCTGAGGCCATGGGCGGACAAGCCGGCCCTGATCGTCGGCGTCAGCCCGGCGAACGACATCGACAGGGAGAGAAACCGGTCCTCGCGCCGCAGGATCCGCGGTTGGAGGGCGAAGCGCGGGCGCGCCTCCTTCAGCCAGTCGAGGAAGCAGCGCTGGATTGGGTGCCGGTCCGCCATGCTCACGCTGCCCGGATCTTGGTGGGCGGCTCCGGCAGCGCGGTCGGAAAGCCGATAGGTGCGCGGACCGTGCCCTTCGCCGCTGCCTCCTCCTCCAGCCAAAGGACGAAGCGCGCCGTGTCCTGCACGCCGAACAGCTCCGCCTTCCGGCGGACCACCGCGAAGTCACCGGGTGTCAGCCCCTCGGGCAGGGACCGCGGCGGCTCGGCGCCGAGCATCTGCCGGAAGGCCAACGCCGCGCGCGCCGCGTCCAGCGGCTCGAAGCGCAGCTTTAGCGTGAAGCGGCGCGGCACCGCGCGGTCCATCCGTTCGACTAGGTTGGTAGTGCAGACCAACGGCAAGGGGTGGCGCTCCATCCAGGTCAGCATCTCGTTCACCTGGCTTACCTCAAAGGAACGTTCGGCGGCGCCGCGGTCGAACAGCAGCGCCTCCGCCTCGTCGATCAGCATCAGGGCATTCTTGGTGCGCGCCTCTGCAAAGGCCTCGGCAATTGCCTGTTCGCTGCCACCGACCCACATCGAGAGCAGGTCGGAGGCACGCTTCTGCAGTACCGGCAGGCCGATCCGCGCGGCGAGATGGTGCGCGAAGCCGGTCTTGCCCGTGCCGGGCGGCCCGCTGAGGCAGAGCGACCAGCCGCGCGGCGCCCCCGGCCTGGCAAGCATGACGCAGAGCGAGTCGAGGTCCTCCGCGCAGGCGGTCAGCGCCGGATCGAACCTGACTTCGCCAGTCTCGTGCTCCGACGCTGGCAGGCCGCGGCCCAGCACCGCCATGACGCCAGACAACGCCGTCTCCAGCGTGGCTTCCCCCCCGCCGGCGAGGCGCGCGGCACGGGCGGCGGAAGCGGCCGCTGCGGCCGGGGCCGCCCAACGGCGGGCCAAGCGTTCCGGCGCGGCGGCGTCGAGCGTGACCGTCTCCCGCGCCAGCACGCGGGTCCAGATCCGTTGTCGGGCCACGACATCCGGTACCTTTACCTCGATCACCATCGTCATCCGCCGCAGCGTCGCCGGGTCCATCAAGCCGAGCGCGTTGCAGGTCCAGATCGTCGGTACCGGCGAGTCCTCGAGGCTACGATTGAGGAATGCCTTCGAGATCTCGTCGCGGTTCGCGCCGTAGGTGCGGCCGGCCTCCAGGACGTCCTCCGCCTCGTCCAGCAGGACCGCGGTATTGCCCAAGCTGCCAAGCATGGCCTGGGAGGCACGCAGCGCCGCCAACCGTTCGCGGCGGTTCGGCTCGTCACCCGAATGGTCGGCTTCACCGGCTGCGAACAGGGCGAGTCCAGCATGCATTGCGAGCGCTGCGGCGAACTCCGTCTTGCCGGTGCCAGGAGGGCCGAACAACAAGATGTGGACGCCCTTCTCGCGTACCTGCGCGGCAGCACGCAGAGCGCGTGCGGCCACCTCGGCAGCCTCGCCGAGATGGGCGAAGTCCGCCCAGTCCAGCGTCGTGCGGCACTCCCGGCCCATGATGGCGGCGGCCAGGTCCTCCGCCCGGCTGAATTCGCGCGCCATGTGGCGGCGCATCGCATCCGGCATCCAGACGCCGACATGATGGCCAAAGAGGCACAGCCCGTGGGCCTCTAGCATGAGTAGACCGCAATACCTGAGCGGCCCGTTGGGCTCCAGCCGAGCCTCGACAGTGGCCGGCGGCTCGCCGATTAGGGCGGCAATGGTGCGGGGGATATCGTCCAGCTGCTCATAAGCGGTGTTGGCGTAGCTCTTGAGATCGTGCAGCCGGTCGCAGCGCATGACCAGCTGAAGGATGGCAACATCGGTCGCGTTGAGACCGAAGGATGCCGCGGCATGATGGATGTTGCGCTCAAAGAAGTCACCACCCGGCGTCGCAACCGGGAATTGCGCGAGGCGATCCAGCATCAGCGCATGGAGCTCAGCATGGCGGTCGCTGCCATACGCAGGCAGCATCTCGTTATCGCCCGAGGCCGGGTCGTCCTTCGGCGGCCTGCGGACGTTGCAGACCCTGTAGTGATAGCGCAGCACCGTGCCGAACAGCGCCTCGTCGGCCTCGCCCTGCAACGCGTTGCGGAGATACCAGCCGAACTGGGCGCGGGCGACGGAAGACGTAGGCATCGGCGGGGGATCCTCGGCTGATTCGTCTGGCTAGCCATTGGGAGGCTGGCTGCGTCGCACAGCTTCGCTGCTGCCTACGCCAGTTCCTGACGCGGGACGGGCGGATGCTGCGCAGGCGGCCGTTGCCGGGATGGTCCTGTCTCGCGGCCAAGAGCCGGAGATCCAATGTACCAGTTTTCCCGAGCCGTCCTCGCCGTCGCGGCGGCGACCGTCATCCTGGTTCAGCCTGCCGCGGCCCAGGCGCCGCGCCCCGACAACCAAGTTGTCACCTGGGCCGGCCAGCTTCGCACCGAGGCGGAGGCGCTCCGTGCCGAAGGCGCCGAGCAGGCCGTCCGCACGCTGCAGGCCATGGCCGAGGCGGAGGCGGAGGCGGAGGCACGGTTGCTCGAGCGCCTCCGCAACGCGCCCTCGATGGACGCGATGCTGCCCGAAATGGCCGAGGCCTGGGCCGGTGGCGCGACGCAACTCGGCACGCTTGCGGCGGGGATGCCGGAGGTGCTGGCGGGGCAGCGCCGGCGCCTTGGCACCCTGCGTGGCGTGCTCGGCCAGGCGCAAACGCTCGGCCGCGCGGTGGAACGCGACGTTGAGACGATGCGGACGAAGCTCGGGCAGCTGCGGGTCCGGCAGCGGTCGGCGCCGGCCGGCTCGGTCGAGACGAGGAAGGCCGAAGTCGAGGCGGCGGCCCAGGCAGCGGTGCTCACCGCCCGGCAGGCCCAGGCGCGCCTAGTCGCCGGCTTCGCCGCTCAGGCCGGACAGGTGGTGCAGTGGCTGGAGGATGCGGGCCAGGGAATGGAGCTGCTGGCGACCGCCATGTCTGCCCATGCCCAGGTGCCGCAGGCATCGTCGGACCTCGCGCGCACCCGCATGGTCGCCCGCGACGTGCTGCATTCGCTGTCCGACACGGCGGAGCAGTTGGAAGGCCTCGATGGCCTGCTGCAGGGGCTCGCGCAGAACTGGGAGGCGCTGGACGGGTTGCTGCAGGGCCTCGGTGACCTGCCTACCAGCCTCGGCCGGGCCGCCGGCTGATGGCAGCGGGCATGCAGGCCATGAGCTTGGCCACGCCCATCGCCTGGGGCTTGGCTGTGATCCTTGGCTTGGTGCTCGGCGCCTGCCTCGGCGCGCCGCGGGTGCAGGTCATAGTTGGGCGCGTTGAGGTCCCGGCACCCCGGTGGATGCCATGAAGACGGAAGCCTTGGTCTTGGCCGCCTTGTTCCTCGGCGCCATCCCGGTCGGTTGGGTGCTACGTCGAATCGGCGGCAGGCTACTGCCCGGGGTGGTGGCACTGGGCATCGCGCTGCTGTCTTTCCAGCTCGCCGACGGCACGCCGGTGCGGCCCAGGCCGATCCCGCCTGCTCCGGCGGTACAGCAGCGGCCAGGCTGGGCTGAGGTGGGGCGGGTCATGTCCACTTACGGCACCCGGCACCGCGAGGTGCATGCCATGCTCCGCCATCGTGGCGCCGGGGGGAGCAGGGACCGTTGCCGCCGCGCCCTTCCCGATGATCTCAATTCAGAGTTGATTAAGGGGTTCCGGGCTTGGTGTGCCGGTCAGGGGATTTGGCGTATGCGGCTGTACCAGGATCGGATCCTTCTCTCGGCGGGGGATCTGAACGCCTTCCTTGGCTGCCGCCATGTCAGCGCGCTCGCCCGGCGAGTGCTGGATGGCGAGAGCATCGCCAAGGCCGCTCCCGATGCCACGCTGGAGCTGGTGCAGCGCCGGGGCTTGGCCCACGAGGCCGATTACCTGGCGGGGCTCGAGGCCCAAGGCCTCGCGGTGGTCCGTATCCCCGACGGCCGCGACTTGGAGGCGCGTGTCGCCGCGACGGTGGCGGCGATGCGGGCCGGCGCGGCGGTGATCTTCCAGGCCGCCCTGGCGCATGGGCGTTGGCACGGCTTCGCCGATTTCCTGCTTCGGGTGGAGCAGCCCTCGGGCCTCGGGCCCTGGTGCTACGAGGTGGCCGACACCAAGCTCGCCTCTCGCGCCAAGGCCTCGCACGCCATCCAGCTCGCGCTCTACGCCGACCTGGTGGAGGCGGTGCAGGGCGTGCCGCCTCCGGTATTGCGGGTGAAGCTGGGGAACGGGCGAGAGGAGGTAATCCGGCCCGGCGACGTGGTGCATTACACCCGCCTAGCTGGACGGCGGCTGGAGGACTTCCTGGCCACCCCGGTGCGCGAGACGACAGCCGAGCCCTGCGGCCACTGCAAAATCTGCGATTGGTCTGAGCGCTGCGAGGCGGAGTGGGAGCAGGCCGACCATCTCAGCCTGGTGGCCAATATTCGTGGCGAGCAGGTCCGCCGGCTCCGCGCAGCCGGCGTGAACACCCTGGCTGCCCTGGCCGCGCTGCCGGAAGGGCAGCGCATTCCGGACATGGCGCCCGCAACCCTGGCGACGCTGCGCGCCCAGGCGCTACTGCAGCATCAAGCCCGCGACGCCGGCGAGAAGGTGTACGAGATCCTCTCGCCTGAGCCTAGCCGAGGCTTCGCGCGGTTACCGCCACCCAATGCGGGCGACGTGTATTTCGACATGGAGGGGGATCCGCTCTTCCCCGAAGGCGGGCTGGAATACTTGTTCGGCATGGAGGCAGGTGGGCTGTTTCGCGCCTTCTGGGCGCATGACCGGGCGCAAGAGAAGCGCGCCTTCGAGGCCTTCATGGACGTGCTGGCGGCGCAGCTGGCCGCCCGCCCCGGCGCACACGTATACCACTACAACCATTACGAGACGACGGCGCTAAAGCGGCTGGCGATGCGGCACGGGACTCGTGAGGCGGCGCTGGATGACATGCTGCGCCGCCGCCGGTTCGTGGACCTCTACGTGGTGGTGCGCGAGCAGCTGCGGATCGGCGAGCCGCGCTACTCGCTCAAGAACGTTGAGCACTTCTTCCGGGATGCCCGCGCCGGCGAGGTCGAGACGGCAGCCGACAGCATCGTCGCCTATGAACGCTTCTGCGAAACCAGCGACGCGAACATCCTGTCGGAGATAGAGGCTTACAACAGGATCGACTGCCGCTCGACCGCGGATCTGCATGGCTGGCTGCTGGGCTTGCGGCCGGCCGGCGCGTCCTGGTTCGATCCTGCCGTCGAGGCGCCGGATGCAGCGAAGGAGGAGAAGCAGCGCGCGACCGAGGCCGAACGGGAGGCGTTGCGGTCCCGCTTACTGGATAGCGCGACGCCAGCGGAAGCCCCCTATCGCGCCCTGGTTGCCGAGCTCTGCGACTTCCACCGGCGCGAGCAGAAGCCGCAATGGTGGGCGATGTTCGACCGGATGGAACGCGAGGCGGAGGAATTGGCCGGCGATGCCGAATGCCTCGGCGGCCTGGTCGCCGAAGGGCCCTGCACCACCGAGAAAAGATCCTTCCTTCGCGCCTACCGCTACCCGCCACAGGACACCAAGCTGCGCCCAGGCGACAAGCCGACCATCGCCGCGACGATGGGGCGCGCCGGGGAGATCGTGGCGCTGGACGAGGCGGCCTGCCGCGTGGTGCTCAAGCGTGGCAAGGCGGCAGGGGAGCTGCCCGAAGTGCTTTGCCTCGGCCCGGCGCCGCCGATCGAGGATGCGGTGCTACGCACGGCGATGCGGCGCTTCGCCACCTCCGTCGCGGCGCGCGACGGGCGCTTCGCCGCATTGGAGGGCATTCTGCGGCGGGAGCCGCCGCGGATCATGGGTCAGGTCGCTGGGACGCCCATCCTCGCCGCGGGCGAGACGGCGCTGGCGGGCGCAATCCGCGCCGTCAGCAGCCTCGACCGCAGCCATCTGTTCATCCAGGGTCCGCCAGGCACGGGCAAGACCTGGACGACCAGCCGGATCGCCGTGGCGCTGATGCAGGCCGGCCGCCGGGTCGGCGTCGCCTCGCTGTCGCACAAGGCGATTAACAATTTGCTCAAGGGCATCGAGGCGGCAGCACGCGAGCAGGGCTTCGCTTTTACTGGCATCAAGAAGGCGACCGCCGGGAAGCCGGACCAGGTTTTCGAGGGCGACTGCATCACCACGGTCACCAGCAACGACGACGTGCCGGGCGACTGCGACCTGGTGGCCGGCACCGCCTGGCTCTTTGCACGGGAGGAGCAGGAGCTCGCGCTCGACACTCTGTTCGTGGACGAGGCCGGTCAGGTTTCGCTCGGCAACCTCGTCGCCATGGGCCTCGCGGCGCGCAACATCGTGCTGATCGGCGATCAGCAGCAGCTTGGTCAGCCGATTCAAGGTGCACATCCCGAGGGTACCGGCGTCAGCGCGCTGGAACACCTGCTGCAGGGCGCCGCGACCGTGCCGCCCGACCGCGGCATCTTCCTCGACTCCTCCTACCGCATGCACCCGGCGCTTTGCGGTTGGGTGTCTGAAGCCGTTTACGACGGACGGCTACGGGCGCATCCGAGCACCGGAGCGCAGGGCCTGCTGCTGCCGGCCGACGCACCGGCGCCGCTCATCCCACATGGTCTGCAGTTCCTGCCTATCGGGCACCAGGGCCGCTCGCAGTCCTGCCCGGAGGAGGCCAAGGAGGTCGTGCGGCTGTGGCATGCCCTGGTAGGCCAGCGCTGGACCGACGGTGCAGGCCTTGAGCGGCTAATCCTTCCGAAGGACGTACTGGTCGTCGCTCCCTACAACGTGCAGGTCAACCTGCTGAGCCGAAGCCTGCCTGAGGGCGCCCGCGTGGGCACGGTGGACCGGTTCCAGGGACAGGAGGCGCCGGTGGTCCTCGTTTCCATGACCACCTCCTCGGGCAATGACATGCCGCGCGATATCGGCTTCCTGTTCAGCCGCAACCGCCTCAACGTTGCGGTGAGCCGCGCGCGTTGCCTCGCCGTGGTTCTGGCCAGCCCGAGCCTCCTCGAGGTTTCCTGCACCGCGATCGAGGACCTCGCGCTGGTGAACCTACTCTGCAGACTACGGGCGTGGGGCGATCCGGAGGAGGCCGCCATGCTGCCTTCCTGGCGCTACCTTAGCGTAGCCTGTCCCATCGCCACGATGCAGGAGGCTCCTCCGGCCCTGACAGAGGCGGACATGTTATGACTGCACGACCGGACGGGATCGTGGAGATAGACCGGTACCACGCGGACGAGGCGCACCGGATCTTCGACTTCCCGCTGGCCGAGCAATGCGTCGTCCGGCGGCCGGCCGCGGCGTATGTCGACGTGGTCCGGCGCGACTTCGCGCGGCATGGCCTCGACCCTGCTCCACTGGAGGCTGCGGCCCGGGGCGGACAGGGCTGCCGCCTTCTGCCTGACGTCTTCGCTTATGGTACGTTGATGCGGGATGAACTGCGTCATCGCTCCGTGGTCGGGCTTGGCCTGGACGGCGTTACCCCCGCCTATACGGCATCCTGCACGACCTCGGCGAGTTCCCAGCCCTGCTTCCTACCGCCTCCGGGGAGCAGGTGCAGGCAGAGGCATTGATGACCTCTTCCAGGCTCCGGATGTGCGCCGGGCTAAGGCGGACCAATGGTTGGGGAAAGCGCCCGGGGGTGACCAGGAAGGTAGGGAGGACAGCCCGCGTGCCGCGGGCCTGATGGAGTCCGAACACATGCAGCTGGCCGATTGGCGGTGCCAATGCGTGAGCCAGACCAGGTCCACGGTCGTGTCGTCCACGAGCAGGTAGGTGACGTCGCCGGCGGGCCACTTGTGTGGCGGGAGGTCCAGGATGCCCTCGCCCAGGAGGTCGGACGCCTCGATCTCTTCGAAGGTCATGGTGCCGAGGTGCTGGGCGGCCGCGAGGCTCTTGCGCACCATCTGATGGAAGGTCACCCGTGTGCGGGGCGGCACCATGTCGATGCTGGTGATCATGGCGGCGAGGACCGCCGCCATGATGACGATGATGTCCGGGGTCATGGTCTGTCTCCGCTCTAGGAATGCCGAAGGCATGGCGCGGCGTTCCCCGGTCCGGGTGGACCGCAGGTGCCGAGGTTGCCGGGAGGGAGCAGGCGCACGTCGCCGTACATGGCAGATCATCACGCGGCACGGATGCCGCACGACGATCAGCCAACGTCAGCTGACGCGGCCTGCGCTCTTCAGCGCCCTATTCGGAGAGGAGAGAACTCGAAGGAAAACATGGATGGCTCCGGGTTGCGGCTCGCAGCTAGGCGGGGCGCAGGGCTATATCCGGTGCTGAGTGTCCATGTGCGGGATTTATTTTGGAATCGAATCTATTACGAGGAATCGAAGGCGTGCACAATGTGATCTAGGTTATCCTAGCAACGAGCGGCGCCTCTCGAGGCGCTGCTGTTCGAACTTAGCCGTCGCCTCACTAAATTCGGATTGGGGCTGTCCCAACGGCCGGACCTCCATAAGGGCAATTGGGGCCTTTTGCTCCCAGTAACGGCCCTCTGACACGGCGAGCCAGCCTGCAAGTCCCTGTTTTGCCAGTGCAACTTCGACCTCCTCGATCTCGGCAGGGGATGGGTCACTATGACGCCCCATCCAGACATGGCGGCCATCCTCGGCAAGGATTAACCAGCGTCGCTCGCGTGCGAACAGATCGTCACGTGGCCCCTGCGAGGGGAGATCCTGCTTTTCCTTGGGATCAGGCACCTTGCATCTAACCTCGGGTTTGCGGCTATGTTATGTGACACAAGGCACATGGAGACGACGATGCCCAAAGGCACATCCGGCAGGATTGTCGTCGAAATCGATCCTGCGCTGAAGCGGCGCCTTTACTCCGTGCTCGCGGACAAGAATCTTACTCTCAAGGATTGGTTCTTGGGTGCCGCCAAGGATTTGGTCGAGCAGCATCACCAGCCGCGCCTTTCCTTGGCTCTTCCCGGGAAGGCGCAGGGTGATAGCAATGCTTGACACCCCTCTTGCTCATGCGGCCGCAGCCTCTTTGTACGCTGGCAAAACTCTGGCGGAGCGGGCATCGGGGCGGTTCTACACCCCCGATGTCTTGGCTTCTGATCTTGGCCATCAGGTCACGAACGCACTTGAGCGCATGGTGGCTGCTGGCGTCATCAACTCAGAGGTCAAGCTCTGTGACCCGTTCGCCGGAGATGGCCGCCTGCTTGTCGCAGTCCTCCTGAGCGCGGCCTCGTCGCCTACGCTGTCGCGGCGTCGCTTCACCGTTACCTTGCGTGATCTGGAAGCCGCGGCTGCGTTGCAGGGACGTGATCGGATTATGGACCTAGCTGCTAGTGTCGGTATGAATGTGACGGCCCGTGTCGAAGTGGGCGATAGCCTCCGAGACGCCTGCCCCGCGCTACACGACGCCGTTGTGACCAATCCTCCTTGGGAGCTACTCAAACCCGACGCACGTGAGATGGCTGGCCTCGATAAGGAGGCGGCGGCTCGTTACCGCGCTTGGCTGAAACAGCGGTGCGCAGAGCTGGACGCAAGGTTTCCCGACGCGAAGGCCGACGTGTCCTATGCCGGTTGGGGCACCAACCTTGCGCGGTGCGGCTGGGATCTGGCACTGCGCTCGACCCGCCGCGGTGGAGTTCTAAGCATTGTGCTGCCCTCGACACTCCTCGGCGACCAAGCCTCGGTGTCGATGAGGAGGTCTGTATTCGGGCGAGCTAGGCTAACCGATATGGCGGCGTACCCGCCTGAGGCCCGCCTGTTTGATAGGGTTGACCAGCCAGTCGTCGCAGCCACCTTCGTGGTTGAACCCTGTAATCGACTTCATGCCACGGTTCGGCTGTTCGGTGCCGATCGCCAGGTCCGCGCGGTTCTTGATTTTGCCAGAACATCAGAGGCTCTGGCTGCGGAAGACTACGCGCTGCCGGTCGGCTTCGGCGCTGAGGCGCAGGCGTGCTTGGCGGATTTTGCAGAGCTTGCCCGTTTCAAGGACCTTGAGGGACCTGGACCGGAGAACCTCTGGGCTGGACGCGAACTCGACGAGACTCGCGTCGCGGCGAAGCTCGTCGCGTCAGGACGAAACCCCTTTGTGAAGGGGCGCATGGTCAGGCGCCACAGCATGGCGGAAGCTCCCGTAGCATCGATTGCGCCGGAGATTGCTCGCGGGATTAGATCCGCCGGGTTTGAGCGACTTGTGTGGCGTGATGTGTCCCGTTCCTCGCAGGCCCGGCGTATGATAGGTACGGTGATTCCACCGGGCTGGATCGCCGGGAACTCACTCCACGTCGCCCATTTCAGGAACGGTGATCCCGAACGCCTGCGAGCACTGCACGGTGTGCTGTCGTCCTTGGTATTCGAGTTCCAGGTCAGGAGCCGTTTGGCGACGGGCCACATGTCTCTGGGGGTGGTCCGCACCGCACGCGTACCGCCAATGACACGGCGTGTCGTGACGTCGCTGGCGTCAGCGGTCGAACGAGTGATGTCGGATCCAGCACAGGAAACCGCCCTGGAGGTGAAAATCGCGCGTGCCTACGGGCTCAGCCGGGACCAGTTCGAGGCGATTATCACTCAGTTCCCGAAGCTCGACGCGCCCGTGCGGGAGAAGCTCCTATCCAAGTCGCTTTGGAGGTCGAAGGCTCAATGATCCCGAACCATGCCTGCGCGTCCCTGAGCGAACTGGACCTTCAGATTGCTAGGGCTGTGCCGCCAGGGGGCAACTGGCGAGACATTCCTGAGAGTGTCCCGTCGGAGCGCCTCGCCCAGATCCGGATCAGCGCCGCTGCTGGCGAGGGGTCACGCTCAACGTACTACGGGCGCCTCAACCCGGACCGACCGGGCTACACAATCAACACCTACTACAACCGCCCGGGCAACGGATGCTTCCTCCATTACGATGCCGAGGGAGGGCAGCACCGGACCCTTTCACACCGTGAGGCGGCGCGCCTTCAGAGCTTCCCTGACTCCTTTGTTTTTCAAGGTTCGCAGCGCGCAATTTGCCAGCAGATCGGCAACGCCGTGCCTCCATTGCTGGCTTTCCAAGTCGCTCAGGCACTCGGCGCCCCTGGGGAGATGATAGATGTCTTTGCCGGAGCCGGCGGTCTTTCGCTCGGCTTTGAATGGGCCGGGTGGAAGTCGCTTGCAGCGACCGACTTCGATAGGCATGCCGTGGCGGCTTTCAACTCGAACATGGCACCCATCGCGTTCGTCGGTGACATGCAGGATGAGACGGTCCACGACCGTCTCGTGGCCGCAGCAGAAGACCGTCGCGGGCAGCGCCTTGCTCTCGTAGGCGGTCCGCCCTGTCAGGGTTTCTCCACGGGTGGCAAGCGCCGTTCGGGGGAGGACACGCGAAATCAGTTGCACACCCGGTATGCGGCTCTGCTCGCCCGCCTGAAGCCAGACGTTTTCGTGTTCGAGAATGTCATTGGACTTCTGAACATGGAAGGGGGGCGCTTCCTGGTCAGGGTGCTCGATGGGCTACGTCAGGCGGGATACCAAGTTGAAATCTGGCGCCTGAACGCGGCCCGATATGGCGTCCCGCAGCGCCGGGAACGTGTGGTCATCGTAGGTGTCCCAGTTGGACGAGAACTCCCCCACTGCCCGACCGCTTGGACTGTCCCGGTATCTATGGACGGGTTGCTGGCCGATCCCTTGGTGTGCTCGGTGCGGGGTGCGTTGGATGACCTTCCGCCCTTGGTGCCCGGCCAGGACGGGACCCTCCTTCCCTACAGATCGAATCCTAGGACACAATATCAGCGATTCCTTCGTGGGCTCATCCGGGCGCACGAGTTCGTCGTTGGGGGCCTGGACAATGATTTCGACGGACAATGCAGACCTGTACGCAGCGAGCTTGCGAACGCTGAAGCAGTTTCGTGACCGCACCTACAAGGGCCGGATCGTCCAGATTTTCTTTGCTGCTAAGTTCTATGGGGCCTTGATACCAAGGATTGGCTCGGGACATCGAATCGACACCGGTGAGTTCCAGCACTTGATCGACGCGCTTTATAGGCGGAACGCCCCCGATGACCCGAGCCACAGCATCAAAATCATTTTCAGCAATAACCACCTGACCCCATCGGGCGAGCGCGCTCCTGATCGGCAGGACAACTCCAACATCTGGCGCAACAACCTTCAAATTCAGAAGGCAACCGTCTGTTTCGCGCCCGAGGCAGATCTCCTGAACCCCGCCTTCGTCGTCGAAACTCGAACATTGTGTCCCTACCTACGGCCCGAAGTCCCCGGAAGCACGCGGAATGCGCGCTGTGACGCAGCTCCAGGAGGCCGAAACGGGCGATATCGTGACTTGGAGGTGGACGGGCCCAAGACCATCCATTTTGGCGACGGCGGGTACTCGGTTACAAATACCGAAGACACTAGGCTTTGGGCCTCGACTGTCCACGTTCAAGGTAATAGGCTTCCCGTGGTGCCCTTGATCGCGGCGATCTACTACGATGCCGATGTCGCTGGCGGCCGCCAGGCAGTGGACGTCGTCGACTTTTGCCGCGACTTCAACTTCAGCGCCGCCGAGTTCCACACTTATTTCGACGAGGACCCTGCTCACCCGGTGCACGCCGCACTACTGGCCGACTTCCCTTGGCTGACATGGACAAGACTCCCGCGCCTGGCCGCCGGAGTTGCGGGCGCTTTAGTTCCGATGCCTGCCCCGGCTGCAGCACGTGGCGCCCGGGGGGGCCGGAGGCGGCGCGAACTCCTAAACCCCGACGATCTTCCGGACCGCGCGCCCCGGGTTGCTCCTCCGGCAGTGAACCACTGGTGGGGAGCCGAACAAGCGATCGCCGCCCACCTCGAGGCACAGGGTTGGGAAGTTAGGGACCGAACACGGGACTTTGTCGGTTTCGACTTCGAGGTTGTGGGAGTCGGCCAAAACAGACGGTACTTCATTGAGGTCAAGAGCAGTGTCGGCCCCTGTGCCCCAGTGCTGACGCGTGGGGAGCACGAATCTGCTGTTCGACATGGCGAACGCTTCATCCTCGCGCTTGTGGAAAATTTTGTCCCTGGAGAGCCGCTCCGTGTTCTCTGGGTCCGCAATCCCTCGGCCTTGGGTTTGGTGCCGCGACAAGTGGAGGAGTACCCCATCCCGCGGTCCGTATGGCTGCCGCACGCCGCTCTCTATATCGACGACCGGGCGGAGGACGACGCGCAGGCCGCAGCAGAGGCGGCCGAGTGATGCAGGGGCAGGGTTTCTCCTTTTCATGTCACGCATGCTCGGCGTAGCGAGGTAGCGGCGTGGCTATTTTGGAGATCGGGTGCGAGCGGCGGTTGTTTGCCAGTCGGGGGTCCAAAGTGGCACCGATGTAGGCCGCCGCCATGGACGTGTCCAAGCTCGACCTGCAAGAGGTTGCCCGCTACCAAGCCGGTGCCCAGAATGATCATGCTTCCATGATGCAGTTCGCCCTTCATGTGAAAGCCCGCGATCCGGCGAACCTGTGGCCCTAGATGATCTACATATCGTCGGCGGCGTCCGACGAGGAGCGAGCCTACTATCTGGACCGCACAGTTCGGGCTGGCCGTCAGCGCCTTGAAACCGAATCCATGGATGCGAGAGAGAGCCGCTTCTATCGTAAGCACAGCTTGGAGGTCCTTGGTGCTTGTGCTTGCTGATTAGGCGGTCAGTGCGGGTGCCCAATGGTACCCCTCCGCCGAGGGCCGCCTTCCGGCCTGGGGTCGAACCTGTCTTCTGATCTTATCGACGCTTTTAGGAGCGTTGTTAAGGACGGGGGGCGGTTTGGGGCATGGAGATCATCAGCGGCGTTGAGCGCCGGCGTCCTGTCGATGCTACCCCCGGTCCCAATTGGCCTGCCCCCCTAGAAGTAGTCCGCCGGCTGTGAGAAGCCGGTGCGACCTGAGGTGCTTGGGTGTGGACGACTCTCAATATCAAGCTGATTAGCTCGACATCAGATCGAGTACCGTGCCGTCGGCCGGAAAGAGCGCGCGATAAAGCTCGGTCACGGCCGCGATGGCGCCATCGTCAACGTGGGTGACGAAGCGTGGCTCGGCATAAAAAACCGTATCCGGCAACAAGTCAGCTTTGGCGAAGGCGCCGAGCGGCAGTTCCGGCAAGCCGTCCTCGGTCATGATGACGGAATCCCCTGAATGGCGGTCCTTCAAAGGTAGGGCGGTCAAGGGGTTGCCAACTAGAGGCGGTACGGCTGGTCTTGGCTGCCTTGCCATCCACCATGGACAACCACCATTGCGGTAGCAGCCTGACAAGGCATCGCCGGTGGTCGAAGCTACGCGAATGGCTGGCTGCGCGGGTCCGCTCTCAGCCGAGCAGCGTGACTAATTCGGAATAGGGCGGCAGCAGCGGATCGGCGGTGTAGAGCCGCACCGGCTCAACCATCGCCTGCGCCACCAGCAGCCGGTCGAAGGGATCGCGGTGATGCAGCGGCAGGTCAGCGACCCGCGCCGCGGCCTCGGCCCGGACCGGCAGTTCGGTAAAGCCGGTGTCACGGGCCGCCTGACACCTGGGCGATCTGGTCCGGGCGCGCCAGGAAATCGACGCGACCGAGCCGCGCCTTGATGGCGATCTCCCAGATGCTGGCGGCGCTGAACAGCACCTCGTTCGCCGGATCCTCGAGCAGGGCCCGGGTTCCGCCATCCAACCGGGCCGGCGTGTCGAGCGCCCAGAGTAGGATGTGAGTGTCGAGCAGCAGGTGCACCAGCGCCCCTCGAAGCCGGCGAGGTCGTCGTCGGACAACGGTGCATCGAATTCGGCCGGCATGGAGCTGGCTGGCGCGGCAATGACCTCCTACACCCGCCAGAAGCCCGTCATGCGGCTCCAGGGCAGAGCAGAGCCTTGGCTTGGCCGCGCCGCTGCGCCTCCCGTAGACCGTGCACCAGGTCGAGGGTGTCGAGCAGCTCGGGCGGCACCGGCACCGCACGGTAGACCCCGCTCCGGCGCTTCTTGAGGCTTTCAAAAACGATTACCCGGCCAGTCAGGTCGACCCGGTCGGTGGTCAGCGCCAGAGACTCGGAGATCCGGCAGCCGATGGCCTGCAGGACGCTGCAGAAGGATCACACCTCGCGCGGTGCGCGGGCGACAGACTGCAGGAATGCACGGCGCTCGGTTTCTGTGAAGTAGAGCCGGCGCCCCTCCGGATCCTGCAACTGCATACCGGCCTGCAGTTTGGGACCGTTCATCCGAATTCTGTACCAGCATGAAGGCGCTGCGGCCAGATTCCTGGCGGTTTGCCGGCCGATCAGAGGGCTGGGCGGGCCGCGGCTGATACAGAATTAGCAATAGTGCATCAGACCTTTCGCCAATGGCTTGCTCGAAGTTTCGATCCTAGTTTTCTGCGACGGCTAATACCAAGTCTCTGAGAGCGTGACTCGTTTGGGATTCCCAAAGTGGCGGCGGGCTGATTCAACATGGCGACCAGGGGAGGTTTGCCATGCCCATCCCACTTCGGGTGGATTTCGCTGCGGGCGGGCTGCGCGCTGCAGCGCGGCAGACGAAGGACGCGGCGCAGGCTCGGCGCCTGCTGGCCTTGGCCGCGATCTATGATGGGGCATCGCGCACCGAGGCGGCCCGGATCGGCGGGGTGACGCTGCAGATCGTGCGCGACTGAGTGCTGCGGTTCAACGCCGAAGGGCCGGCCGGGCTGGTCGACCGCAAGGCGCCTGGCCAGGCGGCACGGCTGAACGACGCACACCGGACGGCCCTGGCGGCGGCGCTGGAGAGCGGCCCGATACCCGCCATCCACGGGGTGGTGCGTTGGCGGCTGATCGACCTCTGCCAGTGGCTGTGGGAGGAACACCGGGTCACGGTGGCCAAGCAGACGCTGAGCCGCGAGGTGCGTGCGCTGGGCTACCGCAAGCTCTCGGCGCGACCGCGCCACCATGCGCAGGCGGCGGGCGCGGTCGATCTTTTTAAAAGGACTTTCCCGCCCGCATGGCGGAAGTCGCGCGCGAGAAGGGCATTGCCGCCAGCGCCATAGAGGTCTGGTTCGCCGATGAGGCCAGGATAGGCCAGAAGAACAAGATCACCCGGCGCTGGGCCCGACGCGGCACCAGGCCCACCGCGCCGCAGGATCAGCGCACGGCGTCGACCTACCTCTTCGGCGCCATCTGCCCCAAGGAGGGCAAGGCGGCGGGCCTCGTCCTGCCCTACTGCAACACCACAGCCATGAGCCTGCATCTCGCCGAGATCTCGGCCACGGTGGCGCCCCATGCACATGCCGTGCTGCTGCTTGATCAGGCCGGATGGCACCTGTCTGACAAGCTCGAGGTGCCGTCCAACATCACGCTCATCCCGCTGCCGCCGAAGTGCCCCGAGTTGAACCCGGTCGAGAACACCTGGCAGTTCATGCGGGACAACTGGCTCTCGAACCGCGTCTTCCGCTGCTACGACGATATCGTCGATCACTGCTGCCACGCCTGGAACCGGCTCGTCGAGCAGCCCTGGACAATCATGTCCATCGGACTGCGCGACTGGGCCCATCGGTTCTGATCAGCGGGATCTGGTATAAACCATTGATAGAACTGCTTCCGAATCTCTTTGCAAAACTGTTGATTTTCGGAATTCGATTAGTCTGTAGTAAACACCCCAAGATTGATTTTTATAAAAAAAATTAACCTTAGGTTGAAAAAATAATTTAAGTCATGCTTGGAGAAGTTCCTTGCACAGAAACTTTATTCGGGGTGAACTTTATACCGAGGAGGAAGTGCAAATGCTGAAGCAGTTTCAAACCGCAAAAATCACCGCAGTTTTTGTTGTTTTAGGAGGTATTTTTGCTCTAACGCCGCCCGCATTCGCTACGAGCGGGACTATGACAGAGTGGGATCAACATCAACGTTGGAACGGTCCTGTATCGAACATTCATCCTATTGGCCTTAATGTATGGGAAGGTCATTGGCAGAACGATCACAATGAGAGCAGAACTTTAATAATTACTGTTGATCCCGAAAGTAATACAATCGACATTTTAGAAAAAGAACCTAATCAACATTGGATTGGTCCATTTAGAAAAACAGGCAATAATTATCTTGTTAGTGGATCTGAGTCTTCTGGGAAATACGACTTTTCTGCTAATTTAAATTTGGATTAGGAGCTACATAAGATATAAATCAATACTCTTCTTTTCCCGCAAATCTTCCATAGCCTGTGCCCGTCATCGAAACTAAGAGTCATAAGATGGCAGTTTAAGTAGCATAAACCTTGCTACGCAAAACAAGAGGAGACATGACATGCGGTTTATAATTCAAATTATTCTCTTTTTTGCAGTGCCCTTTATTGCGCGCCCTGCATATTCTCAAATCCAAACAATTCCAGCTTGTCAGGTTGAGAACGCACCTACTAATTGTGGTCAAAATAATATGTGGGCAGTAGATACAACTGTCCAAGTGCCTAACGGTGCTTATGTTCACGTTCCCGATCCGGGCTGCATGAATGACGCTACAGGTAATATCGAAAAAATTCTGCAAGCTGCTATTGTTGCCGCCCAACCGAATCTTGCTCTTTTCTCCGGTTCGATTGCCGCACTTGGAGCAGGGCCAGTAAATGATTACATAAAAAATCAAGGGGGAGATATTGGTCGATATTTTTCGCCATATGCTAAAAATGGTGCTCTCTGCGCACCAATTGGAGTTATTGTTCCTAAAGACGCACAAGTTCTAGGGTACCGCTTGCTTGCAGCTGAGGCCAGTGGTGGCTTTAGCCAATGCTCGCCAGGCGCTGATTGCCCTATTGGCTGGAGCAAATTCCAAGCCGAACCTGTCGCCCAAAAAAATCAAGCAATGCAAACTGTCACAGGGGTCTTTATGAATTGGTCTAATGACCGCGCTCGCCGTGCTCGAATAATAGTTTTTTATACACTTCCACAAGGTCAAAGGCCTTTGACTCAAATGTAATCGCGCCGGTATATGGAGCCGGCCTTAGGGCTGGCTCCTTTATGGTCAAAAGGCTGATATTTTCGTAAGACACGCTATCGCGCCGGCTATGCCGAGGCTTATCCCTGGTATATTATAAACGTTTGAGGTCTAATCGTTTCTCGGATTGATGTGAAAAAGATGGTTCTCGTCCGCTATCTGCGGCTTTTTGACAGGAGAAGGCCAAATCCGTCGCCCTTGCCCTAATTTAAGGGGCTGGGTGCCGTCTGACGAGATTAGGGCGTCCAGAGTGCTCAGAGACGAAGCAGGGCACTTAGCGGACAGAAAAACTGTTATCACAATTTTTGAATTTTGCAGGGCGTCCTAATGCTACCAAGCGCCAAACGGCGTTTAGGTTTCTGCGATGCATATTTTTGCAAAGGGGCTGCTTAATAATGTGGCTCAATTTGCACAGGCTTCGAGAATCGGCTAGGGCATGCAGCGCCAGTAGGAGTGTGTGCATTGTCCGAATTGAAACCGTCTTTTGATCTCGACCGCCTGACATTGCCTGAGCTGGCCGTTTTGATCGAAGCGGCTCAAACCAAGCGTCAGGAAAAAATGGAAGGCGCCAAGGCAGTGCTGCTGGCAGAGTTTAAGGACAAGGCCGCCGAGTTGGGCCTGTCGCTCAAAGCTCTGATGTCATCGCCGCAGCCTGCGCCAGAACGGGAAACCCGCCGCAGCAAGGGCCAGAAGGTCGCCCCAAAATACCGCAATCTGGAAACCGGCGACACCTGGACCGGCCGCGGTCGCGAGCCTGGCTGGATCAAAGGCAAGAACCGGGATGACTTCGCGCTGAAAGGCTAGGCCGACAGCGTCGGGGCAGCTTGCCGGTTTTGGCGGCCGCCTTTGTCATATAAGCTAGTTATGCGATCACCTAGTGCACGCACAAACCCAGATGCAGCAACAAAGTTAACCGCGTACAGATTCTTAGTAATCAACGCCTCTGCATTCCCAAGGCGGATTTGTATAATCGGTAGGGCCAATGAGCTTTGCATTGAAGCAGGCTAACCATTCGTCGTCGCGCGCTCTCTGCGATTGCGTCCGCGGCGGCAGCGCCCGATCCAGCAGTATCAATGCTGCGGCAGCGCCAACCGCCATTTCACCAAGGGTTGGAGAGCGGCGAGACTGAAGGTTCGCCACACGGATATTTTCGAGGGCTTGTTGGGCGACGGTACTGCCCCGTGCCGCTCCAATGTTAAACCAGCGAACCGCGGCGTCATGATTCCGGTCGATGCCAGTGCCGTTTTCCAAGAGCAACCCCATACGTCCCGGGGCTTCCTTGTGACCCCTCTTGGCCGCTTTCTCGTACCAGTCAGCGGCCATCGCCATGTCTTGAGTGACGCCGATGCCGCCTTCAAGTGCAACACCATAGTTGAACATTCCTTGGGGTTCGCCGGCAAGCGCAGCCTTGGCGAACCATTCGGCAGCTGCTGTTTGATTAACCGGGACGCCGTCGCCCCGGATCATTGCGATTCCAATATTGACCATCCCTTGGGTATTCCCAAGAGTCGCGGCTTGTAGATTCCAGGCCGCGGCTTTAACCGGATTATGTTCGATGCCTACCCCTGTCTGCAGCATTTCCGCGAGATTCGCCATACCAAAGCTGTCGCCTTTCTCTGCGGCGCTTTTGAAATAACGATAGGCCAGTGCGTGATCAGGTTGACCACCATTTCGGTTTAACGCCATCCAACCGAGCCAGGTAAGGGATGGGGCATCTCCTGCGTCCGACGCCCGCGTGAACAGGCGGACAGCCCCGGGATTGTCCACCGGCACACCGTCTCCATCCATCAGAATCTGCGCCAGGGAAATCGTGGCCCACAGTTGTCCCAGATCCGAGGCCTTCTGATACCAAGCTACAGCTTGAGGCATATTTTTTGGCGTACCAGATGCCTTATGCAGACTCCAAGCGAGGCTGAACATACCTTCGGATTCACCAGCTTCTGCTGCCTTTCGGTACCAGTTGTAGCGTTCCACAGTGGTAGCAACGGGATTTTGGGGGTCGTACAACAAGCGACCCAACCGCACCATGGCGATGGGCAATCCCGCATCGGCAGCTTGGCGAAGCAGTCGACGAGCTTCCTCTTTGTTGGCAGGAAGGCCATCTCCGTCTGCCAGCCGCTGGGCGTACTCCGCAGTGGCATAAACCGAACCTGCTGCGGCGGCTTGGCGCAAAAGATCGAGGGCCTGATCCTTAGTGTCCATCCGGGAACAGATCGAGTTATCTGAATCGGTTGTGATTGGCTTCCGGGGGCGGGTGGAGGAAGAAGGGC
>NZ_CEEDBP010000039.1:0-60651 GCF_979252845.1 Belnapia sp. AC561
GGACAAGATGGGGCGGGGCAGGGTCATCAGGGTCTCCCGGGGTTTGCGGGCGCCCTAACCCCTGGGACCCCGCAAGGCAACCCGGCCCGGGCGCGGCGAACGGCATCGTCATCGCCGGCCTTGCACCGCCGGCCGCACCAGGCTATAGGAATATAGTCAAAGGCACCGTCGCGCCCGGCCAGGGCCTGGACCAGCTGGAATCACCTATCTCGCCGGGATGAATCCAACAAAATCAGTCACTTACCGCGATAAATTTTAGTCAATTTGAGCCGAATTTTAGCGAATTGAGGCGAATTTTACGGAATTGAGCAGGTTTTAGCGGAATTGAGCGCTCATTCCACCCGCGCCCCGCTCCGCTTCGCCACGTCCAGCCACTTCGCCCGCTCCGCCGCCAGGAAGGCCTCGAAGGGGGCCGGGGCGCTGCCGCCACCCGGCGTCAGCGCCGGCAATTCCGCCCCGAGCACCCCCATCCGCGCCCGGAAATCGGCATCCCGCGCGGTCTCGTCCACCGCCCGGCCGAGCGTCTCGATCACCGCCCGCGGCGTTCCCGCCGGCGCCAGGATCCCGAACCAGGCCGTCGCCTCGAACCCCTTCAGCCCCGCCTCGTCCAGGGTCGGCACGTCGGGCAGCACCGCGCTCCGCGTCGCGCCGGTGGTGGCGATCGCCCGCAGCTTGCCGTCCTTGATGAAGGGCAGGGAGGACGGGATATTGTCCATGCCGGCATCCACCCGCCCGGCCGTCAGTTCGGTGATCATCGGCGCGCTGCCGCGATAGGGCACATGCGTCAGCGCCGCCCCGGTCATCAGCCCGAACAGCTCCATGCAGACATGCGGGGAGGAGCCGATGCCGGCGGTGCCGTAGTTCAGCCCGCCGGGGCGTGCTTTGGCCTGGGCCACCAGCCCGGCCACGTCGCGCACGGCAACCTCGGGCGGCACCATCAGCACGTTGGGCACCCGGATGAACAACCCGACCGCGGCGAGGTCCGCCGGCTTGTAGGGCATCTTGTCGCCATAGACGGCGAAGTTGATCGCCCCGGTGCCGATCGTGGTCAGCAGCAGCGTATAGCCATCCGGCTCCGCCCGGGCGACGTATTCCGCCCCGACGTTGCCGCCCGCGCCGGCCCGGTTCTCGACCACCACCGGCTGGCCCAGCCGCCGGCCGAGCTGTTCCGCGCCCAGCCGCCCGGTCAGGTCGGTGGTGCCGGCCGGGGTGAAGGGGATCACCAGCCGGATCGGCCGGTTGGGGAAGCCTTCCTGGGCAATCGCGGGTGCCGCCAGCAGCGTCCCCGCCGCCAGCAGGCCGCGGCGCCCGAGGCCGCTCATTCCGCGGTCGCCCCGGACTTGCGGACCACCTCGGTCCATTTGACGATCTCGGCCTTGATATAGGTCTCGAAGGCGGCCGGGCTGGTGCCGCCGTCGGGTGTCAGCCCCGGCGCCATGCCGCCGAGGTCGGCGATCTTCGCGCGGGTCTCCGGCTCCTTCACCGCCGCGTCGATCTCGGTCCCGAGCCGGTCGACGATGGCGCGCGGCGTCGCCCGCGGCACCTGGATGCCGAACCAGGCCGTCGCCTGCACGTCGGGGAAGCCGGCCTCGGCGGTGGTCGGCACATCCGGCAGCGCCGGGCTCCGCATCGCCGTCGTCACCGCCAGCGCCCGCAGCCGCCCGTCGCGGATATGGCCGATGACGCTGGGCAGGTTGTCCACCGCCACCTCGATCCGCCCGGCGATCACTTCCTGCAGCATCGGCCCGGCGCCGCGGAAGGGAACGTGCTGCATCTGGATGCCGGTGACCGCCTTCAGCAGCTCCCCGGTCAGGTGCAGCGAGGTGCCGATGCCGGAGCTGCCGTTGTTGAGCTGGCCCGGCCGGGCGCGGGCGTAGTCCACCAGTTCCTTCAGCGTCTTCACCGGCAGCGCATTGGTGACGAAGATCGCGTTCGGCACCTGCAGCATCAGCCCGGCGGCGGCCAGCTCCTCCGGCTTGTAGGGCATCTTGGCGCCGTAGAGGCTGTAGTTGATGGCGCCGGAGCTCACCGTGCACATCAGCAGGGTATAGCCATCCGGCTCGGACTTCACGACGAAGTCGGAGCCGATGTTGCCGCCGGCGCCGGGCCGGTTCTCGACGATCACGCTCTGCCCCAGCCGCTGCGTCAGCCGCTCCGCCAGGATGCGGGCGGCGATGTCGGTGGTCCCGGCCGGGGTGAAGGGCACCACCAGGCGGATGGTGCGGTTCGGCCAGCCGCCCTGGGCGAAGGCCGGCGCGGCCAGCAGCGAGGCCCCCGCCACGAGGGTGGCGCGACGCGTGACTGTCATTGAACGGACTCCCCGGATTTTTCGGCAGGCTAGCACCCTGCGATCCGGAAGGTCAGTCCACTTGCGCGCCGGAACGCCGGATCACCGCGGCCCAGCGATCATTTTCCTGGGCGATGAAACGGGCGAAATCCGCGGGTGAGCCGCCGCGCATCCGGGCACCGACGCTGGTGACGCGCTCGATCGTCTGCGGCTCGGCGCAGATCGCGTTCACCTCCCGGTTCAGCCGGTCGATGATCGGGGCAGGCGTGCCGCGCGGCACCTGCAGGCCGAACCAGGCGGTCGCGGCGTAGCCGGCCAGGCCGGGGACGCCGCTCTCGGCGATGGTCGGCACCTCCGGCAGCGCCTCGCTCCGCTCCGGGCTGGTCACCGCCAGCGCCCGCAGCTGCCCGCCGCGGATCAGGGCGATGACCGAGGGGACGTTGTTCATCCCGAGGTCGATCCGCCCGCCCATGATCTGGTTGGCGGTATCGGCGCCGCCGCGGAAGGGTACGTGCAGGATATCGACGCCGGCATCCGCCTTCAGCATCTCGCCCGAGAGATGCAGGCTGCTGCCGCTGCCCGAGGAGGCATAGGTCAGCTCCCCCGGCTTGGCCCGGGCCGCCGCCACCACATCCGCCACGCTGCGGAAGGGGCTGTCCCGCCGCACCACCAGCACATTGGGCAGGTCGGCAAACAGCGCGACCGGCAGCAGGTCCTCCGGCCGGTAGCTCAGCTTGCTGTGGAGATGCGCATTGATCGAGGCGGTGCCGATCGAGCCGAAGAACAGCGTGTAGCCATCCGGGTCCGCCCGGCTGGCGGCCTCGGCCGCGATCACCCCGGCGGCGCCGCCCCGATTCTCCGCCACCACGGTCTGGCCGAGCCGCGTCCCCAGCCGGTCCGCCAGCACCCGCGCCAGCAGGTCGGTCGCGCCGCCGGGCGGGAAGGGGATGATCAGCCGCATCGAGCGGGTTGGCCAATCCGCCGCGGTGATGGCGGGTTGCGCCGGGCTCGGGCGGGGGGACAGCAGCAGAACGGCGGCAGCGGCCAATCCTTGCCGCGCCAACCTCCGCCGCAGGTGGCTCCTTGACAGCATCATTCCGGCATCTCCTCCGCCGCTGGGGAACTCCCGCCCCCTTGCGCCGATCCAACCCTGTTCCTGCCGCATCGGCGGTGGGGCGGGCAAGCCCCGCCGCCTTGGCACTGACGAGCCTTGCCGTCGGGGGTGGCTCGCCTGTAGGCAAGGCCGCGCCCGGACTTCGCGGGCGCGGGATCTGAGCAAGGGCGCTGCGGGATGCAATTTATCAGGCTCTATGGCCGGGTCCTGCGTGTGCTGGCACCGGACCGCTGGGTCGCGGTCGGCCTCGCCATCGCCAACATCGCCCTCGCCGGGCTGCTGTTCCTGGAACCGGTCCTGTTCGGCCGGGTGGTCGACGTGCTGTCGCATGCCGCAGGGATGGGGCGGGAACAGGTCTGGGAAAGGGCGCTGGTGCTGCTGTCGCTCTGGGGCGCGGTCGGCCTTTCCGGCATCGGCGCGACGGTCGCCGTCTCGCTGCTCGCCGACCGCATGGCGCATCGCAACCGTCTCACCTCCATGCACCGCTACTTCGAGCATGTGCTGTCCCTGCCGCTGTCCTTTCACGGGGATGTGCAATCCGGCCGGCTGATGAAGGTGATGCTGGTCGGTGCCGACAACCTGTTCAGCATCTGGCTGTCCTTCTTCCGCGACCATTTCTCGACCTTCGTCGCCGCCATCGTGCTGCTGCCGCTGACCCTGGCGATGAACTGGCGGCTCGGCCTGCTGCTGATCTCGCTGGTGGTGGTCTTCGCCATCATCACCGCCATCGTCATCCGCAAGACCGAATTCGCCCAAGGGCGGGTGGAGATGTTCCAGTCCCGCCTCGCCGGCACCGCGCAGGATGCGCTCTCCAACGTCATCGTCGTGCAGTCCTTCACCCGGCTGAACTCCGAGGCGCGGATGTTCGGCGATATCGTGCGTCAGGTGCTCGACCACCAATTCCCGGTGCTGAACTGGTGGGCCGTGGTCAGCGTGCTGACCCGCGCCGCCAGCACGCTGACGGTCATTGCCATCTTCATCCTCGGCACCGTGCTGCATCTGGACGGCAAGGCGACGGTCGGCGAGATCGTCAGCTTCATGGGCTTCGCCACGCTGCTGATCGGCAAGCTGGAAGGCGCCGTCGCCTTCGTCTCCCGCCTGGTCTTCCAGGCACCCGGCATCGCGGAATTCTTCGAGGTGATGGATGCCCAGACCAGCGTGCCGGAACGCCCCGGCGCCCTGGCCATCGGCCGCGCCGAAGGCGAGGTCGCCTTCGAGGACGTCGCCTTCGCCTATCCCGGCGGCAACCGCATCCTCTCGGACGTCAATTTCAAGGCCGCCCCGGGACGCACCCTGGCCCTCGTCGGCCAGACCGGCGCCGGCAAGTCCACCGCCATGGCGCTGCTGCAGCGGCTCTGGGATCCGGTCGGCGGGCGGGTGACGCTGGATGGCCGGGACCTGCGCGACATCACCCTGGAAAGCCTCCGCCGCAACATCGGCGTGGTCTTCCAGGAGAGCATGCTGTTCAACCGCACCATCAAGGACAACCTGCTGATCGGCCGGCCCGAGGCGACCCAGGCCGAGATCGAGCGGGCCTGCCAGATGGCCGAGGCGCATGACTTCATCATCCGCCAGCCGCAGGGCTACGACACCATGGTGGGCGAGCGCGGGGCCAGCCTCTCGGGCGGCCAGCGCCAGCGCCTGGCCATCGCCCGCGCCCTGCTGAAGGACCCGCCGGTTCTGATCCTCGACGAGGCGACCAGCGCGCTGGATGCCGCGACCGAGGCCCGGGTGCAGATCGCGCTCAAGGCGCTGATGGCCGGGCGCACCACCTTCATCATCGCCCATCGGCTGTCCACCGTGCGCGACGCGGACGAGATCCTGGTCTTCGAGGGCGGCCGCATCCTCGAACGCGGCAGCTTCGACACGCTGGTCCAGCAGGGCGGCCGCTTCGCCGAGCTGGTGAAGACCCAGCTCACCGCGGCGCCGCTGCCGGTGCCGCCGGCCACGGCGCCGGTGAAGGCGGCGGAATGACGCGGCGGCGGGGCTGGTTTTTCTTGCAAGCGCTCCATCCGGTGGCGCAGCCTTTCGCCCAAGGCCGCGACTGATGCTGGCCAGGGCGGGGCGGGGCATCCCGCCGCCCAGCCAGCAAGGCCCGGTCCATGGGAGGGCTTCGCATGATCATCGCCTCGATCCTCAAGGGCAAGGGCAACGCGGTCGTCTCGGTCGGCCCCGACGACACCATACTGGACCTCGCCAGGCTGCTGGCCCGCCACCGCATCGGCGCGGCGCTGGTGCGCGACCCCGACGGCCGGCTGCGCGGCATCGTCAGCGAGCGTGACGTCATCCGCGGCATGGCCGGGCATGGCCCCGGCACCACCGGCCTGCCGGTGCACCAGTTCATGACGCGGGACCTGGTGACGGTGCGGCCGGAGGCGCTGGTGGTGGAAGCGCTCACCCTGATGACCACGCGCCGGGTACGGCATCTGCCGGTGCTGGATGCCGGCGGCGGGCTGGTCGGCATGGTCTCGATCGGCGACCTGGTGAAGGCGCGCATCGAGGCGGCGGAGCAGGAGGCGGAGGAGCTCAAGCACTACGTCACCGCCGCCGGCTAGCCGCCGTGCCGGGGGCGGCTTGACCTGGCGCAAGGACGGCGGGCGTTCCGGGTGCTTCAGTGCGGCAACCCCGAGGAGGCCCGCATGAACCACCATCACCGCAAGGTCCTGCACGCCCTGTTCAGCCACCCCGTCAGCAGCAACCTGGACCCGCGGCAGGTCCAGTCCGCGCTGGAGGAGATCGGCGCCACCGTCGCCCATGGCGGCCATGGCCAGATGCTGATCAGCCTGAACGGCCATACCCAGGGCTTTCCCGCCCAGCACCATAGCCTGTCGAAGGAGGAGGTCGGGGCGATCCGCAGATTCCTGGCCGGGGCAGGGGTGGACCCGGCGCGCGACTGGCCGCTCTAGCCCGGAAGTTGCAAGGAGCGGAGACTTGCCAGGGCGGCGCCGCCCGCGCATCTCTGCGACCAGGCAATGTTTTCGGGAGTGTTTCGATGCCGCATCTTCACCGCCGCATGCTGCTGGCGGCCCCCGCCCTGCTGGCCGCCCCCGCCCTGTTGCGCGGCGGGGAGGCCCATGCCCAGACCAAGTGGCAGATGGCCACCGCCTATCCGGACGGCAATTTCCACACCCGCAACATCCGCGAGTTCTGCGCCGACGTCGAGCAGACGACGGGTGGCAAGCTGCAGATCCAGCTCCACAGCAATGCCTCGCTGCTGCCGATGCCGCAGATCAAGCGCGGCGTGCAGACCGGGCAGGTGCAGATCGGCGAGATCCTGCTGACCGCCTATTCCAACGAGGACCCCTTCTTCGACGCCGATGCGGTGCCCTTCCTGGTGCCCGACTTCGCCGGCGCCAAGAAGCTGGCGGAGCTGCAGAAGCCCTATATCGAGGCGCGCTTCGGCCGCCAGGGCCTGTCGCTGCTCTATTCCGCCACCTGGCCGGCGGCGGGCTTCTATACCCAGGTGCCGATGACCTCGCTGGACGTGCTGAAGGGCAGCCGCTTCCGCACCTTCAGCCCGCTGACCAACCGCTTCGCCGCGCTAGTCGGCGCCAACCCGGTGCTGGTGCAGCAGGCGGAGCTGGCCCAGGCCTTCGCCACCGGCATCGCCACGGCCATGGTCACCAGCGCCCAGACCGGCGTCGATACCTCCGCCTGGGACTATGCCAAGATCTTCACCCCGGCGGTCTTCTCGATGACGAAGAATGCCGTGCTGATCTCCCGCCGGGCGCTCGAAGGCCTGCCGGCCGACCAGCAGGCCGCCGTCCGCGCCGCCGCCGCCCGCGCCGATGCCCGCGGCTGGACCTATGCCGCCGAGGCGCAGGAGCACAGCCAGGCGCGGCTGGCCGAGAAGGGCCTGACCATCGGCACCATCCCGGCAGATGTGCGCGCCGGGCTGCTGGCGATCGGCGCCACCATGACCGAGGAATGGGTCGCCCGCACCGGCGAGGACGGCAAGAAGCTGGTCGAGGCGCTGCGCGCCTGACGTCGACCGGCGCCTGACCACCTGCCGGGCAGCCGCCGCCATGGCTGCCCGGATAGCGGGCAGAGCCCGCCTTGGTCGCCGATGGCGCCGCCGTCCGGCCCCTTGCGCCGGCCGTTTGTCGCAGCGCATGGTTGGAGGACGGGGATACCGACCCATCGCGGGTCGTCATGAGGGGGCTTCGATCATGCCATTCACCAGCCGCCATCCGGGCGCGGCGCCCCCCGTTCATGCCCATTCGCATGGGGCCGGCTGAGCCGCATGCGCCGCCTGCTCGATACCCTCTACAGCGCCGGGGCCGGCCTCGCCGCGCTGTCGCTGCTCGGCATCTTCTGCATCATGATGGCGCAGGTGGTGATGCGGGAACTGCAATTGCAGCTTCCCGCCGCGGATGACATCAGCGCCTACCTCTGCGTCTCCACCACCTTCTTCGCGCTCGCCGCCACCTTCAAGCGGGGCGAGCTGATCCGCGTCGGCATGCTGCTCGACAAGCTGGCCCCCGGGCCGCGCCGGCTGGCGGAGATGGCGGTGCTCGCCCTGGCGGCGGCGCTGATGGCCTATGTCACCTTCTGGACCGCGCAGGACATGTGGTTCAGCTGGGAGATCGAGGAGGTGGCGCAGGGCACCGTGCCCATCCCGCTCTGGATCCCGAAGATCGCGGTGCCGGCGGGGGCGGGCCTCCTGCTCATCGCCATCATCGACGAGCTCATCATCGTCCTTGGCGGTGCCAAGCCCAGCTACGTGGTGGCCGCGGAAGAACGCGCCGCCGCCGGCGACTTCTCGGCGGAGGTTTAGGCACCATGGATCTCTTGACCTTCGCGCTGCTCCTGCTGGTGCTGCTCTGCCTGCTGCTCGGGGCCGGGCTCTGGATCTCGATGGCGCTCGCCGGCGTCGGCTATATTGCCATGGTCTTCGTCCACCCCAGCCCGGGGCTCTTCCTCGCCTCGGCCTTCTGGGAATCGACCGGCTCCTGGACGCTCGCGGCGCTGCCGATGTTCGTCTGGATGGGCGAGATCCTGTTCCGCACCAAGCTGTCGGAGGAGCTGTTCAACGGCCTCGCCCCCTGGGTGCGGCGCATCCCCGGCGGCCTGCTGCACGTGAACATCCTGGCCTGCGGCATCTTCGGCAGCGTCTCGGGCTCGAGCGCGGCGACCTGCGCCACCGTCTCCAAGATCGCGCTGCCCGAACTCAAGCGCCGCGGCTACGACGAGAACGTGGCGATCGGCTCGCTCGCCACCTCCGGCACGCTCGGCATCCTCATCCCGCCGTCGATCATCATGGTGGTCTATGCGGTCGCGGCCGAGGTCAGCATCATCCGCGTCTTCATCGCCGGCTGCATTCCCGGCCTGCTCGTGATGCTGCTGTTCAGCGCCTATATCGCGGTCTGGGCGCTGCTGAACCCGGACAAGCAGCCGCCGCGCGACGCGAAGATGAGCTTCGCGGCGAAGCTGCGCGCCAGCGCCCAGCTCATCCCCTGCGCGCTGCTCATCATCGGCACCATCGGCACCATGTTCGTCGGCTGGGCCACGGCGACGGAGGCCGCGGCCTTCGGCGTGCTGGGGTCGCTGATCCTCGCCGCCGTCACCGGCACGCTGTCCTGGCGGGCCTTCGTCGACAGCCTGAAGGGCGCCACGCGGCTGTCCTGCATGATCATGTTCATCCTGGCCGGCGCCGCCTTCCTCACCAAGGCCATGGCGCTGACCGGCATCCCGGCGGCGCTGGCGGAAGGTGCCGCGGCGCTGAACCTCGGCCCCTATGGGCTGATCGCCATCCTGACCGTGGTCTATGTGCTGCTGGGCACCGCGCTCGACGGCGTCTCGATGATCGTGCTCACCACCTCCATCGTCATCCCGATGGTCCAGGCCGCCGGCTTCGACCTGGTATGGTTCGGCATCTTCATCGTGCTGCTGGTCGAGATCGCCGAGATCACCCCGCCGGTCGGCTTCAACCTGTTTGTCATGCAGACGATGACGGGCAAGGAGCAGACCGAGGTGGCGATGGCCAGCCTGCCCTTCTTCCTGATGCTGGTGCTGACCGTCGTGCTCTGCACGGTCTTCCCGGTGACGCTGGTCACCGGGCTGCCGGAGCTGCTGCTGGCCCGCTGATCCGGGCCCGAGACCTGCGCCGCTCAGCGCACCGCGGGCGGCGGCACGACCGCCGGGGCGGTGCTCATGGGGGCCGCCGTCGTGGGGCCGGAGGCCATGGGCGCCGTGGTCATGGGGCCCGTCATCGGCGGGGCATTTACCGGGGCGGTGGTCGTCGCCGTGCCGCCGCCGGCCGCCGGGGCGGGGTTGGCCGTCGTGCCGGTCGCCGCATCGGTGCCGACCATGCCGCCGCCCATGTAGGCCTTGTTGGGATCGTTCGCCCGCGCCGTGGCGGTGCGGCCACGGCGGGCACGGCGGCCCTCGCCGACCGGGGTGCGGACTTCCGGGTTGCTCCAGGGCGGCGTGCCGAGGTTGACGTCGCGCGGGCTGGTGGTGGCACCGGTGACCGCGCCGACGCCGCCGCCGATCGCGGCGCCGGCCAGCGCCCCGACCGGGCCGCCGAAGGCGCCGATGCCGGCGCCCGTCGCCGCACCCGCCGCGGCGCCGCCCTGGGTCCGGTCCTGGCTATTCGTCCCGCAGGCGGCCAGCGCGAGGGCCAGACCAGCGGCACCCACCCATTTCCAGCTCATCGTCCTCTCCTTCGCATCGTGGTGCGTCGGGCGGCGATGCCGTCTCGGCATGACCTGCCCGGCCAGGTCGGAACGCCGGCGGGCCGATGGGGTTGCGGGCCGCACCGCAACCTCAAGGCGAAGTCAGCGTGGCAAGGTCAGCTTGGCAAGGTCAGCCTGGCGGGGGCCAGTCCGGCCGGTCGAAGCGCTGGATCTCCAACAGGTAGCCGGCCGGGTCGCGGAAGAAGAAATGGGTGATGCCCATGGCCGCGGCATGGCGCGGCGGGGCCTCGAGGGCGATGCCGGCGGCGGCCAGGTGGTCGTGCCAGGCATCCACCTCCGGCGTGACCAGCGTGACCACCACGCCGCCCTCCCGCCGTGGGTCGGTCACCTCCCGCGGGCCGCGCGCCTGGACCACGCCGAGGAAGCCGCGATGCCCGCCGACCGCGTAGATGGCGGCGAAGCCCTGGTCCTGGACCAGCTCCAGCCCCAGCACGGTGCCGTAGAAATGCCGGCAGGCGGCCGGATCCTCGGCATAGAGGAAGGTGATCTGCTGCGCGAAGGCCGGGGGCGGCGATGGGGGTCGGCTCATGCGGTATTTTTCCGCCGGCGCGATGGTTGCGGCAATCCCCCGGTGCGATTCCGCGTTGCAGCAGGAGGAACCCTTGGGGAGTCGCCGATGCCGCCGTCCATCCCGTTGCACGAGCCCGCTTGGCTGCGTGAGTTCAAGGCCTTCCTCATGCGCGGCAGCGTGGTGGACCTGGCGGTCGGCCTCGTCATCGGCGCCGCCTTCACCACCATCGTCACCTCGCTGGTCGAGGATCTGATCAACCCGCTGATCGGCCTGGCGATCGGCGGCGTCGATTTCTCCAATATCTTCGTGGTGCTCAAGGGGGAACGCATGGCCTCGCTCGAGGCGACGCGGCAATCCGGCGCGGCGGTGCTGGCGGTCGGCAAATTCCTCAACACGATCATCAAGTTCCTGATCGTCTCCTTCGCCATCTTCTGGGTGGTGCGGCTGCTGTCGAAGCTGCGGCTGGACCGGCTCGGCGCCGCCGAGAAGGCGACCCCGCCGGCCGAGCTGCTGCTGGCCGAGATCCGCGACGAGCTGCGGACGGCAAGGCTCGGCCCGGTGGCGACGGTCCGGCCCCCCGCCGGCTGAGCCGGCCGGGCTTTCAGGCCGCGGCGGCGGCGGCCCGGTCGGTCACCTCCGCCGCCTTGCGCTTCGCCGCATCGGCCCGCTTCTGCCCCGCGGTGCGTTCGTCGCCGAGGACCTGGCGGACCCGGATCTCCTCCAGGTCCAGCTCCTGCTCCAGCCTCACCAGGCCTTCCTCCTGCAGGTGCCCGGCCTGGTAATGCGCGATCAGCTCGGCCCGGGCGGCCTCCAGCGCCGCCAGCCGGATGCGCCGCCGCCCCGCGCGCTCCGCCATCGCGGCGCCCTGGCTGCGGGCGGTGCGGTGCAGATGCCCGGCGCGGTCGCGGAACTCGGCCAGCATGTCGGCGGCGATGGCGCCTTCCAGCGGGTCCTCCGCCCGGCGCTCGATCTCCGCCAGGGATGCGATGGCGATGAGCCGGCGGCCCTCCGCCTCCTCCGGGTCGATCCCGTTCGGATGCGGCGGCAGCTCGGCCCCCAGCTTGCGGATCACCCATTCCAGGGTGGTGCCCTGCAGCACCAGGGTCGCCAGGATGGCGGTGAAGGCGAGGAAGATGAGCAGGTCGCGCTCGGGGAAGTCCTCCGGCAGGGCGAGCGCGGCGGCAAGGCTGACGACGCCGCGCATCCCCGCCCAGGAGATGATGGTGACATAGCTCCAGGGCGGCACCGGGTCCCGGCGACTGAGGCCCGGCAGGCAGCGGGGCAGCCGCGTCGCCGGGAAGACCCAGAGGAAGCGGGTCAGGATGAGCGCTGCCGAGAGGCCGAGCGCGATGCCCGCGAGTTCCGGCACGCCGCGGTCGGCAATGCGGTGGAGGATCTGGTTGAGCTGCAGGCCGATCAGCAGGAAGACCAGGCTGTTGAGGATGAACTCGACGAATTTCCAGACCGCGCTGGCATTCAGCCGGGCGCTGTAGCTGAAGACCGTGTGCTGCGCCCGGCCATAGAGCAGCCCGGCCGTCACCACCGCCATCACCCCCGAGACATGCAGCGCCTCCCCCGCCAGATAGGCGGCATAGGCGGCGAGGAATCCGGTCGTCGTCTCCAGCATGACGTCGTCGAGCCGGGCGAGCACCCAGAGCGTCGCCTTGCCGACCACCCAGCCGACGGCGATGCCGCCGAGCGCCAGCGCCACGAAGGTCGCCACGCCATTGGCCGCGCCGAGCCCGCCGCTCGCCAGCGCCGCCGCGACGGCGAGCTTGTAGAGCACGAGGGAGGAGGCATCGTTGATGAGGCTCTCGCCCTCGAGCACGGTGACGATGCGCTTGGGCAGCCGCAGCCGCTGCAGCACCGCGCCGGCGGCGACCGCATCCGGCGGGGCGACGATGGCGCCGAGCGCCAGGGCGGCGGCGAAGGGCAGGCCGGGGACCAGCCAGGTGGCGACGAGGCCGATGCAGAAGGCGGTGAAGGCCACGGCACCGACCGCCAGCAGCAGGATGGGGCGCAGGTTGCTGCGGAAGGCCCGCCAATCCGTGCGATAGGCCGAGAGCTGCAGCAGCGGCGGGAGGAAGAAGGCCAGTGCCAGCTCCGGATCCAGCGGCACCTCCGGCACGCCGGGGATGAAGGCCAGGACCATGCCCCCGAGCACCAGGATGACGGCGTAGGGAAACTGCAGCTTCCGCGCGATCAGGGCGAAGCCGATGCTGGCGGCGATCAGCGCGAGCAGGATTTCGAGCAGGTCCATGCCTGCTTCTACCCGGCCGGATGGCCGGCTTGCGAGGGGGCCGGATGGCGCACCACCTCTCCGCTTGCCATGTCCGATGCCGATTTGCTCTTCCCCGACGCCGAACTGCTCGATGCCTATTCCAGCGCGGTCACCGCGGCCGTCGCCCGGGCCGGGCCGGCCGTCGTGCATGTCGCGGTGCGCGGGGCGCGCGGCGGCGGCACCGGCTCCGGCGTCGTCGTTTCCCCGGATGGGCTGGTGCTGACCAATGCCCATGTCGTGGCCGGCGCCGAGGCTGTGCAGCTGACCGCCGCCGACGGCCGGCCGATGCCGGCGCGGCTGCTGGGGGAGGACCGCGACACCGACCTGGCGCTGCTGCGGGCCGAGACCGGCGCGGCGCTGACGGCGGCCAGCCTCGGCGATTCGGCGGCGCTGCGGGTCGGCCAGCTGGCGATCGCCATCGGCAATCCGCTGGGCTTCTCCTCGACGGTGACGGCCGGCGTAGTGAGCGCCATCGGGCGCAGCCTCGCCGGCCGCGGCGGGCGGCCGATCGAGGATCTGGTGCAGACCGATGCGGCGCTGAACCCGGGCAATTCCGGCGGGGCGCTGGTCGACAGCGGCGGCCGGGTGATCGGCATCAACACCGCCATCATCGCCGGCGCCCAGGGCCTCTGCTTCGCGGTCGCGGCCAATACCGCGCAGCTCGTGCTCGGCCAGCTCATCCGCTTCGGCCGGGTGAAGCGGGCCAGCCTCGGCCTGACCGGGCAGCGGGAGGCGGTGCCGCGCCGCTTCGCCCGCGCCATCGGGGTGGCGCAGGAGACGGGCGTGCTGGTCGCCGCGGTGCAGCCGGGCGGGCCGGCCGACCGGGCCGGGATCGCCGCCGGCGACCTGCTGCTCTCGGTTGGCGGCCAGCCGGTGACCGGCGTGGATGCGCTGCTGCGCTGGCTGACCGGGGAGCGGGTGGGGGAGCCGGCCGAGGTGCTGGTGCTGCGGCGGGGCGACCCCCGCCGGCTGCGGGTGGTGCCCGCCGAGCGGCCATAGGCAGGCGATCCGCGCCGGCGCTATGCTGACGGCATGGCGCGCAAGGCGATGGCGGTTGGCTGAACCCGAAAGTCCCCAGCCGAGCATCCTGCGGCATCGCCCCTTCCTGCTGTTCTGGTGTTCCCGGGTCCTCTCGACCCTCTGCTTCCAGATGCTGGCCGTCGCGGTCGGCTGGCAGCTCTATGCGCTGACCGGCAGCGCGCTCGACCTCGGGCTGGTCGGGCTGGTGCAGTTCATCCCGGTGCTGGTGCTGACCCTGCCGGCCGGGCATTGGGCGGATCGCGGCGACCGGCGGGCCATCGTCGCCGGCTGCCAGGGGCTGGTCGCGGTGCTGGCGGCGCTGCTGCTGCTGGGCAGCCTGCAGGGCTGGCTGGGGCGGGAGCAGATCTTCACCCTCATCGGCCTGGTCGGCTGCGCCCGCGCGGTGGAGGCGCCGAACATGGCCTCGCTGCTGCCGGGGCTGGTCCCCCGCGCGGTCTTCCCGCGGGCGGCGGCCTGGTCGGCCTCGGCCAACCAGACGGCGCAGATCCTGGGGCCGGCGCTGGGCGGGGTGCTGTACGTCTTCGGCCCGGCGGCGGCCTATGGCACGGCGGCGGGGCTGCTGCTGCTGGGCGCCGGGGCGGCCATCGCCATCCGGGCGCCGCGGCTGCCGCCAAGCGATGCGCGGGGTCTGGCGGCGCTGCTGATGGGCTTCGGCTTCGTGCGGCGGCACCGGCTGGTGCTGGGGGCCATCTCGCTCGACCTGTTTGCGGTGCTGCTGGGCGGCGCGGTGGCGCTGCTGCCGATCTTCGCCCGCGACGTGCTGGGGACGGGGCCGGCCGGGCTCGGGCTGCTGCGGGCCTCGCCGGCGCTGGGGGCGTTGAGCATGTCCGTGCTGCTGGCCAACCGGCCGCTGCGGGCGCCGGTGGGGCCGAAGATGTTCGGCGCGCTGCTGGTCTTCGGCGTCGCCAGCACGGTCTTCGCGCTTTCGGCCAGCCTGTGGCTCTCGATCGCGGCGCTGGCGGTGGTCGGCGCGGCGGATGTGGTCAGCGTGGTGGTGCGGTCGTCGCTGGTGCAGCTGCAGACGCCGGACGAAATGCGCGGGCGGGTCTCGGCGGTGAACTCGCTCTTCGTCGGGGCGTCCAACCAGCTCGGCGACTTCCGCGCCGGGGCGGTGGCGGCGCTGGTCGGGGCGGTGCCGGCGGCGGTGCTGGGCGGCCTCGGGACGGTGGCGGTGGCCTTGCTCTGGATGAAGCTCTTCCCGGAATTGCGGAAGCTGCGGGACCTGGACGGCTAGGCTTTCGGCGCCGCGTCAGGGCGCCCAGGGCTTGTTGCCATCGGCGGTGACGAAGGCGGTGAGCCGGCCGCCCGGCGCCATCAGCCAGATCGAGTAGCCGGCGCCGACCTCGAGGTTGCGCAGCGCGATGGCCGGGGCCTCGCCGGCGGCGCAGCCGGCCTGGACCTCGGCGGTCACCGGATTGACCGCGCGCATCCGCGCCTCGCCCGGCGGCACCTCGGCGAAGACCCGGGCGCCGGCGGGCTGCACCGAGAGCGATGCCGCGTCGCAATCGGAGGTGGCGTTGTAGAAGCGCAGCCGGGCGCGGGTCTGGTTGAACTCCACCTCGTCGGCGATGACCTGGGCGCGCGGGCCCTCGGCGCCGGCGACCAGCAGGACGGTCACCTGGCGATCGGGCGGCAGGCTGAGCGGAATGGCGTGGCCGCCGATGCCGACCGAGAAGGCCTTGCCCGCGACTGCCGGCACCACGGCGTAGCGGCCGATGCGGGCGGCGGGATCGGTGCCGAGGTTCAGCGGCTGGGCGAAGCTGGGGCGCAGTTCCACCGGCTCGGCCAGGGCATTGACGAAGCGGACCTGGGCGGCGCCGCGGGGTGGCGGCGGTTCGTACAGGAACTGCTGGGCCGACGCCGGGCCGGCGAGCAGCGCCAGGGCAACAGCGGCGCGGCGCATCAGCGGCCGCCCAGGGCGGTGCCGAGCGCAGCGAGGAAATCCTGCGACGCCATGGCGCCGCTCTCGCCCCACCAGTCCTTCGCCTCCGGCATCTGGTCGGCGCTGCCTTCGAGGAAATGCCAGAGGATCAGCCTGGGCTTGGGCTGGGCCTTGAACTGGCTGCTGCCGAGGTAGTCCAGCATCACCTTGAAGGGCCCGACCCGCTGCGCCTTCAGCGCCAGCCCGACCGGGCGGTCGAGCTGGTTGGAGAGCATCTGCGGAAAGCCGAATTGCGGCAGCATGTAGCTGTTGCCGACGATGACGACGTCGTTCCCATCCTCCTCCACCAGCTCCCCGGCGGCGCTGGCGTAGCGGAAGCGGCCGGCATGGACCTTGTAGGATTCCTGCGCCGGGACCTTGGCCGCCTCGGCGGGAGTCATCAGGCTGCGGAATTCGCCGGGATAGGTCCGGGTCTCCCAGCCGCCGAGCGCCGTGCCCTTCCTGGCGGCGGCGGGCAGGGTCACGCGCTCCTTGATGAGCTTCGCGGTCTCGATCGCCGCGGCCTCGGCGCCGACGCCGGTCCAATGCGTATCGGTGCGGAAGAAGACGAGGTCGGGGCCGGCCTGGCGCTGAGCGTCCAGCGCGGCGGCGAGGTCCGGGACCAGGGTGCCGCTGCGGCGGAGCGCGGTCAGCAGGGCGGCGTAGCGCTGCCTGGCATCCTGGTTCGGCTGGAAGTCCGGCGGCAGCATGTCGGCATAGGTGCGGGCGCGGGTGGGAGAGAGGGTCAGCAGCAGCTCGATCCCGCTGCGGCGGAATTCATCGGCGGTGCGGTTCAGGAAATTGGCCGCGGTGCGGGTATGCTGCAGGTTGACCCGGCGGATGTCCTCCCAGGCGCCGAAGAGCCAGCCCTCCTTGCCGAAGACGGCGCGGCCGCGGATCTCGGCGCCGGCCCGGTGCGGTGCCAGGGTCCCGAGTCCCAGCGTTCCGAGGCCCAGGGTTCCGGCTCCGCCCAGCAGGCCGCCCGCTGCCAGGAGGCGGCGGCGCGAGGGGCGCGGGTCGGGACGGATCGGGCTCATCGCGGCAGCTCCTGCGGGCATCCCGGCCGCAGCATCCTGCGCCGGCCCGGTGGAGGCTTCCCGTATTCATAATGATTTTGCAAGAGTTGTGCATCAGGGTTGCGGCAGGCGGCCCTAGGTGGCGATGAAGACCCCGCGCACCGGGCCGATCGGCGGGGCGCGCTGCCGCAGCGCCTGCAGCACCACCAGCCCGTAGTCGGTTGGCCGATAGGTCCGGGCATCCTGCAGCAGGGCCGGGGTGAAGCTATGCGAGAAGGCCCAGGCGGCCCAGCCGATGCCGGCCGCGTCGAAGGCCTCGAAGATCGCCTCCCGGTACGGCCTGGGACCGCGATGGGCGCTTTCCGGATGGTCCTTGGCGTCCCAGCCGAATTCGGTGGCGATCACCGGCAGGGTCCGGGCCGGGCCGAGGAAGGCCTCCTCCCAGCCGCGCCGCCAGTCGGAGCCGGCATAGGGATGCGTCGCATAGACGATGTTGTCCCGCCGCACCGGCGCGGCCGGGGCATGGGAAAGGTCGTAGCTGTACTGCAGCCCGCCGACGATGATCGGCTTGCGGAAATCGACCAGCCGGATGGCATCGACCAGCCCCTCGGCATAGTCGCGCCAGCGCAGCCAATGCTCCGGCCCATCCGCGTCGGAGGGGGTGCGGTCCGGGTTGACCAGGGTCGGTTCGTTGAAGAGTTCGTAGAAGGCGACGGTGGGATTGCCGGCGTAGCGCCGGGCGACGGTCTGCCAGAAGCGGTAGATCTCCGCCCCATCGGTCGCGTGCAGGTCGCCGTAGAAGCCGTCCCGCGTCAGGGTGTAGCGGCCATCGGGCGGGAAGCCGATCGAGTGGAAGCAGATGATGAGATAAAGGCCGTAGCGCCGCGCATAGGCGACGCCCGCATCCAGCACCCGCAGCATCACCGCCTCCCCCTGGTGCCGCAGCACCGCGGGCATGACGGAGAGCCGCACGATATCCGCCCGCCATTCGGCCGCGGCGCGGAAGAGGTTGCGGTTGAAATGGCCCAGCTTGTCGTCCTGCCGCTGGGAAAGCCAGACCGCCTCCGGCACCGCCACCCCGTGGAAGCTGCGGGGCCGGCCGGCCTCATCGATGATGCGGTTCCGCAGGGTGCGGAAGCTCTGCGGGTAATCGGCGGCGACCGGCCAGGGGGGCTCCGGCGCGTCGAGGTCCTGCGGCAGGGGCAGGGTGCAGCCCCCGGCCAGCAGGCCGAGCGGCAGGGTCGCAAGGGCGGCGCGTCGGTTCATACGATAGCGTTATAGACCGTCCGCGCCGCCGCTGTCTTGGTTCAGCCGGTGGCTGTCACCGGTCGTGACGGCCTTCGGCGAATTCCTCGATCATCTTGCGGCTGAAGGCCGGGATGTCGTCCGGCTTGCGGGAAGTGACGAGGCCGCGGTCGGTGACCACCTCGCTGTCCTCCCACTGCGCCCCGGCATTGGTCAGGTCCACCTTCAGCGAGGGCCAGCTCGTCATCCGCCGGCCGCTGACGCCGCCGGCATCGATCAGGGTCCAGGGTCCGTGGCAGATCGCCGCGATGGGCTTCTTCGCCTGGACGAAATGCCGGATGAAGTCGATCGCCTTGGGCTCCAGCCGGAGCTGGTCCGGGTTGACCACGCCGCCGGGCAGCAGCAGCGCGTCGAAGCGCGTCGGGTCCGCCCCATCCAGCGCCTGGTCCACGGCGATGGCATCGCCCTTGTCCATGTGGTTCCAGCCCTGGATCGTGCCGGACTTCGGCGAGACCACGGTTACCTGCGCCCCGGCCTGCTTCAGCGCCTTCACCGGCTCGGTCAGTTCCACCTGCTCCACGCCATCCGTCGCCAGCACGGCGACCGAGCGGCCATTCAATGCGGCTGCCATGTCAATCTCCTGAGGGGGGGGTGATGAGGGGAGAACGGCGGCGGTTGCGGCGGGTTGCGCCGCCGCGTGCCCGGCGCCCCCTTGCTTGGCGCCCCCTTGCTTGACGTCCGGAACCGCACGGCGGATCGTCCGGGCAAGGGCACAAGCCGGACGCAGGCGGGGAAACGGATGATCGAGCGACGCGGGATGCTGGCCGGAGCCGGCGCGATGATGCTGGCCGCGCGGCCGGGCGCTGCCCAGGCGAGCTGGCCAGACCGGCCGGTGCGGCTGATCATCGGCTATCCCGCCGGCGGCCCGACCGATTTCGCCGCCCGGCTGCTGCAGCCGCATCTCCAGGCGCTCTGGGGCCAGCCGCTGGTGATCGAGAACCGCGCCGGGGCCAATGGCATCATCGGCTCCGAGGCGGTCGCCCGGGCGGCGCCGGACGGCTATACGCTGCTGCTCGGCAATAGCCCGAATACCATCAACCCGGCGATCCAGCCGCGGATGCCCTTCGACAGCCTGACCGACCTGGCGCCGGTGGTGCTGATCTACTTCTCGCCCACCGTGCTGTTTGCCGGGCCGGAGACGAAGCTGCAGTCCGTGGCGGATGTGGTGGCCGCGGCCAAGGCGCAGCCGGGGATGGCCTATGCGGTCTCCGGCATGGGCTCGCCCGGGCATTTCGCCGGCGAGGTCTTCAAGCTTGCCGCCGGGATCGACATCATCCCCGTCGTCTATCGCGGCGCGCCGCCGGCGCTGGCGGATGTGGTGGGCGGCCGCGTCGCCATCACCTTCAGCACGCTGTCGGGCGCCATCGCGCTGATGCGGGACGGCAAGCTGCGGCCGCTGGCGGTCTCCGGCCCCGACCGGATCGAGAGCCTGCCGGGCGTGCCGACCTTCGTCGAATCCGGCTTCGACGTGGCGGATACCAATGGCTGGTACGGGCTGATCGCCCCGGCCGGGACGCCCGCCGCCATCCAGCAGAAGATCGCCGACGACATCGCCGGGCTGCTGGCCCGGCCGGAGATCCGCCAGCGATTCCTCGACAGCGCCGCCATCCCGCTGGCCGAGGGCCCGGCCGCCTTCACCGCGCGCTACCGCGCCGAGATCGGCCGTTGGACCGCCATCGCCCGGGCCGCCAATATCAAGGCCGAATGAACAAGAACAAGGGACGTCCAGGATGAACCTGACCCGCCGCTCGCTCGCCGCTGCCGCCGCCCTGCTGCCCGCCGCCGCCCGCGCCCAGGGCCAAGCGGCCGGACCATGGCCGGACCGGCCGATCCGCCTGCTGGTCGGCTTCCCCGCCGGCGGCCCGACCGATTTCGCCGCCCGCATCCTGCAGGATGCCCTGCAGCAGCTCTGGGGCCAGCCGCTGGTCATCGAGAACCGGCCCGGCGCCAGCCAGATGATCGCGGCCGAGGCGGTCGTGAAGTCGCCGCCCGATGGCTATACGCTGATGCTCTGCACCAGCAACCTGACGACCAATCCGGCGGTCTTCTCCCGGCTGCCCTACGACACGATCCGCGACTTCACGCCGATCGTCGTCATCTATTCCTCGCCCACCGTGCTCTTCACCGGGCCGGACCAGCCCTACCGCACGGTAAAGGACGTGGTGGAGGCGGCGAAGCGTCAGCCGGGCATGGCCGCGGCGACCTCCGGCGTCGCCACCTCCGGCCACTTCGCCACCGAGATGTTCATGCGCGCCGCCAAGGTGGAGCTGACCCACGTGCCCTATCGCGGCGCCATGCCGGCGGTGCAGGACGTGATCGGCGGGCGGGTGCCGATCACCTTCTCGACCCTGTCGGGGGTGATCGCCCTGGCCCGCGACGGCAAGCTGCGGCCGCTGGCGATCGCCGCGCCGCGCCGCTCCCCGGCCTTCCCCGAGGTGCCGACGATGGAGGAGGCGGGCTTCCCGATCCGCGATACCTCCCCCTGGTACAGCTTCGTCGCGCCCGCGGGCCTGCCCGCGCCGCTGCTCGACCGCATCGTGCGCGACGTGCAGGGGCTGCTGAAGCGGCCCGACATCATCGCCCGCATCGAGGACAGCGGCGGCGTGGTGGAAGGCGAGGGACCGGACGCCTTCCGCGCCCGCATCCCGCGCGAGATCGCCATCAATACCGAGGTCGCCCGCGCGGCCAATATCCACATCGAATAGGACCCGTCCCATGCGCATGCAGGCCGCCATCATGTTCGAGCAGGGGCTGCCCCGCCCCTATGCCAGCAGCAATGCCCTGGTGATCGAGGAAGTGAACCTCGAGGGCCCCGGTCCCGGCGAGGTGCTGATCGAGGTCGCCGCCGCCGGGCTCTGCCATTCCGACCTCTCGGCGATCGAGGGCATCCGGCCGCGGCCGCTGCCCGTCGTCATCGGCCACGAGGGCGCGGGGATCGTGCGCGAGGTCGGCCAGGGCGTGACCGACCTGAAGAAGGACGACCATGTCATCACCGTCTTCGTCGCTTCCTGCGGGGTCTGCCGCAATTGCGTGCGGGGGCGGCCGAACATCTGCAACGTCGGCAATGCGGCGCGCGCGGCGGGGACGCTGCTCTCGGGCGCCAAGCGGATCAGCCGGCTGGACGGCACGCCGATCAACCACGGCAGCGGGCTGTCGCTGTTTGCCCAGTATGCCGTGGTCGGCCGCCGCTCCGCGGTGAAGATCGACCCGGCGGTGCCGCTGGACGACGCCGCCATCTTCGGCTGCGCGGTGATGACCGGCGCCGGGGCGGTGCTGAACACCGCGGGGATGCGGGCGGGGGATACCATCGCCGTGCTGGGGCTGGGCGGCGTCGGGATGAATGCGCTGTTCGCGGCCGTCGCCGGCGGGGCGGAGCGGATCATCGCCATCGACACCAGCCCGGAGAAGCTCGGCCTCGCCCGGCAATGGGGGGCGACGGATACCTTCCTCGCCACCGACCCCGACGTGGTGGAGCAGATCAAGGCGGCGACCGATGGCGGCGTCGATACCGTCGTCGAGACGGCGGGGAACATCCGGGCGATGGAGCTCGCCTATGCCGTCACCGCGCGCGGCGGCAGCGTGGTCAGCGCCGGGCTGCCGGCCCAGGGCGCCAATTTCAGCTACATGCATTCGGGGCTGGTGGGCGACGAGAAGTCGATCCTCGGCAGCTACATGGGCAGCTGCGTGCCGGAACGCGACATCCCGCGCTTCCTCGGCATGTACAAGCGCGGCAAGCTGCCGGTGGAGCGGCTGAAGTCGGGCAGCCTGCCGCTGTCCGAGATCAACGCCGGCTTCGACCGGCTGGCGGATGGCAACGTGCTGCGGCAGGTGCTGCGGCCGAACGGCTGATTCAGCCCGGCTCGACCACTTCCCCGACCGCCTCGCTCTCGGGCGTGGCGGCCGGTTCCTCCAGCACCCGCCAGGTGCCGCCGATCAGCACCTCGCTCGGCCGGTAGCGGCTTTTGTAGGTCATCTTGCGGCTCTCGGGGACCCAGTAGCCGAGGTAGACATAGGGCAGGCCGAGCGCCTGGGCCCGGGCCACCAGCCAGAGGATGGCCCAGCCGCCCAGCGAACGCCGCGCCGCCGCCGGATCATAGAAGGAATAGACCGCCGAGAGCCCGTCGCTCAGCCAGTCGGTCAGGCAGGCGCCGACCAGCTTGTCCTGGCTGTCGCGAAACTCGATCATGCCGGTGGTGATCGGCGTGTCCTCGACCATGGCGCGGTAGTCGTAGAAGCCCATGGCCGCCATGTCGCCCTCGCCGTGCCGGGCCTGCTGGTAGCGCTGGAACAGGGCGAACTGCTCCGCCGTGGCGCGGGCCGGCATCTCGAAGGCGGCGATATCGGCGTTGATCCTGCCGAGCTTCCGCTGCGCCCGGTTGGGCTCGAATTGCGGGGCCAGGATGCGGATGGGGATGCAGGCGGTGCAGCCGGGGCAGACCGGGGAATAGGCGATGTTGTGGCTGCGGCGGAAGCCGGCGCGGGAGAGCCTATCGTGCAGCGCTTCCGAGTCCGGGCCGGTCAGCTCGGTCACGATCTTCCGTTCCGTCCTGCCGGCCAGATAGGGGCAGGGCAGGGGCGCGGTCGTGTAGAAGAACTGCGGACGGCGGTTGGGGCGGTGGAGCATAGGTCCGGTAGTCTCGGCGTGCCGGGCGGCGGAATCAACCGCCCTGCGCCGTCCCGGCGGGGGAAATCCGGTCCCGGCCGGTCACGGGCTCAGGCGCAGCCGGCCGGAGACCATCTCCGGCGTGCGGCCGAGCCGCTGCATGCCGCCGTCGCGCCCCCCGTCACGCCCCCCGTCACGCCAGGGTGCCAGCAGGTCGCCCCAATGCGCCGAGAGCGGGTGGCCCGATTGCCCGGTGGCGATGCTGGCGAGAAGCCCATCCGGATCGGCGAGGTCGGCGACCAGCCTGAGCCCGGCGCCATGCACATGCGACCAGGCCTCCGGCCCCTCGCCGCCGCGCAGCCCGCCGCGGGAGACGGTCCATTCGTCGCCGCCGGTCGCCGCCTCCAGCCGGGTCAGCGCGCCGAGGCCGGGGAGGAAGCGGAACAGCGGATGCTCGAATCGGGCGACGTGGCGGTGCCCCCAGCGCCAGGCGGCGGGATCGGGCCCCTCGCTGGCCTGCAATTCGGTGACGGCCTCGGCCAGGGCGCGGGCGGCAAGCGCCGGGCAATCGCCCGCGCACCAGGCGGCGCCGGCATTGTCCGGGGCCAGGACGCGCTGGAGGAAGCCGCTGGTGGCCGCGGCACCGCCTTCGGGGACTCCGCCGGCGGCCAGCGCCAGCCGGCCGAGCCGGCGCAGCCAGGCATTGAAGATCAGCGGCTCCGGCCGGTCCGCGGCGATATCGCCGTCCCAGCCGAGCAGCAGCGCCTGGGCGGTGCCGGCCGCGCCCTGCTGCGGCGGCAGGTCCCGCAGCAGGGAGCCGGGGCCGGTCAGCGCCTGGGCGAAGGGGGAGAGCGTATCCCGCTGCATGGCGGCGAAGCCCGCAGCATCATGCCGGGGCTGGGCTGCGAGCAGTGCCCGGATGCGCTGGAAGCGCCAGTCGGCGATCCAGTCCCGGCCGAGGAAAACCGGGAAATCCGCCGGGGCGACCCGGTTGTTGGCATTGGCCAGCGCCCCGCCGGGGGGCGAGACGGCATGGGGCAGCGCATCGAAGGGCGCCCAGCCCAGCCAGTCATGGCTGCCGTCCCAGCCGGGGACGGGGCGGGTGCCGTCGCCGGCGCGGCGGACCGGGGTGCGGCCGGTCAGCAGCATCCCGATCGGGCCGGCGGCATCGGCGACCATGAGGTTCTGCGAGGGGCTGGTGATCAGCGCCGCCGCCGCCCGCGCCTCGGCGAGCGACCCGGCTTGGTTCAGCGCCTGCAACCCGGCGGCGGCGGTATCGGCCGGGGCGAGGTTGGCCATGGCGACGGCGAGCACCGTGCCCGATTCCTGAGCCATGCCCTCGCCCGTCATGCCTTCGAGGTCCGAGAGGACCGGGCCGTGCCGGGTCTCCCGCACCCGCAGCACCACCGGCTCAGCGCCGCGCACCCGGATGGTCTCCTCGGTCACCTGGAAGGGGCGGGGGCCTTCCGGCGTTTCATAGGCATCCGGCCCGGCCAGGCGCTCGACGAAGACATCCTGAGTATCCGACTGGGTGGTGGTGAAGCCCCAGGCCAGCCGGGCATTGCGGCCGATGACCAGGAAGGGCACGCCCGGGCTGGTGGCGCCGGCCAGCATCCGCCCATCCGGCAGGTCGATCCGGGCGAGGTACCAGAGAATCGGTGCCTGGAAGCCGAGATGCGGGTCGGATGCCAGCAGCGGCGCGCCCGAGGCCGAGCGGGACGCGTCGACCGTCCAGGCATTGCTGGCGGAGGCGGGCAGGGTGCCGATGCCGGGGAAGCGGGGCAGCGCCTCCGCGAGGCGGCCGAGGGTGCCGGGGTCCAGCGCGGCGCGTGGGTCGCCCGCGCTGCGGTCCTCCGGCCAGAGGTCGCGCAGGCGCTCGGGCGGCAGGATGGCGGCCAGCCGGGCGCGGTCCAGCTCGCTCCGCCAATTGCCGGAAAGCCAGAGGCCCATGACCTTGCCCCAGAGCAGGCTGTGCTCGGGCCGCCAGGGCTCCGGCGCGCCGAGGGCGAGGAATTCCGGGGCGGCGAAGCGGCCGCGGGCGCCGATCCAGGCATTCACCCCGGCGGCATAGGCCTCCAGCAGCTCCCGCGTTTCGGCCGGCAGGGTGGCGAGGTCGGCCTCCGCCCGCCGGGCCAGGCCGAGGGTGCGGGTGAAGCGGTCCACCCGCAGCGCCGGCTCGCCCACCAGCTCGGCCAGCCGGCCGGCGGCGCCGCGGCGCATCAGCTCCATCTGGAACATCCGGTCCCGGGCATGCAGCCAGCCGAGCGCCATGGCGGCATCCCGCGGCGAGCCGGCGGCGATGCGGGGAATGCCCCGGGCGTCGAGGGTGATGGCGACGGGGGCGGAGAGGCCGGGCAGGCGAAGGCTCGCCTCGGCGGCGGGCAAGGTCCACCAGACGGCGCCGGCCAGGCTGCCCAGCGCCAGCAGGACCAGGGCCAGCAGGCCGAGGCCGATCCGGGCGGGCCAGCGCCGGCCGCGCCGGGCTGGGGGCTTGGGGCTTGGGGTCATGCGGCGATATGGCGCCAATGGCCCGCGTCCGTCCACGCGGTCGGAGCGGGGTTTCACGCCGCCGTCATGCCGATTTCGCCGCGGCAGCCCGGGGTGCCTTGGAAACCGGCGCCTGCTGCGCTAAACGCCGCAATTCAGCGCTGTCGCGGCCGGCCAAAACCCATGGCCCGGCCCTGCGGCGTGGGCGGGCGTGGTGGAATTGGCAGACACGCTGGATTTAGGTTCCAGTGGCGCAAGCCTTGGGGGTTCAAATCCCTCCGCCCGCACCACCCCCGCCGGACTGGTCGATGCCGCGACATGGATTTTGGGAAGAGAGTGACGACGATGCAGGTGACCGAGGTCGCGAACGACGGGCTGAAGCGGGCCTATACCATCCTGGTCCCGGCGGCCGATATCGCGGCCGAGCGGACCCGCCGGCTGGCGGAGCTGGGCCGTGACCTGCGCCTGCCCGGCTTCCGCCCCGGCAAGATCCCGGCGACGGTGGTGCAGCAGCGCTATGGCCAGGCGGTGATGAGCGAGGTGCTCGAGCAGTCGGTCAACAAGGCGACGCAGCAGACCATCACCGACCGCGGCCTGCGCCCGGCGCTGCAGCCCAAGATCGAGCTGGTGAATTTCGCCGATGGCGCCGACCTGGAGTTCAAGGTCGAGGTCGAGATCCTGCCCGAGATCCCGATGCCCGACTTCGCCGGGATCGAGGTGGAGCGGCTGAAGGCCGACCCGACCGAGGAGCAGGTGGCCAAGACGATCGAGCAGATCGCCTCGCGCAACCGCACCATGGTCGACATCACCGAGGACCGCGGCGCCGCCAAGGGCGAGGTCGCGGTGTGCGACTTCGTCGGCACGCTCGAGGGCGATGCCGAGCCCTTCCCGGGCGGCACCGCCAACGACATGCCGATCGAGGTCGCCGGCACCGGCTTCATCCCCGGCTTCACCGAGCAGCTCGAGGGCATCAAGGCCGGCGAGAGCCGCACCGTGAACGTGGCCTTCCCGGAAGAATACGGTGCCAAGGAACTGGCCGGAAAGTCCGCGGTCTTCCAGGTGACCTGCAAGGCGCTGAAGACCCCGACCAGCCCGGCCGCCGACGACGAGCTGGCCAAGACCATGGGCTTCGAGGACCTCTCGAAGCTGCAGGAGGCCGTCCGCGGCAGCCTGCAGCAGGAATACGACGGGCTGTCCCGCCTGAAGGTGAAGCGCGCGCTGCTCGACGGCCTGGCCGAGCGGGCCAGCTTCCCCGTGCCGGAGGGCATGGTTGAGGCCGAATTCGCCCAGATCTGGCAGCGGATCGAGGCCGACATGAAGGCCGAGCGGCTGGACGAGGACGACAAGGGCAAGGACGAGGACACGCTGAAGGCCGACTACCGGGCCATCGCCGAGCGCCGCATCCGGCTCGGCCTGCTGCTGTCCGAGATCGGCCGGACCAACAACATCTCGGTCTCGGCCGACGAACTGTCCCGCGCGATGCGGCAGGAAGCCGCCCGCTACCCCGGCCAGGAGCAGCAGGTCATGGAGTTCTTCCGCAAGAACCCGCAGGCCGCCGACAACCTCCGCTCCCCGATCTTCGAGGAGAAGGTGGTCGACTTCATGCTGGAACTGGCCAAGGTGACCGAGCGGTCGGTGGCGCCGGAGGAACTCTCCGCGGCGGCCGCGGCCTGATTCACTGACGGGAAAGGCTCTGGGGCCAAGCTGGGTGACCAGGCCGGGACCCCCGCCGATTGGCGGGGACTTCCGGCACGGCCCCGGTTGCACCACATTAACGGCCTCGGGTTAGGATGGAGGGCGGCGGCGCCTCCTTCGGCCAACCCCGGGTTCCCGGTTCGGGGCCCTGGCGAAGGCCGGGGTGCCCCCTTTGTCTGAAAGGTACGTCCATGCGGGACCGTGATCCTGTCGAGGTCTTCAACAATACCCTGGTCCCCATGGTCGTCGAGCAGACGGCGCGGGGCGAGCGGTCCTACGACATCTATTCGCGCCTGCTGAAGGAGCGGATCATCTTCCTGACGGGTCCGGTCTTCGACCAGGTCTCCTCGCTGATCTGCGCCCAGCTGCTGTTCCTCGAAAGCGAGAATCCGAACAAGGACATCGCCTTCTACATCAACAGCCCGGGCGGCGTCGTCTCCGCCGGCCTCGCGATGTATGATACCATGCAGTATATCCGTTCCCCGGTCAGCACCGTCTGCATCGGCCAGGCTGCCTCCATGGGCTCCCTGCTGCTGACCGCCGGTGCCGCGGGCAAGCGCTTCTGCCTGCCGAACAGCCGGGTCATGGTGCACCAGCCCTCGGGCGGGGCCCAGGGCCAGGCGACGGACATCGAGATCCAGGCCAAGGAGATCCTGAAGCTGCGGCAGCGGCTGAACGAGATCTACGTGAAGCACACCGGCCAGCCGATCGAGGCGATCGAGAAGAAGCTGGAGCGGGACAGCTACATGTCCGCCGAGGAAGCCCGGGACTTCGGTCTGGTGGACCAGGTGGTCGACCAGCGGCCGCTGGCCCCGGGTGCCGAAGCCGGCAAGAGCTGAGCCGGAGCCCCGAGATGGGGTCAGGGCCGGGGGATGGCGCCACGGGATGCCCTGCCAAGGGGCATCCTTTCCGCGTGACCCCCCGGCCCGTGACCCCACAAAGCTTTTCCCCCGATGACAGGGGGGCTACAGTCCCGTGGAAAGCCCCCCTTTGGGCCCGCAAGGGCCATGGGGGGCGCGGCCTGCTGGCTGCCCGCACAATTCGCGGGCGTTACGGCCGGCCCTTTCAGGCGGAGTGCCCATGAGCAAGTCCGGCGACTCGAAGAATACCCTCTATTGTTCGTTCTGCGGCAAGTCGCAGCACGAGGTCCGCAAGCTTATCGCCGGGCCCACCGTCTTCATCTGTGATGAATGCGTCGAACTCTGCATGGATATCATCCGTGAGGAGCACAAGACGCATCTGGTGAAGTCGCGGGACGGGGTGCCGACTCCGAAGGAGATCTGCAAGGTCCTCGATGATTACGTCATCGGCCAGGATCATGCGAAGAAGGTGCTCTCCGTCGCGGTGCACAACCACTACAAGCGGTTGGCGCATGGCGCGAAGAACAACGACGTCGAGATCGCCAAGTCGAACATCCTGCTGCTGGGCCCGACCGGCTCCGGCAAGACCCTGCTGGCGCAGACGCTCGCGCGCATCCTCGACGTGCCCTTCACCATGGCCGATGCGACCACGCTGACCGAGGCCGGCTACGTCGGCGAGGATGTCGAGAACATCATCCTCAAGCTGCTGCAGGCGGCCGACTACAACGTCGAGCGGGCGCAGCGCGGCATCGTTTACATCGACGAGGTCGACAAGATCAGCCGCAAGTCGGACAACCCCTCCATCACCCGCGACGTGAGCGGGGAGGGCGTCCAGCAGGCGCTGCTGAAGATCATGGAAGGCACGGTGGCCTCCGTCCCGCCCCAGGGCGGCCGGAAGCATCCGCAGCAGGAATTCCTCCAGGTCGATACCGCCAACATCCTGTTCATCTGCGGCGGGGCCTTCGCCGGCCTCGAGCGGATCATCGGGGCGCGCGGCAAGGGCTCGGGGATCGGCTTCGGCGCCGAGGTCCGCTCGCCGGACGACCGCCGCGCCGGCGCCGTGCTGCGGGAGGTCGAGCCCGAGGATCTGCTGAAATTCGGCCTGATCCCCGAGTTCATCGGCCGTCTGCCGGTCATCGCCACGCTCGAGGACCTCGACGAGAAGGCGCTGATCGAGATCCTGACCAAGCCGAAGAACGCCATCGTCAAGCAGTACCAGCGGCTGTTCGAGATGGAGGGGACCAAGCTCACCTTCACCGAGGATGCGCTGCGGTCGGTCGCCACCCGGGCGATCCAGCGTAAAACCGGGGCGCGCGGGCTGCGTTCGATCATGGAGCAGATCCTGCTGACCACCATGTTCGAACTGCCCGGCCTGGACGATGTCGACGAGGTCGTGGTGAACCGCGAAGTCGCGGAAAGCCGTGCCAGCCCGCTATTCATCTATGGCGAGCGTGCGGCCGAGCAAAGCTCCGCCTGACGGGCCAGCCGGGGGGCGGTACCCCCGCCATCCGGCTGATCGGGCTTGCGGGGGGGTGTCAGGCAGACCATTTGCCTAGGCATCCCCGTGGCGCCGCGGGTCACGCCGCCAACCAGCACCTGCTGGGGGTGGCCCGCGGGCCGACTGTCCTACAGTGAGGTCCATAATGGCGGATAACAACCCAGACCTGATTCGCGGCGATTTGCTGCCTGTCCTGCCGTTGCGGGACATCGTGGTGTTTCCGCATATGATCGTGCCGCTCTTCGTAGGGCGCGAGAAGTCCGTTCGCGCGCTGGAAGCGGTGATGCGCGACGACAAGCAGATCCTGCTGGTCGCCCAGAAGAATGCCGCGCAGGACGACCCGGAAGCCGAGGATCTCTATACCGTCGGCACCGTCTCCACCGTGCTGCAGCTGCTGAAGCTGCCGGACGGCACCGTGAAGGTGCTGGTCGAGGGCGGCAAGCGCGCGCAGATCACCGGCTTCAAGGAGACCAAGACCCACTTCGAGGCCTATGCCGCGCCGCTCGAGGAGCAGCCGGCCGAGCCGCCGGAGACGGAGGCCCTGGCCCGCACCGTGGTTGGCCAATTCGAGCAGTACATCAAGCTCAACAAGAAGATCGCGCCTGAGGTGCTGGTCTCGATCAACCAGATCGAGGATCCCGCGAAGCTGGCCGATACCGTCGCCAGCCACCTGTCGCTGAAGATTCCCGAGAAGCAGGAGCTGCTGGAGATCGGCGGCGTCGCCGCGCGGCTCGAGCGCGTCTTCGGCCATATGGAATCCGAGATCGGCGTCCTGCAGGTCGAGAAGCGCATCCGCAACCGCGTCAAGCGGCAGATGGAGAAGACCCAGCGCGAGTACTATCTGAACGAGCAGCTCAAGGCGATCCAGAAGGAGCTGGGTGAGGGCGAGGACGGCAAGGACGAGATTGCCGAGCTGGAAGCCCGCATCAAGGCGACGGCGCTGAGCAAGGAAGCCCGCGAGAAGGCGCTGCAGGAGCTGAAGAAGCTCCGCACCATGTCGGCGATGAGCGCCGAGGCGACGGTGGTGCGCAACTACCTCGACTGGATGCTCTCGATCCCCTGGAAGAAGAAGACCCGGGTTCGGCGCGACATCGTCGCGGCGGAGAAGGTGCTCGACGCCGACCACTATGGCCTGGAGAAGGTCAAGGAGCGGATCATCGAGTATCTGGCGGTGCAGTCGCGCTCGCCGAAGATCCGCGGCCCGATCCTCTGCCTGGTGGGTCCGCCGGGCGTCGGCAAGACCTCGCTCGGCAAGTCGATTGCCAAGGCGACCGGCCGCAACTTCGTCCGCATGTCGCTGGGCGGCGTGCGTGATGAGGCCGAGGTGCGCGGCCATCGCCGGACCTATATCGGCTCCATGCCCGGGAAGGTCATCCAGGGCATGAAGAAGGCCAAGATGTCGAACCCGCTCTTCCTGCTGGATGAGATCGACAAGCTGGGTGCCGATTGGCGTGGCGATCCGTCCTCCGCACTGCTCGAGGTGCTGGATCCGGAGCAGAACGCGACCTTCGCCGACCATTACCTGGAGGTCGACTACGACCTCTCGGACGTGATGTTCGTCACGACGTCCAATAGCCTGCGCATGCCGCAGCCGCTGATGGACCGCATGGAGATCATCCGCATCCCCGGCTATACCGAGGATGAGAAGGTCGAGATCGCCAAGCGCCACCTGATGGCCAAGCAGTCGCAGGCGAATGGCTTGAAGCCCGGCGAGTGGAGCGTCTCCGAGGAGGCGCTGCGCGACCTGGTCCGCTACTACACGCGGGAAGCCGGCGTCCGCAGCCTGGAGCGCGAGATCGGTGGCCTCGCCCGCAAGGCGGTGCGCGAGATCGTCTCCAAGAAGGCCAAGAAGGTCACGATCACCGCCAAGAACCTCGAGAAATTCGCCGGCGTGCGCAAGCACCGCTATGGCGAGGCCGAGGCGGAGGACATGGTGGGCGTGGTCACCGGCCTGGCCTGGACCGAGGTGGGCGGCGAGATCCTGACCATCGAGTCGGTGACCGTGCCCGGCAAGGGCAAGGTGCAGACCACCGGCAAGCTGGGCGACGTGATGCAGGAAAGCGTCTCCGCCGCCATGTCCTATGTGCGGTCGCGCGCGACGAGCTTCGGCCTCAAGCCGACGCTCTTCGACAAGCGGGACATCCATGTGCACGTGCCGGAAGGTGCGACGCCCAAGGATGGTCCGAGCGCCGGCATCGCCATGGCGACCAGCATCGTCTCCGTCCTCACCGGCATCCCGGTGCGGCGGGAAGTGGCGATGACGGGCGAGATCACCCTGCGTGGCCGCGTGCTGCCGATCGGTGGCCTGAAGGAGAAGCTCCTGGCGGCGCTGCGCAGCGGCATCACCACGGTCTTCATCCCGAAGGACAACGAGAAGGACCTCGCGGAGATTCCGGACAACGTGAAGAAGGGCCTGACCATCAGGGCCGTCTCCCACGTGGACGAGGTCATCTCCGCGGCGCTGGTGCGCAAGCCGGAAGCGATCTCCTGGGAGGAGCCGCCGGATGCGCCGGCACCGCGGGCCGCGGAAGCCGATGGCACTGTGCCGACATTACCGCACTGACAGATGTGCGTTGGTGCGGGGTGAAAGCCCCGCACCAACGCGCCTCACAAGCCACGATGCGCCAGGAAATGGCGGATAACTGCGGCGCAGGACATGCGCCGTGATTGACGCCCAAGAATTCGCACCCGTACAGTCCCCCGCGAGTGACAGCCTGGAATCGTCCGGGCAGGCTGATGCATAACGGCGAAGGGGGGCTGGCCTATGAACAAGCAGGATCTCATCACGATCGTGGCCGAGGCAGGCGATCTGCCGAAGGCGAAGGCCAGCGATGTACTTGACGCGGTTTTCGACGCGATCACCGAATCGTTGAAGACCAAGACGGATGTCCGGCTCGTCGGCTTCGGCACCTTCTCGACCTCCAAGCGCAAGGCCGGCAAGGGCCGCAATCCCCGCACCGGCGAGGAAATCAAGATTCCGGCGACCACCACCGTCCGCTTCAAGGCCGGTAAGGGCTTGAAGGACGCGGTGAATTAAGCAGGCCGGTCTGGTCCTGCCGCCCGGGTGACGGGCGCTTAGCTCAGCGGTAGAGCGCCTGTCTTACACACAGGTGGTCGGCGGTTCGAACCCGTCAGCGCCCATTCCTCCCGCCACGGTCCGCCACGGGCTTTCTATGAACGTAACCAATGCTCGTGTAGGCTTCCCCCGTTAGAATGTCTGGCAGAGGCCAGCAGGTATCGGCGGAGGCGAAGTTGCGGACTGGTCTCGTACAATTCGGTGTTGCGGCGCTTGCCCTGGTGTCCCTGGGCGGCTGCATCCAGCAAGGGAATGCCAGCGGCCCGGTGACCGGGGCCGCCGGCGGCTCCGCCAGCGTCGGTGCCAGCGGCGTCGAGCGTTGCGCCGAGCCGCTCGGCACCGTCGCCGTCGACGACGGGCGGGAGCAGAGCTGGTGGGGGCCCTTCACCGCCCGCACCCAGATCACCACCATCGAGCCGATGGTGCGGCTGGTCATCCAGCAGTCCAACTGCTTCGTCATCACCGCGCTCGGCAACAACCGGCTGGAAGGCCGGATGCGCGGCATGGTGGGCGACATGCGCAACAGCGGCGAATTCCGCGCCGGCTCCAACATGCAGCGCGGCCAGCGGGTCGCCGCCGATCTCTTCATCGAGCCGGCGATTCTCTTCTCGAACCAGGACCTGGGCGGGCTGGGCGGCGGCATCGGCGGCTGGGGCGGGCTGGCCGTGGGCCTGGCCGGGGCGGCGATGTCGACGTCGGCAACCTCGGTCACCATGTCGGTCTTCGACATGCGTAGCGGCGTGCAGGTCGCGGCCTCGGAAGGCTCCGCCACGGCTACCAACTTCGGCGCGGTGATGGGCGGCTTCGGCGCCACGGCGGGCGGCGTGCTGGGCGGCTACCAGCGCACGCCGGCGGGTCAGGCGACGGTCGCGGCCTTCGTCGATTCCTACAACAAGTTGGTCGTCGCGGTGCGGAACTACCGCGCGCAGGACGTCCGCGGCGGGCTCGGCACCGGTGGCGGCGCGCTTCGTTCGCGCTGAGGCGGGTGGCCGCGGTGGCATGGCCACCGCGGCGCTCGGCTTCGGCCTGCTGCTGGCGGGATGCCAGCCGCAGATGGTCGGCGGCAGCGGCTTCGGCCCCGGCATGCAGGTCTGCGACCAATCCGGCTGTCGGATCCAGTCGAGCCAGGCGCAGACCCTGGTCGTTGCCGACGATGCCCGGCTGCAGCGCCAGGCGGACCCCGATCTCTACAAGGGCGAGTCGGTGGCCGAGCTGCGGGCCGGGGCGGCGGCGGGCGATCCCGGTGCGGCCTATCGGCTGGGCCAGGCCTATGAGTTCGGCGCCGGCGGGCTGCCGCGCAACGCCGCCCAGGCGGCGCAAAATTACGAAGTCGCGGCCAGCGCCGGCATGCCCTTCGCCATGTACCGCCTCGGCAAGCTGGCGGAGCAGGGGGCGGCCCCGGGCGGCCGGGCCCGGGCCATCCAGCTCTATACCGATGCGGCCAATGGCGGCGTGGCCCAGGCGGCGCACAACCTCGGCTTCCTGTTCCTGCAGGGCCGCGGCCTGCCGCGCGACTCGGCCGAGGCAGCCAAATGGTTCACCCTGGCGGCCGAGAAGGGCGTGCCGGAAAGCCAGTACAACCTCGGGCTCATGTATTTCCGCGGCGACGGCGTCTCCCGCCGCTCCTACGAGGCGCTGCAATGGATGCGGCGCTCCGCCCAGAACGGCTTCCTGCCGGCGCAGAAGGCGGTCGGGCGGCTCTACATGACCGGGCTCGAGGAAATGGGCCAGGACCTGCAGGAGTCGCGGAGCTGGCTGTCGCTCGCGGCAAGCCGGGGCGATGCCGAGGCCCGGCGCTGGCTGCAGCAGGTGGACCAGGCGGTGCAGGCCGAACAGGCCTTCCAGCAGCGACTTGCCATGCAGGCACAGGAAACTGCGACGATGTGGGCCTCGGTCGCCCTGGCCGCGGCGCTCACCCCGCCGCCCATCGTGGTGATTTACTGAGGCGGGATGCTTCGGGGGCGCTTGACACCATCGGCTCCTCCCCATAAACCCCGGCTCCTGTTCGCGGGCGGGTGTAGCTCAGTTGGTTAGAGCGCCGGCCTGTCACGCCGGAGGTCGCGGGTTCGAGCCCCGTCACTCGCGCCACGCGGACAGCAAGGCACCAGAGGCGCCGTTCCTGTGAAGGGACGGCGCCTCTGCCGCATTCTGGCCCCTTTTCGTTCCAGTTCAGCGACCCCAAATGCAGGCTGTTAAAGGCTGCTCCCCCTATGGCGGAGCGCGCGGGGCAGGGCTAATGTCCGGCCGCGCTGCGCTGCGGTAAAGCTTGCCTCTGGTCTCTTGAAAGGCTGCGGCTTGCTCCCAATGCGCGTCTGAAGGCGGAGCACACATGACCCAGCCGCTGCTGGCCGAATATTTCCCGATCCTGGTCTTCCTGGGCATCGCCGGGGGCATCGCCATCGCCATGGTGGGCGGCAGCCTGCTGGTGGCCCGGCAGAAGCCCAATCCGGAAAAGCTTTCCGCCTATGAATGCGGCTTCGAGCCCTTCGACGATACGCGGCGGCGCTTCGACGTGCGCTTCTACTTGGTGGCCATCCTCTTCATCATCTTCGATCTGGAGGTGGCCTTCCTGTTTCCCTGGGCGGTGGCGCTGGGCGGCATCGGCTGGTTCGGCTTCCTGTCGATGGTGGCCTTCCTTGGCGTGCTGACGGTCGGCTTCGTCTATGAATGGCGCAAGGGCGCCCTGGACTGGGAGTGACGGCTTGGCCGTCGCACCGGAGGATCCCATGAGCGACAACACCGATACCATCGCCTGGAACCGTGACCATCTGGCGCCCGGCGCGGCGCAGGATGCCGTCGTGAAGGGCATCACCGGCGAGATCGAGGACAAGGGCTTCGTCGTCGCCAACCTCGACAAGGTGGTGAACTGGGCCCGCACCGGCAGCCTTTGGCCGATGACCTTCGGCCTGGCCTGCTGCGCGGTGCCGATGATCCACGCCTATATGGCGCGCTACGATCTCGACCGGCTGGGCATCATCCCGCGCGGTTCGCCGCGGCAATCGGACGTGATGATCGTCGCCGGCACGCTGACCAACAAGATGGCCCCCGCGCTGCGCAAGGTCTACGACCAGATGTCGGAGCCGCGCTGGGTCATCAGCATGGGCAGCTGCGCCAATGGCGGCGGCTACTACCACTACAGCTACAGCGTGGTGCGCGGCTGCGACCGGATCGTGCCGGTCGATGTCTATGTGCCGGGCTGCCCGCCGACCGCCGAGGGGCTGGTCTACGGGATCATGCAGTTGCAGAAGAAGATCCGGCGTCAGGGGACCATCCTGCGTGGCTGAGAACGAGACACTGACCGGGCTCGGCGAAGCCCTGCTCGCCGCCATCCCGGGTGGCGCCACCGAGATCGAGCGCAATGCCGAGCTGGTGCTGACCCTGCCGCGCGAGGGGCTGGTCGAGGCCATGACCACGTTGCGCGACCGCTTCGGCTTCGAGCAGCTCATGGACCTCTGCGGCGCCGACTGGCCGGAGCGGCCACTGCGCTTCGAGGTGATCTACAACCTGCTGAGCCTGTCGAAGAATCAGCGCCTGCGCGTCATCGTCTCGACCGACGCGACGACGCCGGTGCCGAGCCTCATCCATGTCTGGCCCTGCGCCACCTGGTACGAGCGCGAGGCCTGGGACATGTACGGCATCGTCTTCGAAGGTCAGACCGATCTCCGCCGGTTGCTGACGGACTACGGCTTCGAGGGCCATCCGCTGCGCAAGGACTTCCCGCTGACCGGCCACGTCGAGGTCCGCTACGACGAGGAACGCAAGCAGGTGGTCTATGAGCCGGTGAAGCTCACCCAAGACTTCCGCAACTTCGACTTCCTCAGCCCTTGGGAAAACATGACGACCTTGCCGGGCGACGAGAAGGTGTTCCTCAACCGGGTCGAACCGCCGGTCGCCAAGGTCGAGGGTCCGAAGCCATGAGCCTCACCTCCCCGAACGAGCCGACCCGCACCGTCGAGGTCGATAGCCACACCATCAACTTCGGCCCGCAGCATCCGGCCGCGCATGGCGTGCTGCGCCTCATCCTCGAGATGAAGGGCGAGATGGTGGAGCGGGCCGATCCGCATATCGGGCTGCTGCACCGCGGCACCGAGAAGCTGATCGAGTACAAGACCTACCTCCAGGCGCTGCCCTACATGGACCGGCTGGATTACGTCAGCCCGATGTGCATGGAGCACAGCTTCGCCATCGCGGTGGAGCGGCTGCTGGGCATCGAGGGCGACGTGCCGATCCGCGCCCGGGTTATCCGCACGATGTTCGCCGAGCTGACACGCATCCTGAACCACCTGTTGAACGTCACGACCTATGCGCTGGATTGCGGTGCCATCACGCCGGCACTCTGGGGCTTCGAGCAGCGCGAGCACCTGCTGGAATTCTACGAGGCGGTCGGCGGCAGCCACTACCACGTGAATTACTTCCGCCCCGGCGGCGTGGCGAAGGACCTGCCTGCCGGGCTCGACGAGCGGATCGCCGGCTGGTGCGAGCAATTCCCGAAGTTCCTCGCCGACCTCGAGGGGCTGCTGACCAACAACCGCATCTTCAAGCAGCGTACCGTCGACATCGGCATCATGACCGCCGAGATGGCGATGGAATGGGGCTTCTCCGGCCCCTGCCTGCGCGCCTCGGGCGTGCCTTGGGACCTGCGCAAGTCGCAGCCCTACGAGATCTACGACCAGCTCGACTTCGAGATCCCCGTGGGGCGGCAGGGCGACTGCTACGACCGCTACCTCGTGCGCATGCTCGAGATGCGCCAGAGCCTCAGCATGGTGAAGCAGTGCCTGGCACGGCTGAAGCCGGGGCCGATCAAGGTGTTGGACAACAAGATCGTGCCGCCCTCCCGTGGCGAGATGAAGCGGTCGATGGAATCGCTGATCCACCACTTCAAGCTCTATACCGAGGGCTATCACGTGCCCGCCGGCGCGACCTATACGGTGACCGAGGCGCCGAAGGGCGAGTTCGGCGTCTACATGGTCGCCGACGGGACCAACCGGCCGTATCGCTGCAAGATCCGCGCGCCGGGCTATGCCCATCTGCAGGCCATGGAAGTGCTCTCGAAGGGGCACATGCTGGCCGATGCCGTGGCGATCATCGGTTCGCTCGACATCGTCTTCGGGGAGATCGACCGGTGACGGACTTCATCCAGCCCGACAGCTTCGCCTTCGACGACGAGAGCCTGAAGGCGATCGACACCATCGTGAAGCGCTATCCGCCGGGCAAGCAGGCCAGCGCGGTGATCCCGCTGCTGTACGTCGTGCAGAAGCAGATGAGGCGCCAGACCGGCAGCGCCTGGGTCCCGAACAAGGGCATGGATGCGGTCGGCGAGCGGCTCGGCATGCCGGCGATCCGCGTCTACGAGGTCGCCACCTTCTACTTCATGTTCAACATGAAGCCGATCGGCAAGTATCACTTGCAGGTCTGCGGCACGACGCCCTGCTGGCTGCGCGGCTCGGATGACGTGGCGCGCGCCTGCCGCGATGCCGGGCATCTCTCGGGCTATGGCCAGACCAGCGAGGACGGCATGTTCACCATGACCGAGGTCGAATGCCTCGGCGGCTGCGTGAACGCGCCGATCCTCTGCGTCGACGACGACTACTACGAGGACATGGACTACGACAACACGGTGAAGCTGCTCGAGGCGCTGCGGCGCGGCGAGCGGCCGGAGCCGGGTTCGGTCATCGGCCGCCAGACCAGCGCCCCGGTCGGCGGACCGCAGACCCTGACCGATGTGGCGGGAGAATAGGTCGTGGCACTGAGCGACAAGGACCGCATCTTCACCAATCTTTACGGCCTGCACGACTGGCGCCTGGCTGGCGCGCGCAAGCGCGGGCAATGGGACGGCACCGGCGCGCTGATCGCCAAGGGCCGCGACTGGATCATCGAGGAGTTGAAGAACTCCGGCCTGCGCGGCCGCGGCGGCGCCGGCTTCCCGACCGGGCTGAAATGGTCCTTCATGCCGAAGCAGGCGAGCGACCGGCCGCATTACCTCGTGGTGAACGCGGATGAGTCCGAGCCCGGCACCTGCAAGGACCGCGACATCCTGCGGCATGACCCGCATACGCTGGTCGAGGGCTGCCTGATCGCCGGCGTGGCGATGGGCGCGCATGCCGGCTACATCTATGTCCGCGGCGAATACTACAACGAGCACTTGGTGCTGCAGGCCGCCATCGACGAGGCCTATGCGGCGGGGCTGCTCGGGCCGAATGCCTGCGGCGGCGGCTGGGACTTCGACCTCTACGTCCACCGCGGCGCCGGCGCCTATATCTGCGGCGAGGAGACGGCGCTGATCGAGAGCCTCGAGGGCAAGAAGGGGATGCCGCGGCTGAAGCCGCCTTTCCCGGCGGCCGTCGGGCTCTATGGCTGCCCCTCGACGGTGAACAACGTCGAGACCATCGCGGTGGTGCCGACCATCCTGCGCCGTGGCGCCGCCTGGTTCGCCGGCTTCGGGCGGCCGAAGAACAGCGGCACCAAGATCTTCTGTATCCAGGGCCATGTGAACAAGCCCTGCAACGTCGAGGAGGAGATGAGCATCCCGCTGCGGGAGCTTATCGAGAAGCACGCCGGCGGCGTGCGCGGCGGCTGGGACAACCTGCTGGCGGTGATCCCCGGCGGGTCCTCCACGCCGATGATCCCGAAATCCGTCTGCGACGACGTGCTGATGGATTTCGACGCGCTGCGGGAGCACAAGACCGGCCTCGGCACCGCGGGCGTCATCGTGATGGACAAGTCCACCGACCTCATCAAGGCGATCGCCCGGCTCTCGACCTTCTACAAGCATGAGAGCTGCGGCCAGTGCACCCCCTGCCGCGAAGGCATGGGCTGGGTGAAGCGCATGATGGACCGCATGGTCGAGGGCCGCGCCGAGGTCGACGAGATCGACATCCTCGAGCAGGTGACGCGGCAGATCGAGGGGCACACGATCTGTGCGCTCGCCGATGGCGGCGTCTGGCCGGTGCAGGGCTTGATCCGGCACTTCCGGCCGATGATGGAAGAACGCATTGCCGCCTTCAAGGCATCGCGCGGCACGCGCGCCCTGCCCATGGCGGCGGAGTAGCACCCATGGCGAAGGTTACCGTCGACGGGATCGAAGTGGAGGTGCCGAACGGCGTCTCCGTGCTGCAGGCCTGCGAAGCGGCCGGCAAGGAGATCCCGCGCTTCTGCTACCACGAACGTCTGAGCGTCGCCGGCAATTGCCGGATGTGCTTGGTCGAGGTTGAGAAGGCGCCGAAGCCCATCGCCTCCTGCGCCTATCCGGTCGCGGATGGCATGAAGGTCTTCACCGACAGTCCGATGGTCCGCAACGGCCGCCGCGGCGTCATGGAATTCCTGCTGATCAACCACCCGCTGGATTGCCCGATCTGCGACCAGGGCGGCGAGTGCGACCTGCAGGACCAGGCGGTCGCCTTCGGCAAGGATGCCAGCCGCTACCGCGAGGAAAAGCGGGCGGTGAAGGACAAGTACCTGGGCCCGCTGGTCAAGACGATCATGACCCGCTGCATCCAGTGCACCCGCTGCGTGCGCTTCGCGACGGAGGTTGCCGGCGTGCCGGAGCTCGGCGCGACCAACCGCGGCGAGAACATGGAAATCGGCACCTATGTCGAGAAGGCGCTGACCACCGAGCTGTCGGGCAACCTGATCGACATCTGCCCGGTCGGCGCCCTGACCAGCCGGCCCTATGCCTTCGTCTCCCGGCCCTGGGAGCTGCGGAAGACCGATAGCGTCGACGTGCTGGATGCGACGGGCACCAACATCCGAATCGACGCCCGTTCGGGCGAGGTGCTGCGGATCATGCCGCGCACCAATGACGACGTGAACGAGGAATGGATGGCCGATCGCGGCCGCTTCGCCTTCGACGGGCTGAAGCGTCGCCGGCTGGACCGGCCCTGGCTGCGCAAGGGCGGCAAGCTGGTGCCGGCGACCTGGATGGAAGCCTTCACCGCCATCGCCGAGGGCTTCCGCGGCAAGAAGCTCGGCGCCGTGGTCGGCGACCTGGTGGATGCCGAGGCGACCGTGGCGCTGCGCGACCTGATGGCGGCGCTGGGCAGCACCCATCTCGAATGCCGGGTCGACGACGCGGCGATCGATGCCTCGCGGCGCGACTTCTACACCTTCAATACCGGCATCGCCGGGATCGAGGAGGCGGATGCGCTGCTGATCATCGGCAGCAATCCGCGGCTCGAATCGCCGGTGATCAATGCCCGCATCCGCAAGCGGGTGGTGGCCGGCAACTTCCCCATCGGCTTCATCGGCCCGCGCGGGCTGGACCTGACCTATGGCCATGACTGGCTGGGTGAGGGGGGCGCGGCGCTGACGGCGATCGCCGGCGGCAGCCACCGCTTCAACGAGGTGCTGCGCGCGGCCAAGAAGCCGATGCTCATCCTCGGCCGCGGCGCGCTGACCCGCGGCGACGGCGCCGCGGTGCTGGCGGCGGCCTGGCAGATCGCGGCGCAGAACAACATGCTGCAGGCGGATTGGCACGGCTTCAACATGCTGCACCAGTTCGGCGGGCAGGTGGCGCCGCTCGACCTCGGCTTCACCACCGGCATCCCGGCCGATGTGCAGGGGCTCTGGCTGCTGGGCGCCGAGCCCGGTGGCGTGCCGGATGGGGCCTTCGTGGTCTATCAGGGCCACCATGGCGAGGCCGGCGCGGCACGGGCCGACGTCATCCTGCCGGGCGCGGCCTATACCGAGAAGGACGCGACCTGGGTGAATACCGAGGGCCGCGTGCAGCGCGGGCGCCTCGCGGTCTATCCGCCGGGCGAGGCGCGGGAGGATTGGAAGATCATCCGCGCCGCTTCCGAACTGCTCGGCGCCCGGCTGCCCTATGACAGCCTCGACGGCGTGCGGGCCCGGCTGGCCGAGGTGAATCCGGTCTTTGCCGGCGACGGCTTCGTGCCGCATGGCTGCACCGATCAGGCCGGCCCGGCGGGCGAGGTGGCGACGGTGTCCGCCGCGGCCTTCACCCCGGCGGTCGCCAACTACTGGCAGGCCGATGTGATCAGCCGCGCCTCCGCCACCATGGCGGAATGCGCGCGGACCTATCTGCCCCAGGCTGCGGAGTAGGCGGGATGGATGCTTTTCTCGCCTCGCCCATCGGGATCCTGGCGATCACGGTGGCGCAGACCCTGGCGCTGCTGGTGCCGGTGCTGATCGGTGTCGCTTACCTGACCCTGGCGGAACGCAAGGTGCTGGCGGCGATGCAGCTGCGGCGCGGGCCGAACGTGGTCGGCCCCTTCGGCCTGCTGCAGCCCTTCGCCGATGCCATCAAGATGCTGATGAAGGAAACGATCATCCCCTCCGGGGCCAATCGCTTCCTCTTCGTGCTGGCGCCGATCCTGCTGTTCATGCTGGCGATGATCGCCTGGGCGGTGATCCCGGTGCAGGATGGCTGGGCCATCGCCGACATCAACGTCGGGATCCTGTACCTCTTCGCGGTCAGCTCGCTCGGCGTCTATGGCGTCATCATCGCCGGCTGGGCCAGCAACTCGAAATACGCCTTCCTCGGCGCGCTGCGCTCGGCGGCGCAGATGGTCAGCTACGAGGTCTCGATCGGCTTCGTCATCGTGACCGTGCTGCTTTGCGTCGGCTCGCTGAACCTCTCGGACATCGTCCGGGCGCAGGAGCGGGTGTGGTTCTTCATCCCGCTCTTCCCGATGTTCGTCATCTTCTTCATCAGTGCATTGGCCGAAACCAACCGGGCCCCCTTCGACCTGCCGGAGGGCGAGTCCGAGCTGGTGGCCGGCTTCTTCGTCGAATACTCCAGCATGTCCTTCGCGCTGTTCTTCCTCGGCGAATACGCGAACATGATCCTGATGTCGGCGCTGACCACCATCCTCTTCCTGGGTGGCTGGCATCCGCCGATGCATGTGGAGCCCTTCATCTGGATCCCGGGCTTCGTCTGGTTCGCTCTGAAGATCGCGCTGCTTCTCTTCGTCTTCATCTGGGTACGGGCCACCTTCCCGCGCTACCGCTACGACCAGCTGATGCGGCTGGGCTGGAAGGTCTTCCTGCCTTTCAGCCTGGTCTGGCTGATCCTGACGGCGGCGGTGCTGAAGCTTGCCGGCTGGCTCCCGGCCTAAGGATCGCGTCATGGCAACCCTCGACCGCGTCGCCCGCAGCCTGCTGCTGACCGAGATCGTCTCGGGCATGGCGCTGACCTTTTCCTACCTCTTCAAGCCGAAGGTCACGATCAACTACCCCTTCGAGAAAGGGGCGATCAGCCCGCGCTTCAAGGGGGAGCACGCGCTGCGCCGCTACCCCAATGGCGAGGAACGCTGCATCGCCTGCAAGCTGTGTGAGGCGGTCTGCCCGGCGCAGGCCATCACCATCGAGGCCGAGCCACGCGAGGACGGCAGCCGCCGCACCACGCGCTACGACATCGACATGACCAAGTGCATCTATTGCGGGATGTGCGAGGAAGCCTGCCCGGTGGATGCCATCGTCGAGGGGCCGAACTTCGAGTTCAGCACCGAGACCCGGGAGGAGCTGCTCTACGACAAGAACCGGCTGCTCTCGAACGGTGACCGCTGGGAGCCCGAGCTGGCCAAGCGGCTCGAACTCGACGCCCCCTATCGCTGAAGCGGATACCCCGATGATCGCCGCTCTCGCCTTCTACCTGTTCGCCGCCATCCTGATCGCCTCGGCGGTCATGGTGGTGACGGCACGCAACCCCGTCCATAGCGTGCTCTTCCTCATCCTCGCCTTCTTCAATGCCGCGGCGCTGTTCCTGATCGCGGGGGCGGAGTTCCTGGCGATGATTCTGGTCATCGTCTATGTCGGCGCGGTCGCGGTGCTGTTCCTCTTCGTCGTGATGATGCTGGACATCGACTTCGCCCGGCTGCGGGAGGGCTTCCAGCGCTATGCCCCGGTGGGCGCGGTGGTCGGCGCCATCCTCTTCCTCGAGCTGCTGCTGGTGCTCGGCAGCTGGACCTTCGCCGACCAGTCGGCGGAGCTGCGGCTCTCGCCCAATCCGGGCGGGGACGTGACCAATGCCATGGCGATCGGCCGCATCCTCTATACGGACTACGTCTACCTCTTCCAGGCCTCGGGCCTGATCCTGCTGGTGGCGATGATCGGGGCGATCGTGCTGACCCACCGGAAGTCCACCGCCTCGCGCCGGCAGAACATCGGGGCGCAGGTTTCGCGCAGCGGCTCCGTCTCGCTGGAGAAGGTGCCGAGCGGCGTCGGCATCGGCGTGCTCGGCATCCGCCGGCCGCCGGAACCCGAGCCGGAGAAGCCGGCGGTCACGCATGATACCGGGCACGGGAGCCACCACTGATGGAGATCGGGCTCGCCCATTACCTGACCGTCAGCGCGATCCTGCTGGTGCTCGGCATCTTCGGCATCTTCCTCAACAGGAAGAATGTCATCGTCATCCTGATGAGCGTGGAGCTGATCCTGCTCGCGGTGAACCTGAACTTCGTGGCCTTCTCGGCCTGGCTGAACGACCTCACCGGCCAGATCTTCGCCATGTTCGTGCTCACCGTCGCCGCGGCGGAAGCTGCCATCGGGCTCGCCATCGTCGTCGTCTACTTCCGCAACCGCGGCAGCATCGAGGTCGAGGATATCTCGACGCTGAAGGGCTGAACCCATGTTCGTTGGCGCGATCTTCTTTCCCCTGCTGGGCGCCTGCCTCAGCGGATTCCTCGGACGCTGGCTTGGCGACAGGCTGGCCCAGTGGTGCACCGTGGCCTGCATGGCGCTGGCCGCCGTCTGCGGCAGCCTCGCCTTCGGCCAAGTGGCCTTCGACAGCCATCCGGCGACCATTCCGCTGCTGACCTGGATGGACGTGGGTGGCCTCGAGTTCTCCTGGGCGCTGCGCTACGACACGCTCAGCGTGGTGATGGTGGCGATGGTCACCTTCATCTCGACGCTGATCCATCTCTACTCGGTCGGCTACATGTCGCATGACGCGACGCCGGCGCGCTTCTTCGCCTATCTCAGCCTCTTCACCTTCATGATGCTGATGCTGGTGACGGCGGATAACCTGGTCCAGCTGTTCTTCGGCTGGGAGGGCGTCGGCCTCGCCTCCTACCTGCTCATCGGCTACTGGTACGACCGCGAGAGCGCGAACCGCGCGGCGATGAAGGCCTTCATCGTCAACCGCGTCGGCGACGTGGCCTTCATGCTGGGCGTGGCGCTGACCTTCTTCGTCTTCGGCAGCGTCGAGTTCGACACCATCTTCGCCAGCGTCGCCGAGCACGCGAACGACCGCTTCGCCGGCCTCCCGGCGATCGAGCTGATCGGCGTGCTCCTCTTCCTCGGTGCCTGCGGCAAGTCGGCGCAGCTCGGCCTGCATACCTGGCTGCCGGATGCGATGGAGGGGCCGACGCCCGTCTCCGCGCTGATCCATGCGGCGACCATGGTGACGGCCGGCGTCTTCCTGATGGCGCGCATGTCGCCGATCATGGAATACGCCCCCGTCGCCCTGCAGATCGTCACCGTGGTGGGCGCCAGCACGGCGCTGTTCGCCGCGACCATCGGCTGCGTGCAGAACGACATCAAGCGGGTGATCGCCTATTCCACCTGCTCGCAGCTCGGCTACATGTTCTTCGCCGCGGGCGTGGGCGCCTATCAGGTGGCGATCTTCCACCTTTTCACCCATGCCTTCTTCAAGGCGCTGCTCTTCCTCGGCGCCGGCAGCGTGATCCATGCCATGTCCGACGAGCAGGACATGCGCAAGATGGGCGGCATCTGGACCAAGATCCCGGTGACCTATGTCGTCATGTGGATCGGCAGCCTAGCCCTGGCCGGCATCCCCTTCTTCGCCGGCTACTATTCGAAGGACGCCATCCTGGAAGCGGCCTTCGCCTCGCATAGCGTGGTCGGCCTCTATGCCTTCGTCTGCGGGCTGGTCGCCGCCTTCCTGACCGCCTTCTATTCCTGGCGCCTGCTGATCATGACCTTCCACGGCAAGCCGCGGGCGGATCACCACACCATGGAGCATGTGCACGAAAGCCCGGCGGTCATGCTGATCCCGCTGCTGCTGCTGTCGGTGGGTGCGGTGCTGGCCGGCGCGGTCTTCGCGCCCTTCTTCATCGGCGAGCACGAGCACGAATTCTGGAACGGCGCGATCTTCAACGGCGCGCACAACCACATCCTGCATGCGATGCATGAGGTGCCGGAATGGGTGCCGCTGGCGCCGACCGTCATCGGCGTGGTCGGCATCGCGCTGGCCTATGTCATGTACATGTTCGCGCCGGGCATCCCGGCGCGGCTGGCGTCCAGCTTCCGCGGGATCTACCTGTTCCTGCTGAACAAGTGGTACTTCGACGAGCTCTATGACGCGATCTTCGTGCAGCCGCTGCGTCGCCTGGCGCGGCAGCTCTGGAAGGTCGGCGATGCGCAGATCATCGACGGCATGCCGAATGGCGCGGCGGGGCTCGCCGCCGGCGTGGCGCGCGGCGCGGTGCGGCTGCAGACCGGCCGGGTGGCGAACTACGCCTTCACCATGATCATCGGCCTCGTCATCTTCGTCTCTCTCTTCCTGATCGGGCGCTGAGAATGAACGCCGCCGGCTTCCCGCTCCTCTCGCTGCTCACCTTCCTGCCGCTGGCGGGTGCCGCCATCATCATGTCCGTCCGCGGGGATGAGGCGGTGGTCGCCCGCAATGCCCGCTGGGCGGCGCTCTGGACCAGCCTCATCGTCTTCCTGCTGAGCCTCATCCTCTGGGTGAAGTTCGACCATGCCTCCTCCGGCTTCCAGTTCGAGGAGAAGCTGGCCTGGCTGCCGGAATTCGGCGTCGGCTACCACATGGGCGTCGACGGCATCTCGGTGCTGTTCGTCCTGCTGTCGACCGCGCTGACGCCGCTCTGCATCCTTGCCTCCTGGGAATCGGTCACCACCCGGGTGCGGGACTACATGGTCTCCTTCCTGGTGCTGGAGACGATGATGGTCGGCATGTTCGCCGCCCTCGACTTCATCGTCTTCTACGTCTTCTTCGAGGCCGTGCTGATCCCGATGTTCCTGATCATCGGCATCTGGGGCGGGCCGCGGCGGGTCTATGCCGCCTTCAAGTTCTTCCTCTACACGCTGCTCGGCAGCGTGCTGATGCTGCTGGCCATCCTGTATCTCTGGTACAATGCCGGCACGACCGATATCCCGGCGCTGTTCGAGTATGCCGTGCCGCGCTCGGCCCAGACCTGGATCTTCTTCGCCTTCCTCTGCTCCTTCGCGGTAAAGGTGCCGATGTGGCCGGTGCATACCTGGCTGCCGGATGCGCACGTGGAAGCCCCGACCGCCGGATCCGTCATCCTCGCCGGCGTGCTGCTGAAGATGGGCGCCTATGGGTTCCTGCGCTTCACCCTGCCGCTGCTGCCCAATGCCAGCGCCGAATTCGCGCCGCTGATCTTCGTCCTGTCCATCGTCGCCGTCGTCTACACCTCCCTGGTGGCGCTGGCGCAGGAGGACATGAAGAAGCTCATCGCCTATTCCTCCGTGGCGCATATGGGCATCGTCACGCTCGGCATCTTCACCTTCAACCAGCAGGGTCTCTCGGGCGCGCTCTTCACCATGCTGGCGCATGGCGTCGTCTCCGGCGCGCTCTTCCTCTGCGTCGGCGTGCTCTACGACCGGCTGCATAGCCGCGAGATCCTGCGCTACGGCGGCACTGCCAAGGTGATGCCGGCCTATGCGCTGGTCTTCATGCTCTTCACCATGGCCTCCATCGGCCTGCCGGGGACCGCCAACTTCGTCGGCGAGTTCCTGGTCATCGTCGGGGCCTGGGGGGTCAATCCCTGGGTCGCCTTCGGCGCCGCGACCGGCATGGTGCTGGGGGCCTGCTACATGCTCTGGCTCTATCGCCGCGTTTCTTTCGGGGCCATCACCCGGGACGACGTGCGGGCGCTGCTCGACCTCAGCCCGCGCGAATATGCGGTCTTCGCGCCGCTCATCATCCTGACCCTCTGGATGGGCATCTATCCGCAGCCCTTCCTGTCCTTCTTCGAGGCGACCGTCGCCGCGCTGGTCGCGCGGCACGAGGCCGCCCTGAGCATCAGCCGCCTGGCGGGAATGTAAGACCATGGAATGGACCCTTGCCCTGCCGGAGCTCGTCCTCGGCTGCGCCGGCCTGCTGCTGCTGCTGGTCGGCGTCATCCCGAAGAAGGAAAGCTTCTTCCCCATCACCATGGGCGCCATCGGCGCGCTGCTCTTCACCGCCGTGCTGGTGCTCGGCCAGGGGGAGGGCACGGCGCTCGCCGGCCACTACGTCGCGGATGGCTTCAGCAACTTCATGAAGGTGCTGACCCTCGGCGCCGCCGCGGTCAGCCTGCTGCTCTCGATCGACTTCAACGAGAAGGAAGGCCTGGGCCGCTTCGAGTATCCGGTGCTGGCGGTCTTCGCCACGCTCGGCGCCATGGTCATGATCTCGGCCAACGACCTGATGTCGCTCTACATCGGGCTCGAGCTGCTCTCGCTGCCGCTCTATGTCATCGCCGCCTTCAACCGGGACAATGCGCGCTCGGCCGAAGCCGGGCTGAAGTATTTCGTCCTCGGCGCGCTGGCCTCGGGCCTGCTGCTCTATGGCACCTCGCTGGTCTATGGCTTCGCCGGCACCACCAACTTCGACCGGCTGGCGGATGCCTTCTCGGCGCAGCAGGGCGTCTCGGCCGGCGTCATCGTTGGCGTGGTCTTCGTCATCACCGGCCTCGCCTTCAAGATCTCCGCCGTGCCCTTCCACATGTGGACGCCGGATGTCTATGAGGGCGCGCCGACGCCGGTGACCGCCTTCTTCGCCTCCGCCCCCAAGGTCGCCGCCATCGCGCTGCTGGCGCGCGTCCTGCTCGGCCCCTTCGGCGACCTCATCGCCCAGTGGCAGCAGGTGATCCTGCTGATCTCCATGGGCTCGATGATCCTCGGCGGCTTTGCCGCCATCGGCCAGACCAACCTGAAGCGGCTGATGGCCTATTCCTCCATCGGCCACGTCGGCTATGCGCTGATGGGCCTCGCGGTCGGCTCGGACATCGGCCTGCGCGGGTTGCTGGTCTACATGGCGATCTACGTCTTCATGAACCTCGGCACCTTCGCCGTGCTGGTCGCCATGCGCCGGCAGGGCCGGGCGGTGGAGCGGATCGAGGATCTCGCCGGGCTCGGCCGCACCGATCCGACGACCGCCATGTGGATGGCGATCTTCATGTTCTCCATGGCCGGCATCCCGCCGCTCGCCGGCTTCTTCGGCAAGCTGTATGTCTTCCTCGCGGCGGTGCAGGGCGGCTTCTGGACGCTGGCCGTCATCGGCGTGCTGACCAGCGTGGTCTCGGCCTACTACTACCTCCGCGTGGTCAAGGTGATGTACTTCGACCAGCCGGTCGGCGCGCTCGACCAGGCGCCCGCCAGCCTCACCATCGTCATGGCCGGCAGCGGGTTGTTCACCCTGCTGTTCTGCCTCTGGCCGGCACCGATGCTGGCGGCGGCCCAGGCCGCGGCGGCGGCGCTGCTGGGGTGACACTTCCGCCCGGTTGGCGGCTGGAGGTGCATGAGGCGCTGCCCAGCACCTCCGACCGCATCGCCCAGGCGGCGGAAGCGGGGGAGGCCGCGGGGCTGGCGGTGCTGGCGCTGCGGCAGACCGCGGGGCGGGGCAGGGCAGGCCGGGCCTGGACCTCGCCGCCCGGCAATCTCTATCTCTCCATGCTGCTGCGCCCGCCGGGTCCGGTGCGGGAGGCGGGGCAATGGTCCCTCCTCGCCGGCGTCGCCCTGGCCGAGGCGGCCCGGTCGCTGGACCCCGCGCCGGCGGCACTACGGCTGAAATGGCCGAACGACCTGCTGCGGCATGGCGCCAAATGCGCGGGCATCCTCACTGAAAGCGCCCTGGCGGCGGATGGCACGCTGGACTGGATCAGCCTCGGCATCGGGGTGAACCTGGCGCATGCCCCGGCGCTGCCGGACCGGCCGACCACCTGCCTCGGCGCCGTGGAAGCTCCGGAGGATTTCGCCGCCCGGCTGATCGTCCGGATCGACCATTGGGCCCGGCGCCAGGCGGCCGAGGGATTCGCCCCGGTCCGCGTCGCCTGGATGGCGCATGGGCCTGAGCTCGGCGCGCCCCTGGTCCTCCGCGCCGGGCCGATTCCCGGCGGGGCCTATGCCGGGCTTGCCGAGGACGGCGGGCTGCTGCTGGAGGTCGACGGCCAGTGCCACATCATCCGCAGCGGCGAGATCCACCATCGGGCGGAGGGCCCCTAGGCCATGCTGCTGGCCATCGACGCCGGGAATACCAACGTCGTCTTCGCCGTGCATGACGGCCAGGAATGGCGCGGCCGCTGGCGCATCGCCACCCGGCCCGACCGCACCTCGGATGAATATGCCGTCTGGCTGCTGGCGCTGCTGCAATACTCCGGCCTCAAGCCCGGCGACGTCCACCGCTGCGTCATCGGCACGGTGGTGCCGGCGGCGCTCTACAACCTCCGCCGCCTCTGCCGGGAGTGGTTCCTGGCCGAGCCCCTGGTCGCCCGCGCGGTGCTGGACTGGGGATTCGAGATTCGGGTGGACCGCCCCGGCGAGGTCGGCGCCGACCGGCTGCTGAACTCCCTGGCGGCGCACCGGCATTACGCCGGTCCCCTGGTGGTGGTCGATTTCGGCACCGCGACGACCTTCGACGTGGTCGATGCCGATGGCGCCTATCTCGGCGGCGTCATCGCCCCGGGGATCAACCTTTCGCTCGAGGCGCTGCATGGCGCCGCCGCCCGGCTGCCGCGCATCGGCATCGGCCGGCCGCAGGCGGTCATCGGCCGGGATACCGTGGCCGCCATGCAATCCGGCATCTACTGGGGCTATGTCGGGCTGATCGAGGGCATCATCGGCCGGATCCGGGCGGAACAGGAGGCCGGGATGAAGGTCGTCGCCACCGGCGGCCTCGCCCCGCTGCTGGCCGAGGGCACGGCGGTGATCGAGCGGATCGACCCCGATCTCACGCTGGAGGGGCTTCGCCTGTTGGCGGATCGCAACCCGGTCCCCACCTTAGGGAAAACACCCCTGCGCGATCCGGGTTGAAGCGGCCCCCTTGACCGGGACCAAGGTCAGCGCTCCGGACCGCGAAGGAATCGATCGCGGTATGAAAGGCTGGGGCCAAGTTGCCGGCGCAACCGGCGCGACTATGCCCTAGAAGGGAAGCATGAACGATTTTATTGGCTCGGCCGCACCTGATGCGGCCGATGATCTTGCCTTCATCCCGCTCGGCGGGACCGGCGAGATCGGGATGAACCTCAACGTCTACCGATGCGACGGCAAGCTTCTGGCCATCGATTGCGGGATCGGCTTCGGCGGGCCCGAGATGCCGGAAGTCGAGGTCATGGTCCCCGACCCGGTCTGGCTCTCCGAGCGCCGGGACCGCCTGGTCGGCCTGGTCATCACCCATGCGCATGAGGATCACGTCGGCGCCGTGGCCCATCTCTGGCCGCAGCTGCGCTGCCCGATCTATGCCGGGCCCTTCGTCGCCGCCGTGCTGCGGCGGAAGCTGGGCGAGGCCGGGCTGAACGGCGAGGCCAAGGTCATCACCGTGCCGCTCAGCGGCAGCGTCTCCCTCAAGCCCTTCGACCTGCAGTTCCTCCGGGTCGCCCATTCGGTGCCGGAGGCCCAGGCGGTCGCCATCCGCACCCGGCATGGGCTGGTGGTGCATACCGGCGACTGGAAGCTGGATCCGGAGCCGCTGATCGGCCTGCCGACCGACGAGGCCGCCTTCGCCAAGCTGGGCGAGGAGGGCGTCCTCGCCATGGTCTGCGATTCGACCAATGCGCTGGTCGAGGGCCATTCCGGCTCCGAGGCCGAGGTGCGGCGCAACCTCGCCGCCATCATCAAGGGGCTGCGCGGCCGGGTCGCCGTGACCTGCTTCGCCACCAACGTCGCCCGGGTCGAGAGCATCGCCCGCGCCGGTCAGGCGGCAGGGCGGCAGGTGGCGCTGTTCGGCCGCTCGCTCCGCAACGCCGAGGCCGCGGCGCGGGAATGCGGCTACCTCCGGGAGATCGAGCCCTTCGTCTCCGAGGAGGAGGCCGGCTTCATCCCCGACGACAACCTGCTCATCATCTGCACCGGCAGCCAGGGCGAGCCGCGCTCGGCGCTGGCCAAGATCGGCGCCGATACCCACCCCGCCATCGCCCTGGGGGAGGGGGATACCGTCATCTTCTCCTCCCGCATGATCCCGGGGAACGAGCGCGGCATCCTGAAGCTGCAGGACGAGCTGGCCCGGCGCGGCTGCCGGATCATGACCGCCGACGACCATATGGTGCATGTCTCCGGCCATCCGGCGCGGGACGAGCTCAAGCGCCTCTATGCGCTGGTGAAGCCGAAATACGCGGTGCCGGTGCATGGCGAATGGCGCCACCTGTCGGAACATGCGGCGCTGGCCCAGGACCTCGGCGCCATCCCGGTGCTGGTCGAGGATGGCGACGTGCTGCGGCTGTCCCCGGGCAAGCCGGATGTGGTGGAGGGGGTGCCGACCGGGCGCCTCGCGCTGGACAATGGCCGGCTGCTGCCGCTCTCGGGCGGCGTGCTGGCGGCGCGCAAGCGGATGCTCTTCAACGGCGTGGTGGTGGCGAGCTTCGCCGTCGACCAGAACGGCCGGGTGCTGGGCACGCCGCAGGTCTCGGCCCCCGGCCTGTTCGAGGGCGGCGACCATGATTCGGTCCAGCTCGCGGCCGATCTGGCCCGGGCGGTCGGCGACCTGCCGAACTCCCTGCGGCGGGAGGACGACGCGCTGCGCGAGGCGGCGCGGACCGTGCTGCGCAAGGCCATCGGCCGGCGGCTGAAGAAGCGGCCGAATGTCGAGGTGCATCTGCTGCGCGTCTGATTATTCCGGCACCCTCCGGGCCGCCGCGGCCTTGTCGCGGCGGCAAACCGGGACCACACACGGCGCATGAGCCTCGTCAGCGCCGTCGTCGTCTATTTCCTCATCTGGTGGGTGGTGCTTTTCACCATCCTGCCGATCGGCACCCGTCCGGATCCGGAGAGCGATGCCGAGAGCGGCTGGCGCGGCACGCCGCAGGCGCCGCGACTCTGGCGCAAGGCGCTGATCACCACGCTGGTGTCGGGGGTGATCTTCGTCGGAGTCTACCTGTGGATCTCCAGCGACTTCATGAGCTTCCGCAGCGGCTGGTGGGCGATGCCCGAAAATTGAGCGACTTTCCCGCCAATTGGCGGGTGTCGCTTTCTTTTTGAACTTTTCGGGTCTAGCAGCTTCTTTTTTCGGCGACCCGGGCATCGATTGCGGTTGTGCCTCGTTAGTCACCGGCGCCATCATGATGACAGAGAGAGGGTTGGTCCTCTTTCTGCCGTGTGACTGGCGTTTCCTCCCTAAACTCGGGCCGTATCCTACGGGGTACGGCCCTTTTTTTCGTTTACTGCACCGCTGGCGTTTCGCCAAGGCATATCCAATGCCGAGGCACAAATTTCTTTCACATTCGTGCGCACCGCAGCGCAGCATCGAAAGAAAATTGCGGCAGTGCAGCAGCGCAGTCGACCGACCGGGGAGGGCGCCGGGCATCCCGGCCCAGGCAGCCGGGGACCGGCCCTTTGCTTCGCCGGGGCGGGGTGCGGTCTGGCCCCTGGCGGAGCGGGCCCGCCGCCCCTAGTGTCCCGCCGCCATATCCTCTCCTCCAGGAGCCTGCCTTGCGCCTGTCCCGCGCCTTCCTGCCGACCCTCAAGGAAACCCCGGCCGATGCGCAGATCGCCTCGCACCGGCTGATGCTGCGCGCGGGCATGGTCCGGCAGACCAGCGCCGGCATCTATGCCTGGCTGCCGCTCGGCTGGCGGGTGCTGCAGAAGGTCGAGCAGATCGTCCGCGAGGAGCAGGACCGCGCCGGCGCTCAGGAAATCATGATGCCGACCATCCAGACCGCCGATCTCTGGCGGACCAGCGGGCGCTACGACGCCTATGGGCCGGAGATGCTGCGGCTGAAAGACCGGCACGACCGGGAGATGCTCTACGGCCCGACCAACGAGGAAATGGTCACCGACATCTTCAAGACCTACGCCAAGTCCTACCGGGACCTGCCGCGCAACCTCTACCACATCCAGTGGAAGTTCCGGGACGAGGTCCGCCCGCGCTTCGGCGTCATGCGCGGCCGCGAATTCCTGATGAAGGACGCCTACAGCTTCGACCTGGACTATGCCGGGGCGCAGAAGTCCTACCGCCAGATGTTCGTCGCCTATCTCCGCACCTTCGCCCGGATGGGGCTGAAGGCCATCCCGATGCAGGCCGATACCGGCCCGATCGGCGGCAACCTTTCCCATGAATTCCTGATCCTGGCGGAAACCGGCGAGAGCCAGGTCTACCTGCACCGCGACCTGCTCGAATTCGATGCGCTGTCCCAGCCGGTCGACTACGACGGCGACCTTTCGCCGGTCATGGACTTCTGGACCAGCCGCTACGCCGCGACCGACGAGAAGCACGACGAGGCCGCCTGGGCCCAGGTCCCGGCCGACCGCCAGGTCTCGGCGCGCGGCATCGAGATCGGCCATATCTTCTACTTCGGCACCAAGTACAGCGCCGCGATGGGGCTGCAGGTGGCCGGGCCGGACGGCAAGATGGTGGTGCCCGAGATGGGCAGCTACGGCATCGGCGTCTCCCGCCTGGTCGGCGCCATCATCGAGGCGAACCACGACGAGGCCGGCATCCGCTGGCCGGAAGCGATCGCCCCCTTCAAGGTCGCGGTGCTGAACCTGAAGCAGGGCGATGCCGCCACCGATGCGCTGTGCGACCGGATCTACGCGGCCTTCGACCCGGATGCGGTCTACGACGACCGCGCCGACCGGGCCGGGGTGAAGTTCGCCGATGCCGACCTCATGGGCTATCCCTGGCAGGCCATCGTCGGCCCGCGCGGCGCGGCGGCCGGCAAGGTGGAGCTGAAGCACCGCGCGACCGGCGAGCGGCTGGAGCTGTCGCTCGAGGATGCCATCGCCCGCATCAAGGGCGCCTGATCCGCATCATGTTCAATGCCTTCGAGCGGGCCGTCGCCTTCCGCTACCTGCGCGCCCGCAAGGGGGAGCGCTTCGTCTCGGTCATCGCCATCTTCTCGCTGGTCGGCATCGCCCTCGGCGTCGCCACCCTGATCATCGTGATGAGCGTGATGAACGGCTTCCGGCAGGAGCTGCTGGGCCGCATCCTCGGGCTGAACGGCCATATGGGCGTCTATGCCGCGGATGGCGGGCCGGTGCGGGACTACGACCCGGTGGCCGCGGCGATCCGCGCCGTGCCCGGCGTGGTGATGGCGACGCCCATCGTCGAGGGCCAGGTGCTGATGACCAGCGAGCAGGGCGGCGCCGCCGGCGGCCTGGCGCGCGGCATCAAGCCGGAGGACCTGAAGGCCAAGGCGATCATCGCCACCAACATCCGCCGCGGCTCGCTCGCCGGCTTCGAGGGCGAGGATGCCATCGTCATCGGCACCGGCCTCGCCAACAAGCTGCGGGTGGGCGTCGGCGACCGGGTGAGCCTGGTCTCGCCGCAGGGCCGCACCACGGTGCTCGGCACCCTGCCGCGGGTCCGTGCCTATCGGGTCGTCGCGCTCTTCAACGTCGGCATGAACGAATACGACAGCACCTTCGCCTATCTGCCGATGGCGGCGGCGCAGCTCTTCTTCCAGACCGGCGATGCCGCGACGCAGATCGAGGTCTTCGTCCAGGACCCGACCCGGGTGCGGGCGGCCAATACCGAGATCCGCCGGGCGCTCGGGGCCGAACGGCCGGTACGGATCGTCGACTGGCAGGATGCCAACAGCAGCTTCTTCAACGCGGTGCAGGTGGAGCGGAACGTGATGTTCCTCATCCTCACGCTCATCATCATCGTCGCCGCCTTCAACATCGTCAGCAGCCTGATCATGCTGGTGAAGGACAAGGGGCGGGACATCGCCATCCTGCGCACCATGGGGGCGACCAGCGGTTCGATCCTGCGCATCTTCCTGCTCTGCGGCGCCTCGGTCGGCATCGCCGGGACGCTGATCGGCTTCGGCCTCGGGCTGGTCTTCTGCCTGAACATCGAGACCATCCGCCAAGCGCTGCAGTCGCTCACCGGAACCGAGCTGTTCAACGCGGAGGTCTATTTCCTGAGCCAGCTGCCCGCCGTGGTGGACCCGCATGAGGTGGTGCAGGTGGTGCTGATGGGGCTTGGCCTCTCGCTGCTGGCGACGGTCTATCCCAGCCTGCGCGCCGCGAAGCTGGATCCGGTGGAGGCGCTGCGCAATGAGTGAGGCCCCGCTGCGCCTGCAGGGCGTCTCCCGCCGCTTCCGCACCGAGGCGGGGGAGCTGCCGGTGCTGACCGATGCCGAGATGGTGCTGCAGGCCGGGGAGATCGTCGCCCTGGTCGCCCCCTCCGGCACCGGCAAGTCCACCCTGCTGCACCTCGCCGGGCTGCTGGAGAAGCCCGATGCGGGGGAGGTCTTCGTCGCCGGCCGCGCCGCCGGGACGCTCTCCGACGATGCCCGCACCGCCATCCGCCGGACCGAGATCGGCTTCGTCTACCAGTTCCACCACCTACTGCCGGAATTCACGGCGGAGGAGAACGTGGTGCTGCCGCAGATGGCCAATGCGGTGCCCCGCGCCGCGGCGCGGGAGCGGGCGCGGAGCCTGCTCGCCAGCTTCGGCCTGACCGGGCGGGAGCATCACCGCCCCGGCCGCCTCTCGGGCGGGGAGCAGCAGCGGGTCGCCATCGCCCGCGCCCTGGCCAATGCGCCGCGCATCCTGCTGGCAGACGAGCCGACCGGGAACCTCGACGTCGGCACCTCGGAGCTGGTCTTCACCGAGCTGCTGGCCGCCGTGCGCGGGCAGGGGGTGGCGGCGCTGATCGCGACCCACAATCCGGCGCTGGCGGCCCGGATGGATCGGGTCGTCACCCTTCGCGATGGGCGCGTGGTCGCCGCCTGAGCTAGACTGGAGGCCATGAGCGACTCGGCCCCCGGCTTCATCCACCTCCACGTCCATTCCAGCTATTCCCTCTCCGAGGGGGCCATCAAGGCGGAGAAGCTGGCCTCGCTGGCCAAGGACGCGAAGATGCCGGCGGTGGCGCTGACCGATACCGCCAATCTCTTCGGCGCGCTGGAATTTGCCCAGAGCTGCTCGGGCAAGGGCATCCAGCCCATCATGGGCTGCCAGCTCTGGCTCTCCCGCACCGCCTCGGACCCGCGGCCGGAGGCGGAGCGCCAGCCGCCCGACCCGATCGTGGTGCTGGCGATGGATGCCCAGGGGCTGGACAACCTCCAGCGGCTCTCCTCCCGCTCCTTCCTCGGCGCGGATGCCTCCGGCCGGCCCTGCATCACCCTGCCCATCCTGGAGGATCATGCCGCCGGGCTCTTCCTGCTGACGGGGGGCACCTGCGGCCCGGTGAACCGGCTGCTGTCCGAAGGCCGGCGGGATCCGGCGGAGGCGCTGCTGCGCCGCCTCGCCGCACTCTTCCCGGGCCGCATCGCGGTCGAGCTGCACCGCCACGGCCTGCCGGTGGAAAAGCAGGTCGAGCCGCCGCTGCTGGCCCTGGCCGATGCCCTCGCCCTGCCCATCGTCGCCGCCAACGACGTCTATTTCGCCACCCCCGCGATGCATGAGGCGCATGACGCGCTGCTCTGCATCGCCGAAAGCCGCCTGCTGTCCGAGAAGGAGCGCCGCCGGGTCACCCCGCAGCACTGGTTCAAGCCGGCCGCCGCCATGTGGGAGCTTTTCGCCGACCTGCCGGAGGCCTGCGACAATACCCTGGCCATCGCCCGCCGCTGCGCCGTGATGGCCGAGACCAAGAAGCCCGAGCTGCCGATGTGCCCCAAGGTGCAGCCTGGCATGACCGAGGCCGAGACGGTGCGGGACATGGCGCGGCGCGGCCTGGAAGGCCGGCTGGATGCGCTGGGGATCGAGGGCGAGGCGCGCAGCCCCTACACGACCCGGCTCGAATACGAGCTCGGCGTGATCGAGAGCATGGGCTTCGCCGGCTACTTCCTCATCGTCGCCGACTTCATCCAATGGGCCAAGGCGCAGTCGCCGCCGATCCCGGTCGGGCCGGGGCGCGGCTCGGGCGCCGGCTCGGTCGCCGCCTGGGCGCTGCAGATCACCGACCTCGACCCCTTGCGCTTCGGCCTGCTGTTCGAGCGCTTCCTGAACCCCGAGCGCGTCTCGATGCCGGATTTCGACATCGACTTCTGCCAGGACAAGCGCGACCAGGTCATCGACTACGTCCGCCGCGAATACGGCCAGGACCGGGTCGCCCAGATCATCACCTTCGGCAAGCTGCAGGCCAAGGCGGCGGTCAGGGACTGCGGCCGGGTGCTGGGCATGCCCTATGGCCAAGTGGACAAGGTCGCCTCGCTCATCCCCTTCAACCCGGCCAAGCCGGTCACCCTGGCCCAGGCGATCGAGGGCGAGCCGCGGCTGCAGCAGCTGCGCGACACGGACGAGCAGGTGGCGCGGCTGCTCGAGATCGCCAACCAGCTCGAGGGCCTCTACCGCAACGCCTCGACCCATGCCGCCGGCGTGGTCATCGGCCGGAAGCCGCTGATCGACATCGTGCCGCTGTATCGCGACCCGCGTTCGGAAGGCCTCATCACCCAGTACTCGATGAAATACGTCGAGCAGGCCTCACTCGTTAAATTCGACTTCCTCGGCCTGAAGACCCTGACCGTCATCGAGCAGGCGCTGACCATCCTGAAGGGCCAGGGGACCGACGTCGACATCAACGCCATCCCGCTGGATGACGCGAAAACCTACGAGATGCTGCGGAAGGGCGATGCCGCCGGGGTCTTCCAGTTCGAAGGCCAGGGCATGCGGGATTGCCTGCGGCAGATGCGGGTCGACCGCTTCGAGGACCTGATCGCCGCCGTCTCGCTCTACCGCCCCGGCCCGATGGCCAACATCCCCGCCTATTGCCAGCGCAAGGCCGGCGAGGCCTGGGAAAGCCCGCATCCGAAGATCCATCCCATCCTGGAGGAGACCTTCGGCATCATGGTCTACCAGGAGCAGGTGATGCAGATCAGCCAGGAGCTGGCGGGCTACTCGCTCGGCGGCGCCGACCTGCTGCGCCGCGCCATGGGCAAGAAGATCGCCAAGGAGATGGAGCAGCAGCGCGCCATCTTCACCGAGGGCGCGGTCGGGAACGGCATCGAGCCGGCCAAGGCGACCGAGATCTTCGACATGATGGCGAAGTTCGCGGAATACGGCTTCAACAAGTCGCATGCCGCGGCCTATGCGCTGGTCAGCTACCAGACCGCCTGGCTGAAGGCGAACCACACCGTCGCCTTCCTCGCCGCCTCGATGACGCTCGACCTCGACAAGACCGACAAGCTGGCCGGCCACATGCAGGAATGCTCGCGCCTCGGCATCCCGGTGCTGCCGCCCGACATCAACCGCTCCGGCGCGGTCTTCCTGGTCGAGGTCATGGACGACGGCAAGCCGGCGATCCGCTTTGCGCTGGCCGCGGTCAAGCGGGTCGGCGCGGCGGCGATGGAGGCGCTGGTCCGGGCGCGCAACGCGACCGCGCCCTTCGCCTCGGTGGCGGATTTCGCCCATCGGGTGGACCCGAAGCTGCTGAACAAGATGATGGTCGAGAACCTGGTCAAGGCCGGCGCCTTCGACCGGATGGAGCCGAACCGCGCAAAGCTGCTCGCCGGCGCCGAGGTGGTGCTGCGCGCCGCGCAGGAAGCCGCCGAGCGCCGCGCCGACCCGACCGCCGACATGTTCGGCACGAGTGCCGGCCCGGTGCCGCTGCGGCTGAAGCCGGTCAACGACTGGCCGCAGCTCGAGAAGCTGACCTATGAGGCGGAGGCGGTGGGCTTCCATCTCTCGGCCCATCCGCTGGATACCTACAAGGCGGTGCTGAAGCGGCTCGGCGTGACGCCCTTCCTCGCCATCGCCGACCGCGCCCGCACCGGCCCGGTGAGCCTGAAGCTGGCGGGCACGGTGGTCGCCACCAAGGAACGGCCGACCCGGACCGGCAGCCGCATGTGCTGGGCGACGCTCTCCGACCAGACCGGCAGCTTCGAGGTGACCCTCTTCTCCGAGGTGCTGAACCGCTCGCGCGACCTGCTGGTCGAGGGCACCGCCGTGCTGGTCTCGGCCGAGGCCAAGCTCGAGAACGACAGCTTGCGGCTGACGGCCAACGGTCTGGAGGGTCTGGAGAAGGCCGCCCAGAACGTCGGCCAGGGTATCCGGCTCAAGCTCGAGGGTTTCGCCGCGGTGGACCGGATCCGCGAGCTGCTGCTGCGGGAGGGCCGGGGCAAGGGGCGGGTCGTCGTCATTGCCCAGACCGGGGAGGGGCAGGAGGTGGAAATGGCCCTGCCCGGCGGCTTCAATGTCTCGCCCCGGCTGACGCAGGAGATGGCGGTGGTGCCGGGGGTGGCCGAGGTCGAGGCGGTCTAGACTGCCTCTCCCTTGGCCTCCGCCTTGGCGCCTGCCTTCTCCTTCGCCAGCAGCGCCCGCTTGCGCGGCACGCCCCAGCGGTAGCCGGTCAGGTCGCCGTCCTTGCCCACCACCCGGTGGCAGGGCACCGCCAGGGAGACGTGGTTCTGCGCGCAGGCCCGGGCCACCGCCCGCACCGCCTTCGGCGCCCCGATGGCGACCGCCATCTCCCCATAGGTCCGGGTCTGGCCGAGGGGGATGGCCTGCAGTGCCTCCCAGACCCGCCGCTGGAAGGCGGTGCCGCGGAGATCCAGCGGCAGGGCCAGCGCCGCCTTCGGCTCATCCAGGAAGCCCACCACCTGGCGCACCGTCTCGGCCAGGGCCTCGGGCGCCGGCTCGATCCGCGCCTGGGGGAAGCGGTGGCGGACGTCGCCCTCCAGCGCCGCGAAATCCTCGGCGAAGCCGATGAAGCAGACGCCGCTGCCGGTGGCGCCGACCATGACCGGGCCGAGCGCGCTGGTGGCGGTGGCGATGCGGATGGTCTCGCCGGCGCCGCCGCGCCGGGCCGCGCCCGGGGTCATGCCGAGCACCCGGCCGGGGGCGCCATAGACCCGGCTCTCGCTGCCGTAGCCGGCGCCGGCGACCGCTTCGGCCACCCGGTCCCCGGCGGCGAGCGATGCCTGCAGCCGGCGGGCGCGGACGGAGGCGGCATAGGAATGCGGGGTCACGCCGGTGATCTCCTTGAACAGCCGGAAGAAATGATGCCGGGCATAGCCGGCGCGATCGGCCAGCGCCGCGAGGGAGGGGATGCCCTCGCTGGCCTCGATCAGGTCGCAGGCGGCGCGGATGGCGGCGGCATGGATCGCCGCGCGCTCCCCCTTCGGGTCGCAGCGCTTGCAGGCGCGGAAGCCGGCGGCCTCGGCGGCCGGGGCATCGGCGTAGAAGCGGACGTTGCGCCGCAAGGGCGGGCGGGAGG
>NZ_CEEDBP010000040.1:0-60557 GCF_979252845.1 Belnapia sp. AC561
TGGTTCCTGCCCATGGCCGCCCCCGCCGACGGGGTGCGGGCCATCAGCCTGGCCGGGGCGCGGATCCTGGCCCGCCGGCTGCGTGACTCAGTCGCCCTGCAGCAGCAGCGGGCGCTGCTGCGCGCCGCCACCGACCAGAGTTGTCCCTTCGATCTGCACCGCCTGCTGCCGGTGCCAGCCGCCATCCTTCGGCTCGGACCCGAGGACCCACAGAGTCGGGGCTGGCTCTGGCGCCACTGGGGCACCACCCGCGCCCTCCGCCACGCCCGGCTGCTGCCCAGTCCGGCCGATCGCCGCAACCGCCGGACCGATCACTGGCTGGTGGAGTTCTGGGCAGCCGACTGGTCGCCCTGGCCGGCGCTCCGGACCCTCCGCCGCACCTGGCCGGACCTGACCCTCAGCCTGCAGCCGCACTACGGCGAGGCCACCGATGGCTGAGGAGGACCCGGACTGGCCCGAGGCAGCCGGGCAGGGGAGGGCACCAGCACCGGCCGGCGAGGCTATGCCGCGGCTCAGCGTGGCGGGCTTCGAGGGGCCGCTCGACTTCCTGCTGGAGATGGTCCGCCGCCACCGGGTCGACCTCGGCCCGCTATCGATCGTTGCCCTCACCGACCAGCTCGTCGCCGCGCTCGAGGACAGTGCCCATCGCGTCCCGCTCGAGCGCCGCAGCACCTGGCTGGTCGCGGCCAGCGACCTCGTCTTGCTCAAGGCCCGCCTGCTCTGCCCGGAGAGCCCCGCCGTGGCCGAGGCCGCCGCGGCGGAGGCGACCCGGCGGCTGGGCCAGCTGGCCGAACTGGCCCGCATGCGCGCCGCCGCCGACTGGCTCAGCGCCCGGCCGCAGCTCGGCCTGCGGGTCTTTGCCCGGGGGCAGGTGGAGCGGCAGGCAAGGCCCCAGGCGGAGCTGTATGTCGCCTTCCTCGAGGCAACGCTCGCCATGCTTGAGGGCAAGGCGGGACAGCCGGCCCAGGCCCCCGCCTACCAGCCGGTGCTGCTCGAGCTCTGGCGTGTGCCGGAGGCCATCGAGCACATCACGCAACTGCTTGAGCAGCAACCGGAGGGAATGCCGCTCGTGGACTGTCTGCCGCCGATCCCAGTCGGCGCACCAAGGCACCTGCTACGGCAGCGGGCGGCGCTGGCCAGCACCCTGGTCGCCAGCCTCGAGTTGGCCCGCGATGCCACCCTCGACATGGACCAGGAGGCAGCCTTCGGGACCATTACCCTCAGACCGAAGCCGGGCCAGGGGATCGACCAGCGGAGGGTCGCATGAACGACGCCAGAGCGGCCGGCCGTAGGCGCGAAACTGCACTCTATGCCGCGGTCAAGCGGCACCTCGAAACCCTCGGCTACGAGGCCAAGGGCGAGATCTGCGGCTGCGACATCGTCGGCATCCGGCCGGGCGAGCCACCCGTCGTCGTCGTCACCGAGCTGAAGCTCACGCTCTCGCTGGAACTCATCCTCCAGGGCGTCGACCGCCTGGCCGCCGCGGACGAGGTCTGGCTGGCCGTCCTTGCCACCCGGCGTGGCCGCGATCGCGACCGGCGGGCGCACAAGCTCTGCCGCCTACTGGGTTTTGGCCTGTTGGCAGTCGACCCGGCGCGGCGAGCCGTGGAGGTGCTGGTCGAGCCGGCACCCTACCGCCCGCGGCCGAATGCCAAACGCCGCAGCCGACTGGTACTGGAACACCAGCGCCGGCAGGGTGACCCATCTCAGGGTGGCTCTTCGCGTACGCCCATTCTCACGGCTTACCGGCAGCGGGCTCTGGCCTGCGCCACGGCCATGGCCGCAGGGCCGGTCAGCACCAAGTCCCTGCGCTCGATCGCACCCGACGCTGGCGCCCTGATGCTGCGCAACGTCTACGGCTGGTTCGAGCGGGAAAGCCGCGGTATCTACCGCCTGACCGAAGCCGGAACGACAGCACTCCGCATGGCTTCCGCGAACGGATCGAACAGTGCAGTTCCTTTGCACGCTGGCGACTGAAATGGCCGTGGCGTCTGAATGAAGTTGCCGCATGCCGCCAACCCAGGATTTAACGACACAAGCGATGGCCACTGATTCGGTCAAAGCGATCGTCACGATCCTATCCCTGCAACAGCGGTATGGAGCATCAGGCCATGGCAACCAAGCAGCCCACCTCCCCAGCCAAAGCCCCGACCTCGGCTGCCAAGAAGCCCAGCCCGCCAGCCAAGGCATCGGCCTCGGCCTCGGCAACCAAGCAGCCTGCCGCAGCAGCCAAAGCACCCACCCCAGCCACGGTGACACTCAAGCAGCTGGCGCCCGAGTTGGCCGAAACGAACAACCTCACCAAACAGCAGAGCGAAGCCGTGCTGAACGCCCTGGTCGCACTGGTCACGACCCGGCTCAAGGCCGGCGACAAGGTCCGGCTGACCGGCCTCGGCATCCTGCAGGTGCGCGACCGCCCGGCCCGCACCGGCCGCAACCCAGCCACCGGCCAGTCCATCGAGATCAAGGCCAGCAAGAATATCGCCTTCAGCGCCGCCAAAGAACTCAAGGACGCGATCTGACGCGCATCCTCGAATGCTGTGACTCATCAGGAAGCGCGGCGGGGCTGGCGGAAGGTGGACAGCCGCGCATGACAGCGGCGATGCGTTGTCCGCACAACGCTGGCAGCCACCCGTTTGTCCGGTCCCCACCCAGCCGGACAACCGGGCCACGATCCCAGAAGAGAACGTTTGCATGTTCGCTGCTGATAAAGAAACGGCTCCGTAAGATCTTCAGCATCTTGCCGGCCGAGATCGTCAGGCTCGGCCGCGGCGCTCTTCCGCCATGCCCAGCGCCAGCCGTGCCCAGCCGGCAGTTCGTGCGTCCACGCCAGCACCTGGCCGAATGACTTTGCCCGGCGTCATCGATGACCGCGTGAGCCGGTTCGGAGTCTAGGCCGGAGGGCTCGGGGCGCCTGTCCACCAGCCCGGGACTGACACCTCCTCAGCCTGCCGCTTCACCGATTTGACAGCCCCTCCAGGCATACCTACTTCTTCGGCCATCGCAGGGGTGCTTCGACAAGAGGCTGAGAGTCCGCCGGTCCCGGTTGGGAGCGCGGCAACCCTTTGAACCTGATCCGGGTCGTGCCGGCGGAGGGATGCGGACACCGGGCGCCGGATCGGCGGCCCTCCCATCCTCCGTTGCATGCTCCGCGTCTCGGCGCGGTCAGGCGGAAGGGGGGGTTAGGATGGCAGGTGTTGGGGAAGCCGCGTTCGACGCGACCGCTGCGGCGCTGCGCGCCCGGGTGGAGGCGATGATGGCCACGCCGGCGCCGGACGAGGCCACCTTCGACTCGCTCGCCCTCGACATCTTCGCCTTTCAGTTCGAGCATGACCCCGCCTATCGCCGCTTCGCCCGGCAACGCGGCCGAAACCCTCGCGCCGTGCGGTCCTGGCGCGAGATCCCGGCCGTGCCGATCAGCGCCTTCAAGGACCTCGACATCGGCTGCACGCCACCCGAACGGGCTGCGCGCGTTTTCATGACGAGTGGCACCACGCAGGCCGGTCGGCGCGGGCAGGTGCATCACCGTTCGCTCGATCTCTACGACCGCTCGATGCGGCTGGGATTCGAGCACTTCTTCATGCGTGGCGCCGCGCCCATGGCCATGGCGACGCTCTTCCCGGACGAGGCGTCGCTGCCGAACTCCTCGCTGGCGCACTACCTCGCCCTCGCGCTCCGGCATTTCGGGACGCCTGGCAGCCGCACGATGATGGGTCCGGCCGGGATCGACAGACCCGCGCTGGTCGCGGCCCTGCGCGGGGCGGAGGCATCGGGCGAGCCCTTCGCGCTGCTCGGCGCCACCTATGCCTTCGTGGGACTGCTCGATGCGCTGGATGCCGAGGGGCAGCGCTTCGCCCTGCCGCCGGGCAGCCGCATCCTCGACACGGGCGGCTTCAAGGGCCAGTCGCGCGAGGTGCCTCCCGAGGTCTTCTACGGCCGGCTGAGCAAGACCTTCGGCGTGCCGGCGGCGCTCTGCGTCAACATGTACGGCATGACAGAGTTGTCCTCGCAGTTCTATGACGACGGCAACGCCGTGCTGCCCCCGGTCAAGCGCGGGATGCCCTGGTTGCGCTCGCGCGTCGTGGACCCGCTGACCGGCCGCGACGTCCCGCCCGGCACGCCGGGCGTGCTGGCGCATCATGACCTTGCCCATCTCGGCGTCGTTTCGGCGATCCTGACGGAGGACGTGGGCGTGATGCGGGAGGACGGTTTCCTGCTGCTGGGCCGGGTGGGTGGCGCCGAGGCCAAGGGGTGCTCACTGGCGGTCGAGGAATTCCTCGCTGCCGCCCGCGCGCCGGCTGGCGCCTGAGGGCGCCGCGCGCGTGAGAGAGATGGGAGGATATCTGCCCTCCTCACCGCCCGACCACGGCTGGCGGACGGAGCGCTTCGCGGGCGGCGGGAGCCCGCTGGAGGTGGCGCTGCCCGTCTTCGACGCGGCGGGCATGGCGGCCCTGGCCGGGCAGATCCGGGACGAGGCGCGCGCCGTGCTGGGAGCGATGCCGGTGGACGCCATCGCCGCCGCGATCGACGCTGCGGCGGAGCGCATGCTTGATCGCGCCCATCCTCTGCGCCGCAAGGCGGAGGCACTGCTGCCGATCGTCACCGGCTACGACGCTGAAAGCGTCCGGCTGGGGTTGACGGCCACCTTCCGCAACTTTCGCCTGCCGCAGCTGCGCCGCTTCCTCGCCGCCGACTTCCCCGACCCCGGCATGCTCGACGGCTTCCGCCCGATGCCGCGCGGCGGGCTTGCACGCGCCTGGGGGCCGGCGCTGCTGCTCCACGTCTGGGCCGGCAACGTGCCTGGCTTGCCAGTTTGGGGACTGGCGCGCGGCCTGCTGGTGAAGGCAGGCACGATCGGCAAGGTCTCCGCCGCGGAACCACTGCTGGCCGGCTGGTTCGCTGGGTTGCTGGCCGAGGTGGAACCGCGCTTGGCCGGCTGCCTCGGTATCCTGTGCTGGAAGGGCGGTGCGGACCCGGCCGAAGACGCTGCTTTTAAGGCAGCGGACACGGTGGTGGCTTATGGCGGCAACGCGACGCTGGCGGCAATCCGCAACCGCCTGCCGGCCACGACGCGCTTCGTCGGTCACGGCCACAAGGTGAGCTTCGCCCTGGTCTCGCGCGAGGCGCTGACGGCCGGCCGCGCGGCGGCGGCGGCGGGGCTGGCCGCGCGCGACATCGCCCGCTTCGAGCAGCAGGGCTGCTTCGCGTCGCAGATGATCTTCGCCGAGCGGGGCGGCGCGGTGGACCCCGCCGCCTTTGCCCGGCATCTGGCGGCGGCGCTGGCGGCGGCCGAGGCACGCCACCCGCGACGGGCACTGTCGCTCGCTGAGGCCGCGGCCCTCGCCGGTTGGCGGGACGGGGAGGAGGCGCGGGCGATGGTGGAGCCGGGCCGGTCGGTGATGTCCGGCCCGGACCTCGGCTGGTGCGTCTCCTACGCCGACGCCGCCGAATCCCTGCGGCCTGCGGCGCTGAACCGCAGCGTCACGGTGGTGGCGCTTGATTCCCTGGAGGAGGCGACGGCGCTGGTGGCGCCCTTCCGCGACCTGCTGCAAGGCGCCGGCGTCGCCGCTCCGCCGCGCCGGCTGCATGCGCTCGCCGAGGCGCTGGGCGCGGTCGGGGTGACGCGAATCGCGGCGCTGGGCGCGATGACGGTCCCCGAGGCCGGCTGGCACAATGACGGCCGCTTCAATCTGCTCGACCTCGTGACGATGACTGAGATCGAACCGGCAGCCGAGGCGCAGGCGGAGCTCTACGCGCCCCATGCCGACTAAGCCCACCACCTCCACGCCGCCCGGCACAGCCGCCATCACGCTGGCGGGGGTGGGCTATGCGCCGCCGGGTCACCCGCCGATCCTGGCGGGCATCGACTGGACCGTGCCGGCAGGGGCCTTCCACGCGCTACTGGGCCGCAGCGGCTGCGGCAAGACCACGCTGCTGAAGCTCACCGCCGGCCTGCTGCCGCCTGGGACCGGGACCGTGCGCCTGGAGGGCCGCGCGCCGCAAGGCCCGTCCGAGGGGGTAGGCTTCGTCTTCCAGACGCCGACGCTGCTGGACTGGTGCACGGCTCTGGAGAACGTGCTGCTGCCGCTTTCGCTGCGGCGCGGGCGCGGCGGGCGGGACCGCGCGATGGCGCTGCTCGACGGGCTGGGGCTGGGCGGCCTCGCGGGGCGCTATCCGCGACAGCTCTCGGGTGGGCAGCAGGCGCGCGTGGCAATCGCGCGCGCCCTGGTGGAGTCGCCGCGCGTGCTGCTGCTGGACGAGCCCTTCGCATCGCTCGACGCCCTGACGCGCGAGGCGCTGCAGGAGGATCTGGCTGGCCTCTGCGCGCGCGATGGCGTCACCGCCCTGCTCGTGACGCATGACATCGCCGAGGCCGTGTTCCTGGCCGACCGGGTGGTGCTGATGGCGGCGGGGCGGATCACCGGGGAGGTCGCGGTGGACCTGCCGCACCCGCGCTCGCCCGGCATCCGCTACGATCCCGCCTTCAACGCGCGCTGCCGGGTGCTGCGCGAGGCGCTGGACCGGGCATGATCCGCCGCTTGGCGCATCTGCTGCTGCTCCTGGCGCTGCTCGGTGGCTGGGAGCTGGCCTGCCGCTGGCTCCCGCTGCCGGAGTTGGTGCTGCCGCGTCCCGGCCGTGTCGCGGCCGTGCTGGTGGAGGAAGTAGCGAGCGGCCGGCTGCTGCGACACCTGGCGGTGACGGCGGGGGAGATGGTGATGGGCCTCGCCGCCGGGGCGGCCTTTGCCCTGCCAGTGGGGGCGCTGCTGGCCGAGAGCCCGGCGCTGCGCCGCCTCGCGCATCCCTACCTCGTTGCCAGCCAGGTGGTGCCCAAGCTCGCCCTCGCACCGCTTTTCCTGCTCTGGTTCGGCTTCGGGATGCGCTCTATCATCGTCATCACCGCGCTCGTCTGCTTCTTCCCGCTGTTGGAGAACACGGTGACGGGCCTTGGCCGCGTGGATGCGTCGCGGCTGGAGTTGTTCCGCATGCTGCGCGCCAGCCGCTGGCAGACCCTGCTGCGGCTGCGCATCCCGGCGGGGCTGCCGGTGATCCTCGCGGGCTTCCGCGTCGCGGTGGTGCTGGCGCTGGTCGGCGCCGTGGTGGGCGAGTTCATCATGGGCCGCGAGGGCCTGGGCGCCGCCGTCATGGCGGCGCAGGGCATGATGGACACGGCACTGATGTTCGCCCTCCTCCTCGCCGTCGCCGCGCTCGGCAGCGCGGCCTACCAGGGGGCGCTGCTCGCCGAACGCCTGATCCTCTCCGAAAGGTTCGATCCATGACGATCCCGCGCCGCGCCGCCCTGCTTGCCGCCCTGGCCGCGCCCCTCGGCCTGCGTCACGGTGCCGCGCAGGACCTGCGCAAGGTGACGGTCGCGGGCTGGAGCCCGCCGATCAGCGAGGTTACCAACATGCTCGCCGAGCCGGACAAGGGCTTCTTCCGGGCGCGCGGCATCGCGCTCGACTACCTGCCCGGGCAGGGCAGCGCATCCGCGATCCAGAACATGCTCACGGGGCGCGCGGACATCGCCTTCACCGACCCCGCCTCGCTGTTTCTGGCGATCGACTCCGGCGAGCGGCTCGTGGCGGTGTACAACATCTACCCGCAGAACGTGTTCAACCTCGTGGCGCGCGCCAGCAGCGGCATCGCTGCGCCCGCGGACCTGCGGGGAAAGCGCGTCAGCGTCTATGCGCGTGGAAGCGGCACCTGGATCCACCTGATGCTGCTGCTCCATGCCGCCGGGCTGAAGGAATCGGACGTCACGGTGGAGGTGGCCGGACCGCTCAACTTCGGCCCCCTCATCCAAGGCCAGGTGGATGCCGCCGCCGCCACCGACACCGGCCTGCACGTCGCACGCGCCCGCGGCCTGAAGGGCTTCACCGTGATCGAGGTGCGCGACACCATCAACTTGCCGACCGACGTCTTCGTGGTGACGGAGCGGGCATTCCGCGAGCGCCGCGCGCTGATCGCGGATTTCTTGGCCGCCTACCGCGACAGTGCCCAATGGATGATCGACCGGCCGGACGAGGCGGCCAGGCTCGCCGTCACCCGGGCGATCAACGGGCGCGAGGAGGCGATGAACCGCGAGATCATCGACCTCCGCAACGCTTCCTCCATCTCCGAAACGACGCGCCGCGACGGGCCGGGACATTTCGACCCGGGGGTGATGCAGCGGGGCGCGGACATGCTGCACCAGCTCGGTCTGATCCGGAACCGGATCGATGTCTCCGCGGTGATCCGGCCGGAACTGCTGCCGCGATGATCGCGGATCTTGGGGGGCGGGTCGCCCTGGTCACCGGCGGCGGCCGCGGCATCGGCCGAGCGATCGCGGAACGCTTTGCCGCGGCCGGGGCAGCGGTGGTGGTCAACTACCTGCGGAACGAGGCGGCCGCCGAGGCCACCGTGGAGGCCTGCCGCGCGGCGGGCGGCGAGGCGATACCCTGGCGGGCCGACGTGACCGATGCCGAGGCCGTGGCTGCCATGGCGCGCGGGGTCGACGCGGAGTTCGGCCGCCTCGACGTGCTCGTCCTTAACGCCTTCGCGCCCTTCATCTTCGACGCCGAAGGCCGGACGCCGTTTCGCGGACTGCACTGGGACGATTACCAGCGCCAGATCGACGGCTCCGTCCGGGCCGCCTTCATCGGCTGCCAGGCCTTCGTCCCGACCATGGAGCGGCGGCCCGGGGGCAGCGTCGTGACCATCGCAAGCAACCTCGTGGCACGGCCCGCCGTGCCCTACCACGACTACATCACGGCCAAGGCGGGTCTCATCGGCTTCACCCGCTCGCTGGCCGCAGAACTCGGGCCGCTGGGATTGCGCGCGAATTGCATCGCGCCCGGCCTGGTCTGGCCCACCGATGCCAGCCGCAACACGCGGGAGGACCTGCGCGATGCCATCACTGCCGCGACGCCGCTGCGCCGCCTCGCCAGTCCGGGGGACGTCGCAGGACCGGCCCTGTTTTTCGCCTCCGACCTCAGTGCCTTCGTGACCGGGCAGACGCTGTTCGTGGACGGGGGAATGGTGATGGCGGCCAGCCCGATATGAGCGGCGATGCCGATGCAAGGAGTTCCCTAGCCATGGCTCCTTACCGTCGAGCCACGGAACGCCGGTGCTGACCTTCCGTGGGACGCCGGGGGAGGGGGCCAGTCGCCGTCGCGATGCGCACGCTGCCCCGACTGCCTGCCGCTCATTGTTGATAATGCCCGGTGTCACCGCCCTGCGCGACAGGGTCGGGAATGGGCGGTCCGGGTCGCCTGCCTCAATGCCGTGGAACGCAACGCCGCTGAGGCTGCGGATGGCTGCTCGCCCACTCCGCCACCGCGATCCCAAGGCGAGCATAGGATGGCGATAGGCAGCCGACCGACGACGCCCACGAAACACCCGTCTTGGACCACGAGGGCGCGACGGTCACCTCCACGCTGCTGAGCCCTCAGGGACGGAGCATGACAGCGGTGCGCCTCTGCGGCGTCAGCAACGCCGGTCGCAAGCGTGGCAGCGTGGGGCGGTACCATGCGGGCGCAAGATGATTTGCGGTCGTGGGCGAGACGATAGTGCCGGGTGCGGACCGGATGACGCCGATATGGCGGCTGCCTGGCGGTCGTGCGCCGGCTCCCCGTTCCGCCGGGCAGGTCCGGCGATCCGGTTCCTTGAAGGCCGAAGGCCGCACAATCATCCTTGCCTCTTACATCGTTTTTATTTGGTCTCTCTTTGCAGATCGAAGATGGGGCATGGCCATTTGAGGTAATTAACCATCATTCATTAGCTGGCGCCGGATGAAATGCTGCGGGCAAAGGCACGGCGGCCAGCAAGTTCCCGTGCCAGACGTTGTTGCGCCTCCTCACCGGCTTGAAGTATCGCCTTATTGCCGTTGCCGGCCGTCACCTCGAGCACGGCGGGCGTATTCGCTGCTGCGGCGAGGGCGTTGCGCAACCGCTCAACGACAGGCAGCGGCGTCGCCGCTGGCGCGAGCATGCCGTTCCAGATGGTGAAATCCGGTTCGGTCAGGCCGAGCTCGGCCATGCAGGGCACCTCGGGCAGTTCCGCCAAACGTTCCTGGCCGACGCTCAGCAGGGGCTGCAGTCGGCCATCGCGGAAATGCGGTGCGGCGGTGCCGAAATCGGAGGTGCCGATCTGCACATGACCCGCCACCAAGTCCATCACTTGCGGCGCAGTTCCGCGATAAGGCACCTTGATCAGATCCAGCTTGAAGTGCCGGGCCAGGAGTTCGACCGATTGCTCCGAAACCGAGCCGCTGCCGGTGGTGCCAAAGGCGAGCGGTGGTTGCCTCTTGTCTCGCGCCCGTGCCAGCAGCGCCTGGAAGTCGCGCAGCCGGAGCGATGGATGTGCCCAAAGTATGCTGGCCGATTCGGTGAAGAGGCCGATGGGTGTGAAATCGCTCAGCGGGTCGAACTGAACGGTATCCGCAAGGGCGACGACGCTGCCGATGAAGGCGGTGGTATTGGCGATGAGCAGCGTATAGCCATCCGCTGGGCTACGGGCGACGTGCTGGATGCCGACGGTGCCGGTGGCACCGGCGCGGTTGTCCACCACGACCGGCTGACCAAGCAGGACGGATAGTTCCCGCACGATGGCCCGGGCATAGGTATCGGTCGGACCGCCCGCCGGCCAGGGTACGACGACCCGGATCGGACGGCTCGGCCAGGCAGTTTCGGATGCTGCCGTGCCGGCGACCGGCAGCAATGCGGTGCCGCCAAGCAGGCGCAGGATGGTACGACGCCCGGGCGTGTTGTCGTGAGCAGGCATGACATGGCTCCGAAGTTGCTGGAGTTCCGCCGTGCCAATGCGACATGCCTTGGGCTCGCCGCCTGGCAAAGGGTTGCGGCCACCAGGAGGTTCCCGCCGCCGTCGAGCGGAGATCCGGTGGCGTGGCCTTCTCAGGCGCCTGAGGCGCCTGGGAAGGATCATCTCAATGCGGGTGGAATACCAAGGTGCGCAGCTCGATGCTCTCGCGCGGTGGGGCATCGGGCGGCGTCGTCGGATCGTCGAAGGCGGTATGGGCGACGAAGCGGGCGCGGCCATCGGTCTTGCTGTCGTAGCACTTGATCAGCAGCGCCTCGTCGGTCCGCAACTGCGGCACGTAGTACCAGCGATGCTGCGGATTGTAGCGCACGTTGTAGGTCTCGCCGACCCGGTGCGGATAGACGAGGTCCGAGGGCACGTAGTCCTCGAAGGGGAAGCTGCGGGCATCGGCGAAGGCCAGGGGATGGTCCAGCGCCGGGTTGTTGATCGGCCGCCACAGGTTCACCACCTGCACCCGGCCCCGCAGCAGCGCCTCCGCCTCGTCCGGCAACAGGTCGCGCACCCTCTGCGGGCCGGATGTCTCGGTATGATCGACGTGGACGCGGGTTGCCGGCTGGCGTGGTCCGTCGCGGTCGTCCGCCTGTCCGGCGATGCGGCGGCGCAGCGTATGGTCGAAGACGAAGACCCGGCTGGCGCCGGTGGCGCGGCGGATGATGTCGATGCATTCCGGGTAGTAGATGTCGCGGATCTGCTGCTCGTCCCCGAAGTCGGTCACCGCGCTGCGGTGCTCGATCAGCCCGAAGCCCGTGGTGTCGAGCGAGACCTCGCCGGCGATCTTGCGCGCGTTGCGGATCGCCACCCTGTGCGGCTCGGGCCGCACCGTGCTGCGCGGCTCGCCGGCCGGCGGGTCATAGGCATAGGTGCGTGGCCGGCCCCCGGTCGGGGCCAGGTAGTTCAGCGACGCCACCACGTCGGGCAGCGTCTCGGGGCGTTCAAGGGTGATGCTCATGCGCATGTCTCCTTCCGACGTCAGGCGGCCAGGGGCTGGCCCTTGATGGTCACGCGCGATCCGCTCCGCACGTTCGGGAAATAGTCCCACACGGCCAGGTGCTGCACCGCGCGGTTGTCCCAGAAGGCGACCGAGTTGGGCTGCCACTGGAAGCGCACCTGGAAATCCGGCTTCTCCGCATGCTGGAAGAGGTAGCCAAGCAGCGCGTCGCTCTCCTCCTCCGGCAGTTCATTGATGCGGACGGTGAAGCCGCGGTTGACGTAGAGGCCGCGCCGGCCGCTGATCGGGTGGCGGATCACCACCGGATGCACCGCGCTGGGATGCACCTTCGCGCTGTCGTCGATGCCGAGCAGGCGGTTGGTGCGGCGATAGGAGCGTTCGCCGGAATGGAAGGCGGTCAGCCCCTCCAGATAGCCTCGCAGCTTCGGCGAGAGTGCCTCATAGGCGGCGGCCAGGCTAGCGAAGAGCGTGTCGCCACCGAGCGGCGGGACGGTGTGCAGGTGCAGGATGCTGCCGAGCGGCGGTGTCTGGAAGCAGGAGACATCGGAATGCCAGCGTTCGCCGGCGATGCGCTTGCTGTTCGCATCGGCGTGGATCGGCAGGATCTCCGGGTGGCCCTCCGGACCAGGCGTGTTCGGGTGGATGTCCAGCTCGCCGAAATAGCGGCTGAAGGCCTTCTGCGTGTCATGCGTGAAGGCCTGGTCGCGGAAGAACAGCACGCCGAAGTCGCCGAGCGCGCGGTGCAGTTCATCCACCTGGGCATTGCTGAGCGGCCGGGTGATGTCGATGTCCCGCACCTCGGCGCCGACATGCGGCGAGAGGCGGTGAATGGTCAGGGCCTCGTAGGACATGGCTTTTCCCTTTCTGCCGTGTGGTTCAGTGGGTGGCCCGGCGCCAGGGCAGCAGGAGGCCACCGCCCGCCACCGCCAGCCGGTTCAGCCCGACGCCGATGCCGCCGAGCAGCACGACGCCGAGGAGCACGAGGGCCATGTCGAAGCGGTCGCGGCCCTCGATCAGGATCCCGCCCAGGCCGCTGCCCTTGGCGAGGAAATACTCCGCCCCGACCGTCGCCAGCCAGGCATGGATCAGGCCGAGCTGTAGCCCGGTGAGGATGGAGGGCAGCGCCGCCGGCAGCAGGATGCGACGCAGCCGCTGCACCCGGGTGAAGCGCAGCGCGGCGCCGACCTCGAGCAGCGCGGCCGGTGCGGCGCGCACGCCCTCCCAGGTGTTCAGCACCACCACGGGGAAGACCGCCAGGGCGATAAAGACGATGCGGGAGGTCTCGCCGAAGCCGAACCAGATGGCGATCAGCGGAATCCAGGCAAAGACCGCGATGGATTTCAGCGCCTGGAAGCTCGGCCGCAGCAGCAGGTCGGCGAGGCGCGACAAGCCGCAGACGAAGCCGAGCGCGAGGCCGAGCGCAGCGCCCGCGGCGAAGCCCGCCAATGCCCGTTGCAGGCTGGCCAGCAGGTTGGGCAGCAGGGTCGCGCCGGTAAGCTGCGCCCAGGCGGCGGCCGCGACCTCGGCCGGTGGCGGCAGGAGCCGCGGGTCGGCCCAGCCGCGCGACGCCGCCACCTGCCACAACGCCAGCAGCAGCACCGGCAGCAGCAGGCCGCGCAAGGTCGCCCTCATGCGCCGGGCTTCCAGCGCTGCAGCCGCTGCTCGACCACCGCCAGCAGAGCGTCGAAGATCAGCCCGACCACGGCGATGATCGCCATGCCGGCGATGACCAGATCCATCTGGAACATCTGCCGGCCCCAGACCAGCAGGTAGCCCAGGCCCTCGGAGGAGGCGAGCAGCTCCACCGCCACCAGCGCCTTCCAGGCACTGGTCAGGCCATAGCGGATCCCGGTGAAGACCGGCGGCACGGTCGCCGGCAGCACGACGCGGCGCAGGTACTACCAGCCCGTGTAGCGGAACACCGCCGCCACCTCCCGCCAGGCCACGGGGATGCCGCGGACGCCGTCGCGCGCATTCAGCGCGACGGGCACGCAGGCGGCCTTGGCGATGATGACGACCTTCAGCGCCTCGCCGATGCCGAGCGGCAGCATCAGCAGCGGCACCCAGCCGATGACCGGCACCTGGGCAATCGCCATGAAGCTCGGCCGCAGGAACTCCTCCACCCTGCGGGACATGCCCATGGCCGCGCCGAGCACGAGGCCGAGCGTCGCGCCGATGGCGAAGCCCTCCACCACCCGTAGCGCGCTGACGCCGAGATGCATTGCCAGGTCGCCGGAGGCCCACAGCTCCCGCAGCGTCAGCCAGACATCACCCGGTGCCGGCAGCACCTGCGGCGCGATCCAGCCCTGGCGGGAGGCGAGCGCCCAGCCCGCCAGCGCCAGCAGCGGCAGCACCAGCGCCAGCAGCCAGGCCGGTGGTGCCGGCAGGGGCGTGCTGCGGCGGGCGAGGGTCGCGCTCATCGGGCGGCGATCTCCCGGCCCTCGGCGTCACGGCGCGTCCAGCGGCGCTCGAGGTCGAGGTCGCGCAGCGCCGCCTCCAGGTGGCGCGTGTCGAACCAGTCGCGCAGGTCGACGGCACGGCGGATCAGCCGGTGCTCGAGCGCGCCATCGGCCTGCACCTGGTACTGCCGGCGCAGGAAGTCGTCGACCACCGGGCTGTTGCGGAAGGCCAGCGGCAGGCCGGCGAAATCCTCGCGGAAATTCTCGATCGGGTGGCCGGACCTGGCCCAGCTCTCGAACACCGCCTCCCGGTTGGCCTCGTCCGAGGTCCAGTCGGCGGCGCGGACGAAGCTGCGGATGATGCGTCCGGCGAGCTCGCTGTTCGCCGCCTCGAAGGCCTCGGTGACCAGCACGTGGGAGTGCCGGCCATAGGCCGGGTTGTCGCCCTTGGTGGTATAGACGACCTTGGCCAGGTTACGGCGTTGCAGCGACAGCACGGTGGGGCTGCCGAACACCGCCTCCACGTTGCGGCTGGCCAGTGCGGCATCGGCGGCGGCGAAATCCATGTTGACGACCTTGAGGTCGCGCTCGGTCAGCCCGTTCGCTGCCAGCACCTTGGCGATGGAGAGATGCAGGTTGGTGCCGCGGTGCCAGGCGACGCTGCGGCCACGCAGGTCGGCCACGCCACGGATCTCGCTGTCGGGCCAGACGCCGAGGTAGATCGGGTTGTTCACCCCATTGGCCATGACGAGCTTCGTACGCAGCCCGTTGGAGCGGCCGATGACCGAGGGCAGGTCGCCCATCAGCGCGAAGTCGAGCTGGTTGTTGGCCAGCGCCTCGTTCACCGCGGGCCCGGCGCCGGCGAAGAAGAACCAACGGAACTCGATGTTGCCCTCGCCGGCGAAGTCGCGCTCCAGCCAGCCCTCGGCATGGGCATAGGCAACAGGTGAGCCACCGGTGAACTGCCGGTTGCCGGCACCGATGGAGGCGAAGCCGAGCCGCACCACGCGGGTCTGGGCAAGTGCGGGCGCGGCGAGGAGGCCAAGGCTGGTGGCCCCGAGAGCGCGCCGGGTGAGTTGCGGCATGGGATCAGCCTTCCGATCAGGCGGCATTGGCGGGCAGGGGTTCCGCGGCGCGGTCCTCCAGCGTCGCCAGTACCGCTGCGCGTAGCCGGGCATGGGCGCGGTCGGCACGGTCGCGGGACAGGTTGGCGGGGGTTTCGAAGACGCGGCGGATGCGCCCCGGGCGCGGCGACATCACCACGACGCGCTGCCCGAGATGCAGCGCCTCGTCCACGTCGTGCGTCACCAGGACCATGGTGGCGCGCTCCCGCTGCCAGATGCGCTTCAGCTCATCCTGCAGGCGGACGCGGGTGAGGGCGTCGAGCGCACCGAAGGGCTCGTCCAGCAGCAGCACGTCCGGGCGGTTGACCAAACCACGGGCGATCGCCGCACGCTGCGCCATGCCACCGGAGAGTTGGTGCGGCCAAGCCTTCTCGAAGCCCGAAAGGCCGACCATGGCGATGTGCTCGGCAATCGCGCGGCGCTTGGCACCGGCATCGCCGGGGGCATTCAGCAGCGCGGCGCCGATGTTGTCCTCCACCGTCAGCCAGGGGAACAGCCGGTGCTCCTGGAAGACCAGGCCGCGCTGCAGGCTGGGCCCGGCGATCAACTCGCCATCGTGCAGCAAAGTGCCCTCATCCGGCGCATCCAGCCCGGCCAGCAGCCGTAGCAGGGTGGATTTACCGCAGCCGCTGGCGCCCAGGATGGTGATGAATTCGCCTGGGGCGATATGGAGGCTGACACGGTCTAGCGCGGTCAGCGCCGCGCCATCGATGCGGAACCGCCGGCTGACGGCGTGGATGGCGAGGCCGCCACGTGCGGCGGCCGGCAGGCCATCGCTGGCCGGCACGTCGGCCGCTTCGGTGGCGGGATCCCGGCGCCAGCCAGCATGCAACGCCAGGGTTTCGGGGTGCGGCTTGCTCATCGCGGATGGGTCCTTGGGCCAAGCCGGCTGCGGCGGTGCCGAGGGATGGCCGCAGTAGGCGCGGAGGGTCGTGAAAGGGCAGCGGGCGGCAACCTAGCGAGAGCGCCGACACCTGCTTTGCTGCCCGGATCGCTCCGGCCAGATAAACGCCATGGGATAAGCCTCACTCCGCCGACCGTGGAATCAGTCAGCGCGCAGATTAATTCACGCTATAAAATGCTAGTCAAATTGATTGAACGATTTAAGGTGTGTCTTTAAGGTTGTGACATCGGCGCGCGCCGCCTCGGCGCGGCGCCACCGGGATCCAGACCGATGGCCAAGCGACAGCTAAACCTCAACCTCTTCATCTACCCGGATGGCCACCACGAGGCCGCCTGGCGCTACCCCGGCGCAGAGATCGGCCGGCTGACGGACATCGGTTGGTTCCAGGGCTTGGCGCAGCAGGCCGAACGAGCCGCCTTTGACGCCATCTTCTTCGCCGATGGCCCGGTGCTGGCCGAGAACATCGAATACGCCCCGCGCTTCCGGCTGGAGCCCATCACCCTGCTGGCTGGCATCGCTGCCGCGACCAGCCGCATCGGGCTGATCGCCACCGCCTCCACCACCTACCATCAGCCCTACAACCTCGCCCGGCTGTTCGCCTCGGTGGATCACCAGAGTCGCGGCCGGGTCGGCTGGAATATCGTCACCACGACCAACGAGGGCGCGGCGCAGAACTTCGGCCTGGAGGCGCATCCCTCCCATGCCGAGCGCTATGCCAGAGCGCAGGAATTCGTCGAGGTGGTAACCGGCCTCTGGGACAGCTGGGAGGATGACGCGGTGCTGGCTGACCCGGTCGCCGGCCGCTATGCCGATCCGACGAAGATCCACCGGCTGGACCATGAAGGCCGCTACTTCAAAGTGCGCGGCCCGCTGAACGCGCCCCGCTCGCCGCAGGGCCGGCCGGTCTATGTCCAGGCGGGCTCCTCGGAAGACGGCCGCGGCTTTGCCGCGCGTTGGGCGGAGGCAATCTTTACTGCCCACCAGACCCTGGCCAGCGCCCAGGAATTCTACCAAGACATTAAGGCGCGCGCCGTCGGGCTGGGTCGCCGGCCGGAGCATATCAAGGTGCTGCCGGGGCTCAGCCCCTTCATCGCAGGAACGGAGGCGGCCGCGAAGCGGCTGCAGCAGGAATTCAACGAGCTGATACAACCTAGCTATTCGCTGCAGCAGCTGCGGCAGATGCTCGGCGTCGACTTCACCGGGCACGACCTCGACGCGCCGTTTCCGCGCCAGTTGATCGCCCCGGACAATGCGCGGGCGGTCGCTAGCCGCTTCCAGGTGGTGCTCGACATCGTCGACCGGGAGAAGCCGACCCTGCGTGGGCTGCTGCACCGGCTGGCCGGGGCACGCGGGCATTTCGTCCTGGCCGGCACGCCGGAGCAGGTGGCCGACCACATCGAGGCTTGGTTCACCCAAGGGGCGGCAGACGGCTTCAACGTCATGCCACCCTGGCTGCCCGGTGGCTTCGATGCCTTCGCCACGGAGGTGGTGCCGCTGCTCCGCCACCGCGGCCTGTTCCGTGAGGCCTATGAGGGCACGACCTTGCGCGACCACTATGACCTGCCGCGACCTGAGAGCATGTTCGCCGCCGGGCGGCGGCGCCTGGCTTCTTGAGTCCGCCAGCATGATGGAAGGATGAGCAGCCTCGCTGGCCGTCGGTCAGGATGTCGATTTTTTGGTCATGTCAAAGTAGCAGGCCAGGAGGCGGAGCGGGGAGTTCCGCTCCGTCCTGCTTCTGGCCCCGGCCGACGACAACCAGAGCGCCGTCGGGTAGCGGCCGCTGCAACGTCAGCGCCTCCTCGGCCGGCGCGGTCAGCCACTGATCGATCTCCTCCGGCGTGGTCAGGATGACCGGCATGGCCTTGGGGTGGACCGCCCCCACCTCGGCATTCGGCTCAGTCGTCAGGAAGCCGAAGAGGTCGTTGGCCGTCTCGCCCTCCTTGAGCTTCCGCACCGAGGTCCAGCGTGTCCAGATCCCGGCAAAGACCGCCAGCGGTCGCGCCTCACCGAAGGCGAACCAGACCGGCGGATGGCTGCCATCCGGCAGGGTCTCGTTCTCCGAGAAGCTGGTGAAGGGCACGACGCAGCGATGCTCGGGACCAAGCCAGCGCCGCCAATGTGGGGACTTCGCCTTGCGGACGTTGGTGACACCGGGGTCGGTCTTGCGGCCCTTCAGCGCGAAGGCCGGCGAGGGCATGCCCCAGCGGGCCATGGCCAGCTCCCGGCCGTCCGGCTGGTTGCGGACGATCGGCGCGGCGTAGTCGGGAAAGACACCCGGCATCGGCGGCAGGTTGCCCGCCCGGTCGGTCATCGCCCTGGTGAACTCGCGGATCGCCTGCTGGCCCTTGTTGATGCTGTAGAGATTGCACATGCTCGGCCGCTCCATCCCGCTTCTCGCAGCGTCAACGCCGGACTTTCGGCCGCGACGGCGTGGGCGATGCGCCCTGGAGACCGCTACCGGAAATCCCGGCTGCCGGGCAGCTTGGCCTTTGGCGCACGCTGGCTCCCGGGCTCCGGCTGGCGGATCTCGTCCGCGCGTCCCAGCGTCCGTTCCGCCAGCTTGACAGCTGCATCCTGCCCGTCCACCGCGACCAGGCCATCCAGCAGGTCGGAGCGGTCGACCAGCCGCCGCACGAGCAGGTGGGTGATCGGTACCTCCGCACGCTCCACCTCCCGCTCGATCCGCCCCTCGGCGACCAGCAGCCGCCCGGCCACCAGTGCCGCCCGGTCCCGGGTGGAGACATCGGTGTAAACCACGAGGTTGCCGACGCCATACTCGTCCTCGACCGTCATAAAGACGATCCCCTTGGCCGAGCCCGGCCGCTGGCGCATCAGCACCAGCCCCGGCAGGCGGATCGAGGACCCCGGCCGCAGGCGGCCGAGCTGCCGGGTATCGCCCAGCCCCAGCCGGTGCAGCGCCGGCCGCAGCAGCGCCAGCGGGTGCTGCCGAAGGGTGAGCCCCATGGACCGGTAGTCCTCGATGACCGTCTCGCCCTCGCTCTGCGGCGGCAGTGCCGCCGCAGGCTCCAGCATCAGCGGCGCCGGCGGGACCAGGGCCGCCGCCGTCGCCGCGGCAAACAGTGGCAGGGTCTGCGGCCCGTTGACGACGCCGCGGGCGTCCCAGCCCGCCCGGCGGCGGTTGGCGCCGGTGCTGGCGAAGGCATCCGCCCCGGCCAGGGCGGCGAGCGCCCGCTGGCCCACCCCGGCCCGCCAGGCGGCCTCCTCGACCGAGGCGAAGGGCGCGCCGTTGCGGGCCTGCCGGGCCGCCAGGATGGCCCGCGCCTCCGCTTCCTGCAGCCCGGCCACCAGCCGCAGCCCGAGCCGCAGCGCCAAGCCGCCGGTGCTGGCCGGTTGCTCCTCCAGGCTGCTGTCCCAGTCGCTGGCATTCACGTCGACCGCCAGGATGGCGACGCCATGCTCCTTGGCATCGCGGACGATCTGCGCCGGGGCGTAGAAGCCCATCGGCTGGCTGTTCAGCAGGGCGCAGGCGAAGACCGCCGGGTGGTGGCACTTCACCCAGGCCGAGGCATAGACGAGGTGGGCGAAGCTGGCGGCATGGCTCTCGGGGAAGCCGTAGCTGCCGAAGCCCTCGATCTGCTGGAACACCCGCTCGGCAAAGCCCCGCTGGTAGCCGCGGCGGACCATGCCGGCGACCAGCCGGTCGCGGTACTGCGCGACGCCGCCGGTCAGCTTGAAGGTCGCCATGGCGCGGCGCACTTGGTCGGCCTCCTCTGGCGTGAAGCCGGCGGCGACGATCGCCAGCCGCATCGCCTGCTCCTGGAACAGCGGCACCCCCCGGTTGGAGACGCTTGACGCAGTCCCGGAAGGCCTCTGCAGAGACGCTCTGGATCAGGCAGAGCTCACAGGGATTGGCAATGGTATCGGTCGCTACGTCGCTGCCTCCTCCTAAGCCTCTATCTGCTTCGTTCAGACTGTCCTGAGTCGTCCACAGAGCAAAGGAGGCCAACTACAGAAAAGCTATAGGAATTTAGCTAATAGGCTTGTGGCACCGATTGCACGCGACCGTGAGCGAGTCGTCGTCACCGATAGCACGCAAACCCCGTCACCGATGGCACGTGGATAAGTCCACTTCTCCACAGGCGTCACCGATTGCACGTGATAGTCTTAGATCCTGATTGCTAGGGCGGCTTAGAGGGACGTCAGGTGTCACCGATTGCACGCGACGGGTCTGAGACGGCTACCAGCCGCTTTCTGACCGGGGGCGGGGATTGGCTGAGGTACATGCCCTTGCCGTCCGTATCGAACCGGGCTTCCGGGTAAACACTTTTCACCTCGCCGAGCTGCTTCAGGAAGAAAGCCCGAAATTGGCGAATGGCCGCATAGCCCTGCCCAAACTGCTCATGCAGGTTCGTCCATGCCACGAACTGCGGCTTGCCCTCCGGAATGCGGTGGAGCCGCTGAGCCAGCCAGCAGTAGATGTCCAAGGCGACCGCCGAGAAAGCCAGAGCGGCTATCGCCCGCTCGTCCAGCGGCACGGCGAAACGGGTCAGGCTGTCGTAATAATCCGTGCTCAAGCGCAGGGTAGACGGCCACAAAACCCGCTGACCGTCACCTTCACCCAGCCACAGGTCGAAGGCGCCCACAACCGGTTCTGTTGCAAAGTCTGTGGTGGGCTGCGACTGGTCCTGGCGGCAGGCAAATCAGGCAGCGACGTCAAACAGCTCGACGACAAAGGTCGCTTGGGCTCGGATATCGCGTCCGCCAACCCTCCGCACCTGCCCCTTCCTCATCATCGCCATCACCTCGTAGCCTGTCAGAGTTCGTCGCGCCGTCCAGAAGCTGCCGAAGCCGAGCCCCGGTCTGGTCAGGCGCTTTATGCGCCGATGGTCCTGCTCCACTATGTTATTGAGGTACTTGATCTGGCGTAGCCGGGAGCGTCGCCACAACTCACCGCCTGCCTTCATCTCCGCCACCGCGCGTGGGTAGGCCGGATTCTTGTCCACCGTGACAGTGCGCGGGTTTACCGTGTGCGGCTGCCCCAGCGCCTTTCCGAAGAAGCGCTTCGCCGCTGCGGTGTCCCGCCTGGCCGAAAGCATGAAGTCGATGGTTTGACCACGGCTGTCCACCGCGCGGTACAGGTAGGTCCAGCGGCCCTTAACCTTCACATAGGTTTCGTCGACCCGCCACGAGCCATCGCTTGGATACAGGTGGGGCCGGATCCGCTTCTCCAGCTCCGGTGCATAGGCCTGGATCCAGCGGAAGATCGTGGTGTGCGCGATGTTGACGCCGCGGTCTTGCAGCATGAGCTCGAGATCGCGGTAGCTGATCGGGAACATCAGGTACCAGCGGACCGCCCAAAGGATCACCTCGGCAGTGAACTGCCGGCCCTTGAAGCTCAGATCCGCCCGAACTTTTGCCAGCCGCCCTTTTGCCATGCCCTAGCTTGGCCGCGATCCCGCCAGACCACAAACATGCAACAGAACCTGCTCGAGCAAGGCGCCGACCTGCGAGCCATCATCGACATCCCTGTCGGTCAGCACCGAGGCGACGATCTGGCCTGTGTCGGCGTCGGTGGCGAGATGCAGCATCTTCCAGGCTCGGCGCCGCTTACTGCCGTGCTTCTCCTCCAGCCACTCACCAGGACCACACAGGCGCAGCCCGGTGCTGTCGACCAGCAGATGCACCGGCTCGCTCCCGCAGCGTGGCCGCGGCACCTCGAGCGTCTCGGCTCGGCGACTGAGGGTAGAGTGGTCCGGCACAGCGAGGTCAAGGCCGAGCAGGTGGAGAATGGAGCCGATTAACCCCTCAGTCTGGCGCAATGCCAGGCGGAACACGGCCCGAAGGGTCAGGGCGGTTGCGATCGCCAGCGCCGAATACTTCGGTTGGCCGCCTCGGCCACTGCGCGCCTCAGCTCGCCAGCCCTCGATCGCCTCGGCCGTAAACCACACGGTGAGGCTGCCGCGGGCGCGCAGGCCAGCATCGTAGTCCGCCCAGTTGGTCACCTTGTGGCGCTGCTTGGGGATGTGGTGCCGGCGGTCGGCATTCGCTTTGAACGGCATGGCAGGCATCCCTCATCATTGAGGGCTCGCCCTCACGTCAGCCTACTCCAAGGCGCCGGAGCTGACGACTCGTGCAACAAGGCGGCACCGAGGTAGAGGGCCGGGCCATGCGCGCCCGCCACCACCATCGGGTGACGCACCGGTGGCCAGTCCGCCCGCTCGGCCTCGGTAACCAGCGCGGGCTCGACGCGAGAGCGCGACTAGCCAAAGTCGTGCACCACCGTCTTGCCTTGTACCGCTCCCGCAGATCCTCCGGCAGTATTGTATAGGCCACGCGCAAGTTGGCGAACTTGGTATTGCCGCCCTCCCTTGGGATCTCGCGCGCCGAGAGCATGGAAGCGCGCGCCGGGACCAGCTTGAAGGAGCTGTCGTGATGCCAGGACTGGTTGGCGCGGTTGTTCAGCACCTGCTTGTCGGTCGGCGGCGCGATCCGCCTGTCGGGGCCGATATTAGTCAGCACGATCAGCTTGCCCCCAGCGCCGTTGGCGCCGGCCCGCGTGGTTTCGAGCGGGCCGAAGCGCTCGCTGAACGCGACCTGCGCGGCGTCGTCGATCGCTTGGTTGTGGAAGACCAGCACCGAGTAGCGCTCAAGAGCCTCGCGGACGCCCGCGAATTCCGCCTCACCCGGCGGACAACTCAGGTCGAGGCCGGTGACCCGGGCCCCGAAGAGCGGACCGATCGGCTGGATTTGCAGCATGCGTGGTCCTCCCGTTTTTCCCGTTGGGCCGCGATCGTCAGGCGGCCTGCTCGAGGGTCGGCCGCGAGTCCTGCAGCGTCACGCGCCGCATGTCGCGCGGGTGCTCGCTGTCCTCGAAGGGACGGGCGCGGTGCAGGGTGCAACGGTTATCCCATATGACCAGATCGTACCGGCGCCAGCTATGGCGATAGACGAATTCGCGCCCTGTGGCGTGCTCCATAAGATCGCGGACCAGGGCCAGCGCCTCCGGCACCGGCCAGCCGCGGATGCGACCGATATGGGAGGAGAGATAGAGCGAGAGCCGGCCCGATCCCGCGTGCCGCCGTACCAGCCGCTGCGGCACAGGTGCGAACCTTGCGCGCTCCTCCTCGGTGAACTCGGTGAAGCCAAGCTGGCCGCGCGAGAAGAGCAACGAGTGCTCGCAGACTAGGTCGCGCAGCTTCGCCTGCGTCCGCTCTGGTAGCGCGTCCCAGGCGGCGCGCATGTCGGCGAACTCGGTTTCCCCGCCTTCAGGCGGTACTAGGCGACCGTGTAGCAGGGAGTATTTCGCCGGCGTTGCCTTGAAGGAGCTGTCACTGTGCCAGAGCCTATTGCCGAGGTTGAACATCCGGCGCCGGTCGTCCGCCGCGAGAAGCTGACCGCGCTCGTCCAGATTCGAGATGTCATTCATCTGCGCATGCTTAAGTCGGCGCTTGTGCACGTCTACGGTGGCTGTCTCGGCCTCCAGTGGCCCGAAGTTCATGCCAAAGGCGATTTGCTGGTCGTCGTCCAGCGCTTGCCCTCGGAAAACGAGAACGGCAAAGCGGTCCATCGCCGCCTCGATCTCGGCCACCACCGCGGGCGGCAGGGGCACGCGGAGGTCAATGCCCTCGACCTCGGCAGCGAAGAGCGGGTGCAGCGGGGTGAAGCGCAGGGCCATGTTGTCCACTCTCCTACTCGGCCGCGACCGGTCGGGCCGGCGCCAGAATGTCGTCGCTCCCGAGCGGCAGCGGCGCCCAGTTGGTCGACCGTACATAGTCCGGCCGTGGGTTCGGCACATCGCCGGGTCGGTTCGCGGTGCGGTTGTAGACGTAATAGATGGCCCAGCGGTCGTGCTGGGATAGGTTGTGACCGGAGGCGTGCAGGATGTTGCAGTGGAAGAAGACCACTGTGCCGGGCGGTCCAATAATTGGCACCGGCTCCGGGCTGCGCTGCATGATGGACAGCAGTTCGGCCTTCGGCACGACCCAGAGCCGGTAGGAGCTGGTGCGGTCGTCCATCTCAGGCTCGAGGTTGCCGACCCTGTGACTGCCAGGGATAAAATAGAGGCAGCCACTCATCTCGGTGGGTTCGTCCAGCATCACCAGCGCCGTCGTCATCTCGGGCTCCGGCACGCCGTCCCGCCGCCAGGAGCCGTAGTCCTGGTGCCACTGCCAGACCGAGCCATCGATGGCCGTCTTCAGGTTGCATTTGGTGTGGTGAATGTAGAGCGCGTCGTCGCCGAGGATCTGCCGCGCCGACCGAAGGAGACGCGAGGCACGCGCCGCAGCGTGGAACACGGGCGAGGCGGTGGGGCCGTCGGCCTCGTGCACGCGGAAGATGGTCTTGGCGACCCCGCCGCTGCGCTCGCGCACAAGGTGATCGGTGTCGATCCCCTGAATACGCTGCAGCTCCTCCTTCATGGCCGCAACCTCGAGCGGCGAGAACAGGCTGGGGAGGATGAGGAAACCGTCGTGCGCGTACTGGTCGCGTTGCGTCAGAGTAAGTTGCAAGGCGTTTCTCCCATGACATACGACTGGCATGCCAGTCTTATGCCAGTGGCGTATCACTAGCAAGGTTGGGCAGCGTTCCTCGCGCGAACGCGATCATGTGGGCCAACAGCCGGTCGGAGGCCAAAGCAGCTGCGGCCTCCTCCGCCGCGGCAACGGCCCGTGCGATGGCGGCATGCAAACGTGCCGCCTCGGCAAGCTCGGCTGACCCACTGTGGTGAAAAAACCAGAAGCGGCGGGAGACCGCATGCAGGGTTGCCACCGCCGCCGCTGCGATCTCGTTCCGCGCTGCCCGACCCAGCGCCTGCCGCAGTTCGCCGTCAATCCGCATGAAGGCACGGACATTCTCGTCTCCCACCACCTCTTCGAGGCGGGACGCGAGCTCCGCGATCGCAATGCGCTCGCGGGCCGTTGCGCGCCGCGCCGCAGCGCGGGCAATCAGGCGGTCCAGCTCGCGGCGCGTCTCCAGCACTTGCAGCTGCTGCCGCAGATCGACTGCCGTCACCACCACTCCACGCCGCGGCAATACCTGCACTAAGTGTTCGCGGGCGAGGCGTTGCAGTGCCTCGCGAACCGGCGTCGTCCCAATGCCGAGCTGTCGGCCGAGAATCGCCTCGGAGACGACGCTGCCGGGGATTAGTTCCAGAGTAACAATCATCTCCTCGAGGCGGCGGTAAGCCTCCTCGGTCAGGGTCGATGCCGTCGCCGTGATCAGAGCAGCCCCGGCCTGCGGTACCGTCGCAGGTCTTTCAGGAGGCGCATGTGTTAGTTCGTCTTGATTGTCCATAGCGCGGCACGATAGCGGGGTGCAGGGTATGTGTCCCTCCACTGATCCAAACTGCCCAACTTGAGTTTGCTCACGTGGGCGGACTGGCAGACGACATTAACGGTACCCTTGTGGACGTAGCGGAGAAAGGCAGATGAAACGCTTCAAGTCAGCAGGCCAGGCGCAGCGCTTCCTCTCCGCCCACGACGGGATCAACAACCTCTTCCACAATCGCCGCGACCACCTCAGCGCCAGCGAGTACCGCGCCGCAAGGGCGCGCGCATTCGAGATGTGGTCCTACATCAGCGGGGTCGCCGCGCGGGCCTGATCACCTTCGGTCCCGCTGCCGCCCAGTCAGCCTTGCTAACTTGAGGTCGGCAAGTTGACGGTGCCGTCTGGAGGAGTACCGCCGCCTCGCCCAGGCCGCTTGGGACCGGCTGCCGCAAGCCCAGCAGGGCCGCGGCGGGACGGTCATGCCGCAAGAGGACGGGCTCGCCCGTTACCGGCTCTTCCCGATCCTGGACCGCTTCGCGGACCAGGCGGGCGATGTCGACCGCCGCATCGCCCTGCGCGAGGCCCAGCTCGAGCATGCGCACGACTACCTCCGCCTGGTCGAGTTCTGCCTGCAGCAGGGGCGTGAGGCGGAGGCAGTCCGCCGCGCCGAGGAGGGGGCCTGGCTGTTCGACGACCTGTCCGGCGAACCGCTGCTGCTCTTCCTCGCCGAGCGGCACCGCACCGCGGGGCAGGCTGCAAAGGCCGAAGCGGTGCTCTGGCCGGGCTTCGAGCGGCGGCCTTCGATGCGCCTCTACGAGGCGATGGTGAAGGGCAAGAAGGCCAGCTCCGCTGCCCGCGCCGCGCTCGCCGATCGAGCGGTCGCCCTCCTTGAGGAGAAGCTCGGCAAGGCGGAGAGGGACCGTTGGCGGGGCGGCGACCTCGCGGGGTTGCTGGTCGAGATCCTGCTACGGGAGCGCCGCCTGCCGGCGGCCTGGGCCGCGGCGCGCCGGCATGGCTGTTCCGACGGGATCTGGCGCGTGCTGGCCGAGGCGAGCGAGAGCGACATGCCCGGCGAGGCGCTTACGGCCTACGAGCGGCTGGTCGAGCAACAGGTGGGGCTCACCAACAAGCACGGCTACACCCAGGCTTGCCACCTCGTGGCCCGGATGGCGCCGCTGCGTGTCGCTCGTGGGGAAGCGGTCCTGCACCGGACCTATATCGCATCCCTGCTGGCGCGGCACCGGGCAAAGCGGAACTTCGTCGCCATGCTGCGCGGCATGGCTTCAGTCTGACTGATCCGGTGAACACCATGTGGCACCGCCCGGGGAAGGCAGAATAGGCTGGCTTGCATCCTCGTACGACAAGCTTGGGGCTGATCATTCGAATCCCCATCGCCGCTCCAGTCGGTCTCCTCACAACCTGTCTCTCCTGACTAAGACACCGCGCTGAGGCGCAGGTTTCTGGCCAATTTCAGCCGTGACCTTGATGGTGCAATATCAGAACGAGACCGGTTTTTCTCTCCGAAATGCCGGAGACTCTCCGGAGCTTGAGGGTGGTCCGATTTAACCCTCAAGCTTTACCGCATTGAGAACGACCGGTTTTCGGGCGGAGTACCGGGTGGTAATTCAGTGTGTCGACCGCCTGTCGGTCGAAGCTGCGAACAGCATCCACGTCTCCGCCCCCAAGCTTTGTCCCTCGCGGAGCCCCGTTAGACCAACCGGGGCGACCTCTACGTCACTTTGCGTCCGGCTGGTGCCACTGGGCGCCGTTCAGCCGACCTGCCGACGCGTCTCCTCCACGATCGGCGGTGGCGCGGACCGTCGGACCACCAAAGCAATCGCGCCCAGCACGCAGGCCAGAGCTGCCACGTCGAAGGGGCCTATCGCGCGCTGCACGAGGAGCGCGCTGCTGGCGACACCAATGCAGGGCACCACCAGTAGCGAGAGGCTGGCGACGCTGGCCTTCAGCCGCCCTACCACGGGGAACCACGCAGCGTAGGCGAGGGCATTGGCAAAGACGATCATGTAGAACAAGCCGAACAGCCCGCGCCCCGCATCCGGGTGCAGGTATGTATGGTCGTACAGCAGCAGCCACACCACGAAGGCCAGCGGCGTTCCCAGCAGCAGCTGCCAGGCCGTGATCAGCAGCACGGGGCTGCGGAAGCGAAGCTTCTTGCTAAGCACCGTGCCGGCGCCAAAGGTGGCGCCCGCCACCAAGCCCAGCGCTACGCCGAGACCGCTCGGGCCATCGGGCCCCATGGTGCCGGCCAGTACCAGCAGCACGGAAGCGAGCCCGAGCCCGAGTGCCATCAGAGTTCGGCGGTCTAGTCGCTCTCCCAGCACCGGCACCGCGAGCAGCGAAGCCCAGAGCGGCATGGTGTAATTCAGGATGGCAGCCTGCCCCGGCCCGACCAGCATCACCCCGGCGATCAGCGCGAAGGGGAAGACCACCATGATCAGCAGGCTGAGCGCGAAGACGCCGCGCCACTCCTCGCGGTGCGGCAGGATGCGGCGGCCCGGAGAACGCAGGCAAAGCAGCAGAAGAAGGATACCGGCGCCGGCGTTGGCCAGCAACCTGGCGGTGATCAGGTCCACCGCCTCCAGCGTCCAGGCCATGAAGGGATAGCTGAGGCCCCAGCAGAGCCAGACGACAACCAGCAACGGCCAAGTCACGCGGCGCGCTCGCCATGTTTATAGCACCACTGTCTGCCCGACACTGCACCGCACTCGTTCGCCATGCCGAACCGCAGCTTCATCTGAGGCAATCGCAAAATGCAATCGTCTGATGCTTGACGGCTATTTCGTGTGCCGGCACGGGAGCTAGCTACCGGTTTTTCCGCCAAAGGAACTACGGCAGCCAGTTGGGCCAAAACGACTGCAGTGCGTTTCATTTGCTTCTCGTTCTGTCCGCCCGCACGACTGCACTACCGCGGCGCTGCAGTGAGATGCTAGCCTGGCCGCAACAAACAATGGGAGGAACATCGTTTGCTGCACCGCCGCGCGCTGCTTGCAACACCCATGCTCGCCGTCCTGCCAATCGCGGGCAGGGCACAGGGGACCTGGCCGGACCGGCCAGTGCGCGTCATTGTCGGCTTCCCGCCCGGGGGCTCACTTGATGTCATGACGCGACTGGCCGCCGAGCAAATGTCGCGGCGCCTCGGCCAGCCTTTTGTGGTGGAGACGCGCACTGGCGCCTCCGGCAATATCGGCGCTGAGGCGCTCGCCCGTGCGACACCTGATGGCTACACCATCGGCACCGTCAGTATGCACAACCTGCTAATCAATCCGCATCTTTTCAAAAGCCTGCCCTATGATCCTGAGCGGGACTTCGCTTGGATCAGCGCGATGTGGGATCTGCCTAATGTTGCGGTGGTGGCTCCCCAACACGTCCCAGCACGGACTCTGCAAGAATTTGCTGACTGGGCGAAGGCACGGCCTGGCCGGATCAGCTTTGGCTCTTCCGGCGTCGGTACCACCATCCACCTCTCGGGCGCCTACTTGGCTGGCCGGGCGGGCTTTGAGGCGCAGCATGTCAGTTTCCGTGGCGGCGCCCAGACGATCCCGTCGCTGCTCTCGGGTGACATCCAATACGCAGTGGACAACCTCGCCTCCTATGTCGGAGTGATTCAGGAAGGCCGGGTACGCGCACTAGCCGTGGCGCTGCCGCAGCGCTGGCCAGCATTGCCAGACGTACCGACTATGACGGAGGCCGGCATACCAGGTTTTGAGGTCTCGCCCTGGCATCTATGGGCGGCGCCACGCGGCACACCGCGGGCGGTGGTGGACCGAATCTCGGTAGAGGTGCGTGCCGCCTGGGCTGATACGGCGCTGCAACAGCGAGCGATCACGATGGGCGCACGACTAACCGGCTCCACGCCCGACGGACTCGCGGCACGCCTAGCCAAGGAAAAGGCTATTTGGGCGGAGATGGTGAAGGTCAGCGGAGCGCAACCAGAATAGAGCGGGTCGCGGAGGGGGGAACGTCCCGCGGCGTAAACCCGCTCCGGGCCTCGCCTGCCAGCAGGATGCTTAATGCAACATTCTTTCGCGTTCTGACTTATTAAAACGGTTTCGGGGCGAACGATGACCGCGGACAGGACCGAGGAGCTACGTGGTGAGGTCGTCGCACTTGAGACAGCGCTCGCGGCTGCCTTTGGTGAAATAGCGGTGTTGCGCGCCGCTATCGAAGGGGGCGGCCTGGACGCCGCGCTGGGTGCCATGGAAGACATGGCTGCTCAACTTGAGGGGTCTGTTCTGCGCGGCGTCGTCGGAGCAGAGGCCTTGGGTCAGACAGCAGCCGCAGCTGGCTTCGAGCGCCGAATGGAACAAATTGCCCATGCGCTTCGCAACGCTATTGCATTCCGTAATCGTTGACCTTCGTACGGCGACGAGGGCGTTTAGCTCATCAGCGGTAGATAGCCCTTATCGTCGATCGGCCAGACGTCGACATGCTCAGGCGCGATAAGCAGCGAGCTCAAGCGACACACCCAGTCGCGCGGAATGCTCAGGCAGACGGTAGAAACCTCTACTTCCTCGTCGGCTCAGATGCGGTGAATGAGCTCATGCTCATCCATGATGAAGGCGATGAGCTTCACTGCTTTGCTCCGATCACGCTCGAGTCTGACCGGCCAAAAAGCAACCGCTGCTCGGCCCAGGATGCCGGAAACGGCTGCAGCAGGCGGGGCAAGTTTGGCCCGCCGGGATGGCGGCCGTTCAGGACCGCCTCAACGAGGTCAGGCGCCAGCAGCGTCAGCCGCAGCAGCGACCCAAGATACCCCCGCTCGATCCGCTCCGCTGCGCCCATTTCGCCGATCGAGGCATAACGCCCCTCGTCCAGCAGACGCTGGTACCGGAACGCCCGTGCCATCGCCTTCACCAGCGCCGGGTCAGCCCGAGTTACAACAACCGACACACCCTCCTGCACCGGCGTCACCACCGTCTTTCGCCCCGGCCGGCGCCGGATGGTCAGCGGCACCCGGACCGTGATGTTGGTGGCCGCGCTCATGCCGCCACGCACTCTGCACCGGGCGCCCGCCTGCCGAGATCCCGGACGAGGCCGGACAGTCCCTCGACCCGCAGCCGAATGTCCGCGCCGCTCGGCCCAACCACCACGCGCTCCACCAGCGACCGCACGATCCGCGCCTGCTCTGCCGGGAATAGCTGCTCCCAAAGCGGGTCGAGCCGAACCAGCGCCTCCCGCGTCTCGCTCTCAGTCAGGTCCGGCGTATCGACCCGCGCCGCCCGCCAGGTGCCGACCACGATCTCCGGCTGTCGCAGCAGCGCGCGTACCTGGTCCACCACCGCAGCCTCGATCGCCGCTGCCGATACCCGGCGCACGATGGTGTCGTCGCCGGCGGCTTCGCCCTTCAGCACGCGCTGCGCTACGTAGTATCGGTAGAGGTGGCCGTTTTTCCGGGCGTGGGTCGGCGACAATGCCCGGCCATCCACCCCAAAGATCAGGCCCTTCAACAGCGCCGGCGTCTGCGCCCGGTTCTGGTTCGCGCGCACCCGCGGGCTGATCTGCAGCACGGCATGCGCCCGGTCCCATAGCTCCCGCGGCACGATGCCCTGGTGCTCACCTGGGTAGACCTGCCCCTTATGCGCGGCCTCTCCGACATAGGTCCGGTTATGGAGCAGCTTGTAGACGTCGCCCTTGTCTAGCGGCCGGCCCGACTTGCTGGTGGCGCCCGTAGTCTGCAGCCGGCGGACGGTCTCGATGCCCGATCCCGTCTCGGCGAAGATCTCGAACAGCCGCCGTACCCGCAGTGCCTCCTCATCGTTCACGATCAACTTCCGGTCCCGCACGTCGTAGCCGAGCGGCACCTTGCCCCCCATCCACATGCCGCGGGCTCGGGAGGCTGCGAACTTGTCCCGGATCCGCTCTCCAATGACCTCGCGCTCGAACTGCGCGAAGCTGAGCAGGATGTTCAGCGTCAGCCGCCCCATGCTGGTCGTGGTGTTGAAGCTTTGGGTGACCGAGACGAACGTCACCCCGTGCGCCTCCATGGTCTCTACCAGCTTGGCGAAGTCCATCAGCGAGCGGGACAGGCGGTCAATCTTGTAGACCACGATGACGTCGACCCGATCGGCCTCGATATCCCGCAAGAGCCGCTGCAAGGCTGGCCGCTCGAGCGTGCCGCCAGTGAAGCCGCCATCGTCGTACTGGTCCCGGACCAGCAGCCAGCCCTCGGCGCGTTGGGAGGCGATGTAGGCCTCGCAGGCGTCCCGCTGGGCATCCAGGGTGTTGAACACCTTGTCCAGGCCCTCATCGGTCGATTTGCGGGTGTAGACCGCACAGCGGAGCTTCTTCACGGTCGCCGGTATCGCGGGCTCTGGCAGCTTCCGGCGGCTCATGCTCCAGGTCTCCCCTTAAGACCGAAGAAGGTCCAGCCATTCCAGCGGGTGCCGGTGATGTGCCGGGCAATGGCCGAGAGGGACCGGTAGGGCCTGCCCTCGAACTCGAAGTCATCGGCCCGAATGGTGACGACATGCTCGACACCTCCATGCTCGCGGATCAGGCGTGTCCCAGGTAGCGGCCGACTATCAGCGCGGATCCGCCGCAGGACGATGTTGCCGCCGTCCAGCTGCTCGCCCAGCGCCTCGAGCCGGGCCCGGGTCTCGGGCTTCAGGCCGCCATAGGCCAGTTCTTGAATACGGTAGGCCAGTCGGCTTTGGATGTAGGCTTTGTTGAAGGGTGGCGGCTCCTTTCCAAAAAGCTCCCGCCACTGCTGCTTCAGTAGAGCGATCGGAGTCGTCTGGAGGGCGGCCAGCCGGCCCAGGACGTCAGCGGGTGGGACCCTGGGAATGGTCGGCGCCGGCGTTGGTGGCGCGGTCGAGGGTCGTCGGGTCATGCGGTAGGCCTCTCTCTGGGGGCCGCATAACCGCTCTGCCGGGCGGTATAGTGTAGCGAACTCTCTCCCGCGCCGCCTGCCTGCTCGGTGTCGTGGGCACTATCCTCGGCATTGCGGCACCGTAGCCGCAGCAGGCCGGCGGCCAGGATGGTGCAGACCTCGCGGAGGTGGGGCGGGAGGTGCATCAGCTCCGCTCCGAGGGGGACCATCAGGCAACCCTCGGGGCTATTTCGCGGCCGAAGACAAAGCTTCCAGACGATAAGACCAGGCCATTACCGTCGTAGCCATGAGAACCGATTCGCAACTTGGAGGGCTCCGACTGAAGGACGCCCTTATTCATTGGTCTGACCCACGACTGGTCGAGGCAGTACGGGCTCAGGAACGCCTCCACACGCCGTTCGAAATGGCGCAGCTGGACCACCGTCCCTTGCTTTGCAGTCCAGAGATGCTGGCCCAGCCCACCTCGACTAGGTGGATGGCTGGGCCAGCTGACTACACGATGCTGCTCGACGCATGGCGGGCGTTGGAGACCGAGTTCGCGGCAAAACTGGTGCGCGGGGAGTTTCATCTGGTCGGTGTCCAGATTCGGCCAGTTCGGATGCAGGCAACAAGCGTGATCCCGGGGGTATGGGCTGCTGAGCTGAAGTTTCACTTCGGCTCGGATGTGGTGACCCTCGATGGAATGAAGTATGGCGCCGTCCTTGCCGTTCAGGGGCCTGAGCCACCCGCAGCCGATGCAGAACAGGCTGCGCCTGATCCAGCGGCGCCGAGGGCGAAGGAAAGCGCGGCAGTACCGGCGCAAATTACGCTCACTAACATTCGGGCGCTGAGCGACGAGGAAGTCTTGCTTCTGCTGGAGGACCATGCGCGTCGGGTCGTCGAAGGACCGGACACACCGTTGATCGCGCCCGGGAAAATCTCCTTGATTCCACTGATACAGCGGAAGATGGAGCATCGATCGACGGTAGGCGAACTGATGCCGACCATGGCCGACGAGAGCGAGGTGCTGGCGGCCTGGATCGCCGAGAAGGTTACTTCGTATCAAGTGCCAACAGCTCCCACTATCGCAAAGACGCTGGCCTCTGCGTATCGGCAACTGAAAGCGCGATCCAAGGCCGCGATTCAAAAAGAGAAAGGTTGAATCGCGGTTCTGGATCGCGTGTTTGAAGGCTGCGCCTCATCCCGAAGAAATTCGAAGCGATGAGGTTTGATAATGCAGGAGTGCTTTGCCGCCGGTGAGCGGACCGACCAAACTGATTGCCAGCGTCTCAGTCAGACCGACCTCGCTCGCCGCTGGTGCATTAGCCCACGGACGCTCGAGCGGTGGCGCTGGCTTGGTCAGGGCCCCGCCTTCTTGAAAGTCGGTGGTCGCGTCCGCTATCGCCTGGAAGACATTGAGGCCTTCGAAGCCGCTCAGTTGCGTGGGGGCGGTCAGTGAGGGACCCGGCCGCGGCGGCGGGGATGAGTGACCCGGTCCGCAATTCTTCCTTCAGGCGACGCTGGCGAGAGGCGCATCAGCCCCCGCAGCCGGTAGCGCTCCCGCCGAAGCCGGGGGCTGATCTGCTGGGACCGATTGGTCTGGCGCTTCTGAACGCTTGGCGCCGCAAGCAGACCGTCCGTCCGGTGGTGGGCTCATGAACGCGCAGACTGCGGCCGAAGCGGCGGCGGCGGACGCCAGCGCCAGGACCTTTAGCTGCACCTTCGGCTACTACAACCAGACTGGGCCCTGGGCCGATAGGCGGTCACTGTTCTGGCCGGAGCTCGTAAACAAGCTGACGCGGCATGAGATTGGGGCAAAGGTTGGCACCTGCATTGTGCCCGCCATCTTCTCAGGCACGCGCCGGCAGAAGGGCGACGCCCAGCAGATCGACGTCGCCTTCCTCGACAGCGATGCCGGGGCCACCCTGCAGGAGATCACGACCGCCCTTGCCGAGCATGGCTGGATGGCCGCTGTCAGCTCGACCCACTCCCACCTGACCACCACCACCCGGGCCAAGCGCGGTAATTGGGACAAGTACAGGGCTGCGGCTAAGGACGCCCTCGGGGCGCCGTCGGACTTCCTCGTCACCGAGAAAGAATACCTGCCCCGCATTGCTGCCGGTGCGCAGATCGTGGCCGAGGATGCCGAATACGTCACCTTCCGGCACAAGCCCTGCCCCAAGTTCCGCATCGCGTTGCCGCTGCTGCGGTCCTGGGCGGCGCCGGCCTATGACAATCAACGCCAAGCTAATGCGGCCTGGAAGGAGCGCATCGAGGCTTTAGCCGCGGCGCTAAAGCTGAGCCACGACCAGGCCTGCACCGATACTTCTCGCTTGTTCTACCTGCCGAGGCGGCCAGCTGATGGACCGCCGGCGGAGACGGCCGTGCTGACGGGCATCCCCTGCGACATCTTCGCACTGCCGCAGGTTACCAAGCCCAACGGTCGCCGGGGCGGGGCCAAGGCCACTCGCTCGGGTAAGGCAGGCAAGCAGGAACATACCAAGGACAGTCCCGACGTCGCAGTGGACCCCTTCGTCGACCCCGACACGGGGGAGACGATTGACCTGCTGGACTGGGCCGCCTCCGGCACGGCCAGCCGGTTCGAGATCGTCAAGGCGCTGAAAGCCCGCAGGCCCGACCTGTTCATCGGCAAAGTCACCGGTAGCACGAAGCACCACATCCGCTGCGCCAACGAGGATCGGCATACCGATCCAGGGGCCGATGCGGCGACGATGATCGTCAACTCGAGCGAGAGCACCAGCCAGGGCTTCGTCTATCACTGCCGCCATGCCCACTGCGATGAGGTGGACCGCCTAGTCTTCCTTCGCAGGATGCTGGAACAGGGCTGGCTGAAGGTGTCGGACCTGACGGACGGCAAGTTCCTAGTCGGTGGTGTCCCGGCCCGGCCGCTTATCCGTTTTGAGGCGGGTGAGCTGCCACAGGTGACGGATCTGGCCGAGGAGGCCCTGCTCAACAGCGGTCTGAGCATCTACCAGCGCGGGGCCATCGTGGTGCGGCCCGGGCGGATCATGGTCACCGTGGCCGATCGTCGAATGGTGTCGGCCCAAAGCATCATCGAGGTCGGAGATCACGCCATGGTCGAACTCATGACCAAGGCCGCCAGATGGGAACGCTATGACGGGCGCTCGGAGAACTGGGTTACCATCGACGCACCGATGAAGGTTGCGGCGACCTATCTGGAGCGGGTCGGGCGCTGGCGCCTGCCGGTGCTGGCGGGCTTGATCAATGCGCCGACCCTGCGGCGGGATGGGAGCATCCTGGCCAAATCCGGATATGATCCGACCACGGGGCTGCTGCTGGAGATGGGTGCGGAGGCCTTCCCGGCCGTGCCCGACCAGCCAACTAAGTCCGATGCCGCTACCGCGCTTGGCCTGCTGGATCAGCTGGTTGCTACCTTCCCCTTCAAGGATGGCCCCAGCCGCGCGGTGATCATCTCGGCGATCCTGACAGCCTGCATCCGGCGCTCGTTGCTAACCGCGCCGATGCACGGCTTTACCGCTCCCACGGCTGGCTCAGGCAAGTCCATGCTGGTGGACCTGGTCAGCCTCGTCGCCAGCGGTCGGGAGGCCGCGGTCATCTCGCAGGGCAAGACCGAGGAGGAGTTGGAGAAGCGCCTCGGTGCGCTGCTGCTGGCCGGCGATCAGGTCATTGCCATCGACAACTGTGAGGCGCCGCTCGGCGGTGAGTTCCTATGTGCCATGCTGACCCAGCCGATAGTGCGGGCGCGCATTCTGGGCCTGTCGAAGGCCCCCGAGCTGCCGACCAATGCCTGCGTAACGGCGACCGGCAACAACCTGGTGCTGGTCGGCGATATGACCCGACGGGCCATCGTATGCCGGTTGGACCCCAAGCATGAACGGCCCGAGTTGCGTCGCTTTGAAACCACGCCGGTCGAGACGGTGAAGGCCGACCGCGGGCGCTACCTCGTCGCCGTGCTGACGGTACTGCGCGCTTATCACGTCGCCGGCCGACCCGGGCAACCGGATCCGCTTGGGTCTTTTGGAGACTGGAGCGGTTGGGTCCGCGGCGCACTGCTTTGGCTCGGTTACGCTGACCCGGTTGATACCATCGAGGAAACGCGGGATATGGACCCGCGGCTTGACGCACTTACCAGCGTGGTGACGCAATGGTTGGCGGTGATCGGGACCTCCAGCGCCTCGGTACGCACCATTATCGAGCAGGCGACCCAGCAGCAAACAACCTCCGTGGGGGCGTTCGCTTACCCCAAAGCTGAGTTCGCCTATCCTGATTTTCGGGAAGCGCTCCTTGCCATCGCCGGCGAAGGCGGCGCCATCAACGGCAAGCGTCTCGGAAAATGGCTGGGCAGCTGCCAGGACCGCATCGTAGCGGGACACCGCATTGCACGCGCTGGCACCAGCGCCGGCGTGTTGCGCTGGCGCCTCGAGGCCGCAACACCTCATGGCTGACTTGATCACCATCGGTGATGATGGTGCCTTTGGTGCCTTTTACGGCTTTGATCCCGAAGCCCCACGGGAAGTGTCAGAAGCGAAAGTTATCCATTATACGATACACATGTGTTGACAGTTTTGTAGAGGTAGGGCGGAGAAACCCTCAAAAGGCACCAAAGGCACCAAAGGCACCATGATGAACCTCACGGCGCTCGCGGGTTCCTCGTGTACCTTCCGATGCGTCACCAGAAGTAGCCATCTCCCACCATGCGCGGACAACATCGTAGTCCTGCGCGCGCATGTCGCGTTGCGGCCCGAATCCTCCATCCGGTATCATAGGTGCACCGCCGCGCTGCTCAGAGCGCTGCCCGGAGCATCACCATGGCCGGCCGCCAGCCTGCAGTCCCGACTGAGGACCAGTGCCGCATCTTCCCCACCTACAAGCCGGCATCGGTCGCCGACCTCGTGCCCTACGCCCGGAACGCCCGTACGCATTCGCCGGCGCAGGTCGCGCAGATCGCCGCCTCCATCCGCGAGTTCGGCTTCACCAACCCCATCTTGGTGGACGGCGAGCGCGGCGTCATCGCCGGCCACGGTCGCCTGCTGGCCGCCCGGCAGCTCGGCATGACGGAAGTGCCGACCATCGAGCTGACCCACCTCAGTGCTGCCCAGCGCCGCGCCTACATCCTGGCCGACAACCGCCTGGCGCTCTCCGCCGGCTGGGACGACGATCTGCTGCGGATCGAGCTCGGCGATCTCCAGGCCGAGGGCTTCAACCTGGCGCTGACCGGGTTCGACCCGCTGGAGCTTGGCGCTCTGTTTGCCGTGCCCACCAGCGGCCTGACCGACCCGGACGAGATCCCACCGGTGCCGGAGACGCCGGTCAGCCGGCCCGGCGACCTTTGGCAGCTGGGCCGCCACCGCCTGCTCTGCGGCGACAGCACCGATGCAGCCGCGGTGGAGGCGGTCCTCGCCGGGGTCCGGCCGCACCTGATGGTCACCGACCCACCCTATGGGGTGGAATACGATCCTGCCTGGCGCAATGTCGCCCTGGCCGGCGGCAAGACCGCCCGGGTCGGCAAGGTGCTGAACGACGACCGGGCTGACTGGCGCGAGGCCTGGGCGCTGTTCCCCGGCGAGGTTGCCTATGTCTGGCATGGCGCCCTGCACGCCGGCACCGTGGCCGAGAGCCTCACCGCGACGGGCTTTGCCGTCCGCGCCCAGATCATCTGGGCCAAGGAGCGGCTGGTCATGGGCCGCGGCCACTACCACTGGCAGCATGAGCCCTGCTGGTACGCGGTCCGCGGCACCGGACACTGGAGCGGTGACCGCAAGCAGACTACGCTCTGGTCCATCCCCAGCCGTGGCCAGGATGCCACCACCACCCACGGCACCCAGAAGCCGGTCGAGTGCATGGCCCGGCCAATGCGGAACAACTCCAGCCCCGGCCAGGCGGTCTACGAGCCCTTCTGCGGCTCAGGCACCACCCTGATCGCCGCCGAGATGGAGGGCCGCGCCTGCCACGCCATCGAACTCGCCCCGGCCTATGTGGACGTCGCCCTGGCCCGCTGGCAGGCCTTCACCGGGCTGCAGGCGACGCTACAGGACCCCGGCACGACCTTCGCCGCCCTTGGGGCCCAGCGGGCGACGGAGGCCGTGGATGGGCGCGCCAGCCTATAGCCCGACCGAGGAGCAGCAGCGCACGGTCCGCGCCATGTCAGGGTTCGGCATCCCCCAGGCCGACATCGCCACCCTGCTTGAGATCGACGACAAGACCCTGCGCAAGCACTTCCGCCGGGAGCTGGACCGCGGCTCGATCGAGGCCACGGCCAAGGTGGCGCAGACGCTGTTCCAGATGGCCACCTCCGGCCAGAACACCGCGGCGGCGATCTTTTGGATGAAGGCCCGGGCCGGCTGGCGCGAGAAGCACGAGTTGATCCTCTCGGCCAAGACGCCGGAGATCATGACCGACGAGGAGCTGCTCGACGAGATCGCCCGGTCGCGGGCGGCCCGGCTGACGATCGATGGCGAGTGACGCCGCCTGGGAGCTGGGCCAGCGCCGGGCGATGCGCCGGGACTTCGGCCTCTGGTGCGGCCATGCCCTGACCCCGCAGGGCCTGGCTCCGGCCGCCCACCACCGCCTGCTTATCCGCGAGCTGCAGGCCGTGGCGGACGGGGTGCAGGACCGCCTGATGGTCTTCATGCCGCCCGGCTCGGCCAAGAGCACCTATACCTCGGACCTCTTCCCCGCTTGGTTCCTGGCCCAGGGCCGCGATCGCCGGGTGATCGCCACCAGCAACACCGCAGACCTGGCGGGGACCTTCTCCCGCCGGGTCCGCGGCCGGATCCGCAGCGATGGCCTGGTGCTGGGCTACCGGCTCGAGCGCGAGGCGGAGGACCTCTGGACCACCAGCAATGGTGGTGAGTACCGCGCCGCCGGCATCGGCGGCGTCATCACCGGCCTACGCGCCGACCTGGCGCTGATCGACGACCCGGTGAAGTCCCGCGAGGAGGCGGATAGCGAGGCGCGGCGCAATCGGGTCTGGGAGTGGTTCCAGGACGACCTGCGCACCCGCCTGCGGCCTGGTGCGGCCATCGTGTTGGTGCAGACCCGCTGGCATGAGGACGACCTCTCCGGGCGGCTGCTGGCGGCCCAGCGGGATCAGTGGCGGGTGGTGTCGCTGCCGGCTGAGGCCGAGGCGGACGACCCGCTGGGCCGGGCCCCGGGGGAGATGCTCTGGGGCGACGACGGCTACGGCTATGCCGCCTCGCTCGCCCGAGTGAAGGCCGAGGCCAGCACCCGCAGCTGGTCCGGCCTGTATCAGCAACGCCCGGTCCCGGACACCGGCGACTACTTCCAGCGGGACTGGCTGCACCAGGCCGACAGCATGCCTGACCGGGCGACGCTGCGGGTCTATGGCGGCTCCGACTATGCCGTCACGGCAAACGGTGGGGATTTCACCGTGCACGCCGTGGTGGGGATGGATCCGAATGGCCGGCTCTGGCTGCTCGATCTGTGGCGTGGCCAGACTGCCTCCGATACCTGGGTTGAGGCCTTCTGTGATCTTGTCCGGCAGTGGAAGCCGATCGGCTGGGCAGAGGAGGTTGGGCAGATTCGCGCCGGCATCGGGCCCTTCCTTGAGCGGCGGATGCGCGAGCGCCAAGCCTTCGTGGCGCGGCATGCCTTTCCGACCCGGGGCGACAAATCTGTGCGGGCACAGTCGATCCGCGGGCGCATTGCGCTGGATGGGCTGCACCTGCCGCGGCAGGCGGCTTGGCGGCACGCCTTCGAGGCGGAGTTGCTGACCTTTCCGGCCGGCAAGCATGACGATCAGGTCGATGCGCTGGGGCTGGTCGGCCAGCTGCTCGACAAGATGGTCACTGGCACCGCACTCAGCCCAAGTCGACGGAGCCGGAGGATAGCTGGGTCCGGCTGTTCGAGCGGGATGCGAATGGTGGTGCCGTCACCTGGCGGACGGCCTAGCCTCGGGGGTGTTCAACACCGATCGACGACCGTTGGTCGGTGGTGAACAGGCCGTCGGCTATGGCGGGCCAGCCCTGGTGGGGGTGGAGAGGGATTTTGCTGGAGGCACGCCGGCCGCAAGGTCGATCTCCCATGCTGGAACTGCTGCTCCGCCTGTTACACCTACAAAGGTAGTGCTTTCGGCTGTTGTAGTGCGGCCACCACGCACACCACTGGCCACGCCAATTATGGACCATTCTCCTGAGGGAGCCCGGGCGAGCAGAGGTGCACCGCTGGTGCCGCGCGTTCCAGCGCAGGTATGCAAAAGCATCAGACGTCCAGCAACGTCGCGCTCGCCTCCAACAACATGGCAACTGAGGTCGCCGAGTAGCACCTCCCTGCGATCCTGTTGATAACCCCCCAGGGCAACAGGAATACCCTCTGATCCGCGAGAGAACGTGCGCAAGTCAGCAAGACGCAGCACTCCAGCGGCTGAGGCAAGAGGCGCTTCGAGCGTCAGGACTGCCCAGTCGTCTCCCGATGCCATCGGGGATGGTGTGTATGTCGGCGCCACCACGTAGCTGCTGACGCGTGCGTGTCCCGCGTGCTGACCATGTTGATATCCCAAAACAAAGTGAAGGGAGTTAGGCTGCATAAAGCAACCGCTTCTTGAGCTGACGACGCAATGGGCAGCGGTCAGCACGGTTGTCGGGGCAATCAACGCCCCCGTGCAGAAGCTGCCGAGGGCAGCGTTGTTGACGCGGCCCAACGCAGACCAGGGAGCATCTGCCGAGTTAAGACGGGCCCTGGGATCTGGGCCTGGACCAAGCCCGATCCGTACAGCACCGGGTACACGCACGCGCAGAGGAGTGTTGCAGTCCGCGAGCGCTGTCGCCGCACTCAGTAGCAAAGATGGAAGGAAAAATGTGACGCCGGCCGCAAAGCGAAGGCATTTTCGAGCAAAAGCAGTTCCGGTGATTTGCATCTGTGCCCCCCAACTCGACAAAGCTGCGCAGAACCATACGAAACGATCAAGGATGTTGGATTTGGCGAACAGCCTTACAGTCTGCATAAGCGAACTTCAGGCAGTTGCTCGCGCCATCACCCTTGTCACCGTTGTACGTCCAGGTCCCGCGGCCGGACGGCACCGGCACACCCCTTTCGTTCAGCGCCCTGGCCATCGCCGCATGGCTGGTGACACTCCCCTCACGCAACCGCTCAATGTCTATGGCTACGCGGTGTGCCGCCTGCTCCGCCACCTTGCGCCGCGCCACGCCGACAAGCGTGGCATCTGGGCCGCAGGCAGGCCGGAAGCCCCTATCACCCCCCAACACCGCCCCACAGGCCTTGGCAGCTGCCAGCGCGGCTTTTGTACAGCCGCTGATCAGCTCCCATTCCTTCTGCGCCACGGCAGCGTAGATCCGCATCATTGGGCCATCGGCGCCCGGCATGTCATCTGCCCGGATCGCATAGCCCTCCTCCAGCAGGCTGGAGTATGATCAGGCGTTTTGAGCGTGCCGTGCAATGATGCGGTGTGGTGCGGCCAGAAGGAGCCTGAATGTTCGATCTGCTGGTCCATGCTGATTGGAGCAAACACAGCCGGAAGCGATGGGCCGCGACCGCACGGCGGGTTGGTAGTAGCTGGGAGGTGGGTGCGCCAGAACGAGTGGGCCTTATTCAGGACTTCTTATACCGGGCGTTTGCCTCAGCCGAGCATGACAGAGTGCTACTCGGATTCGACTTTCCCATCGGCCTGCCCGAAGCCTACGGCGTCCAGACTGGGGCACGCGGGTTCGTCGATTTTCTGGACCTCCTCGGGACCAACGCCTGGCCGGATTTTTTCGAGGTGGCGCAGAGACCGGATCAGATATCGCTACGCCGGCCCTTCTACCCCCAAGGCGCGCCCAAAGGTGTAACCCGCGCTACCCTGGTGGCCGGCCTGGGTGTTAACAGCTTCAATGAGCTGCTGCGGGCCTCCGAGCGCGCTACGTCCTATCGCCAAGCGGCCTGCTCGATCTTTTGGACCTTGGGTGGGAACCAAGTCGGCAAGGCGGCCCTCGCTGGTTGGCAGGAAGTCGTCATCCCTGCCCGGCGTCGCGGCGCACGCCTGTGGCCGTTCGAGGGCACGCTCGCCGAGTTGGCGGTGCTCCCTGGCGTCGTCATAGCTGAAACCTACCCCGCCGAAGCCTATCGCTTGGTTGGCGCCGAGTTCTCCCGTGGCGAAAGCAAGCGCAGAATGGCCGACCGGTGCCGGAAGGCGGAGGCGATCTTCGCATGGGCCGCGGCGCATGGGGTTCGCCTCGCGCCCGGAGCGCAGCAGGCCATCCTGGACGGCTTTGGACCGCTGTCAGCAGGGGAGGACGCCTTCGATGCTCTGATGGGGCTGGTGAAGATGATCGAGGTGGCAGATGGGCGCCGACCAGAGGCCACCGAGGTGCAAGACCGCTCCCGAGCCTGGGAAGGGTGGATCTTGGCGCGGTAGGGCGACTCGGCAGCTTTGAGCTCCGCGCCGTCGGGCTGTGGATATCGGGGATAAGGGAGGTCAGCCCTGATTTAGCAGCACCATGTTGTTCTTTATTTGTTCTAGGCTTCGGCCATGCCAGACGATTCTCCGCCGCCCCACCCCGCCCAGCTTGGCTTCTTCGAGCCCAAGGCGTTGCGTATGACGCCAGGGGAGCGGGACCTGGTGGCGGCGTTCATGGAGCGCGTGCTGGCGGCGCATCCGGCTTGGCCTTGGCCACTGATTGAGGAGGAGGCACGGCGGCGGGCCGAAGAAATGTTCGTCGTCGTCCGGAGGTGACCGGGTCGTGGGTCAGGCTTCGGCTCGGGCCAAAACACGGGCAACGGTGGTGTGGGTCCAAACACCGCAGCCCCGCGGTGTCGCCACGCCACGCTCAGTCAGCGCCCGCGCTATCGCCGCCTGGCCTGTAACGCCCTCTGTCCGCAGCCGCTCTACCTCCAGGGTCAGCCGGTGGGCGGCCCGCTCCGCTGCCAGGCGACGTGCCTGGGTCGCTGCCGCGGCGCTGGGCCCCATGGCAGGCCGGTAGCCCCTATCACCGCCCAGCATCGTACCCCGCGCCTTGGCGGCGCGCAGCGCGGCCCTGGTGCGCTCGCTGATCAGCTCGCGCTCCTTCTGTGCCATCGCCGCATAGATCCGCATCATCAGGTCATCAGCGCCGGGCATATCCGCCGCCCGGACCGAGTAGCCATCCTCCAGCAGCTGCGACAGCGTGTGAGCCCGCCGGGTGATCCGGTCGAGCCGGGCGGCGACCAGCACCGCGCCGAGCTGCCGGCAGCGGGCGAGCGCTGCCTGGAAGCCAGGCCGGTGGTCGTCTTTGCCGCTGGCGATGTCGCTGTACTCGGCGACCAGCACCCATCCCTGCTCCGTGGTGAAGGCCCGGACGCTGGCCTGCTGCGCCTCCAGGCCGAGGCCGCTCTGCCCCTGCTCGGCGGTGGAGACCCGGGTCAGCCCTACCGCGTAGCGCGGGGTTCCGGTTCGGCTGGCGAGCATCAGCCGGCCTCGGCGACGCGGTAGATGGTGTAGCTGCCCTTGGCCCCGGCCTTATTCGGACCGACTTGGCGAACCCGCTCCAGCACCGAGACCGCTATGCCTTTGCGTCCCAGGCCGGCGAGGAAGCCGCGGACGGTATGCGGCGCCCAGCCGGTGGCCTCGATCAGCTGCGGCCCGCTGGCACCCTCGGGGCGGCGCAGCAGTGCCAGGACCGTCGCCTGTTTGGTGTCGGGTCGAGGGGCGCGGGCGGCCGCGTCCTTGGGATTAGGGTGGCACGAGGCCAGGGCTGTTTGCAGTGCGCCGATGGCGCCGGCCAAACCAGGCTGCTCTGGCGTGCCCCAGGCGGCAAGCACGGCCTGGGCAGCCTCGCGCAGGCGGACAAGGCGAGGCGCCCCAAGCGGAGTCTTGGAGGGGCCGCCAGCGCCTTTGTCGCCTACGCCGCTGTGACCCACGAGCCTTGTCGCCGGCGGCGCCAATGACTCGCTGTGGGGCTCTGTGGGGCCGTTGGCAGGCACGATGCCGACAGCCACCTTGGGATCATGACCGTCATCCAGCTCGGTCTCGTATTCGGCCTGCGTCAGACCGCCAAGTTCCGTCTCGTCGACTGCATTCCGGGGCTCGTCGTATCCAATCGCCTGGCGCCCAGCCTCGGTGATCTGCATTGCCGTCGTGGTGCCGTCGGCCTGCCGCCAGCCAAGGCCATGATGGTCGTTCGGCGCCGAATACTCGGCCACCAACACCTGGCGCAGCAGGCTGCGCAGCACCGCATGCCGGGCGGCAGCAGGGAGCGTGGCTGGTGGGGCAGCGACGCCGAGTGGGTGCTGGCTCGCCTCGGTGAGGATGCTGCGGGCGGTGTCGGAGAGGCTCATGGGTGGGGCTCCTGGGGCATGACCCAACCATCGGGTCCTACTGGCCAGAGCCCCGCCGAGGGGTTGGTGGGGGCGGTGCCGGGTTCCTTCAGCACGGGTGAGCATTCGCTCTGCACCGGCCGCGAGACAAGCGGCAAAAGCGATGACAACATTGGTTTCTAAACACAGCATCTGGCCGAGTACCCTGCACCCTCGACCTGACCGGACCGCTCCAGGTTGCGGGGTCACGAAGGCGCCACAGTCCCAACCCTGGGCGGCAAAACATAGGTAACCAAATATGCCGGTCGTCAGCTCTGCGAGGCAGGCTGCATCCACAGCCTCTGCTGTCCCGTATGGAACTCTGAAATACCAATCGGAGATATTTATGCAACGCGCCTTGATGCTGCTCCTCTGTATGCTCACGGGGACCAACGCCATGGCGGCGCCAGATAGCCCAATGGACTGGCCACCGCTGACGTCCCGCTTCGAAAGCACGGGTGGAGGCGGTTGGATGATCGAGGGGTATGACCCGGTCATCGCGGGTATGCGCTGCGTCACGGATTTCGCTGCCGTTGCCCCTGACGGCCAAGTGTTCCGCAATGAGGTCGAGTTCGATGCCGTGGCCGTAACTGGCGGTGTGCTATGTGAAAATGGCCGCTGGCGGGCAAAGGACGGCTCGAGTTCGGGCACCACTCCCTTGCGCGTCCTCATCCGGGATGACGGCAGGCGGTTCCGGTCACCTTGATCTCGCCGGTCCTGGTGCCCTCGCATTGGCGTGGCCCGACACGGCGCCGGCTCTCCGCACTGTTGCTGCCCGCCTGGCTGAACCGGCGGCAGACCATCCGGGTCGGTGCGGGCGTGGCCTTCGCGCAGGTGGGGATCGTCGGCTTCGACGGGCAGATCGAGGTGGAGGCGCTGCGGCTGTTTGGGCTGCCGGAGGCAGCGCCGGCGGTACTTTATGCATGGCCCGCGGTGCCGGTGGGGACAAGCAGCTTGGCGCTGGAGACGAACTGGGACCTGCCAAGCCTCTCGGCATACGCGACGGCGAACATGGACCTGACCGTGGCGGGTGTGCAAGGCCACGCGCCGAACCCTTCATCTGACCGGCCTGCTCGGTTACTGTGACCGATGCTTCGAATGACCCTGGAACAATTGCGCGTTTTCGTGGCCGTGGCCGAACGCCAGCATGTCACGCGCGCGGCCGAGGCGCTGAACATCGCGCAATCCGCGGCCAGTGCCGCGGTGGCGGCGCTGGAGGCCGCCCACGGCATCAAGCTGTTCAACCGCGTGGGCCGCGGTATCGAGCTGACCGAGGCCGGACAGCGCTTCCTGGGCGAGGCCCGCGCGGTCCTGGCCCAGGCCGAGGCTGCCGAGCTCACCCTGGCCGAGCTGGGCGGGCTGGTGCGCGGCGTGCTCTCGGTGCAGGCCAGCCAGACCATCGCCAGCTACTGGCTGCCGCGCCACCTCGTCGCTTTCCGCCGCGCCCATCCCGGCATCGAGATACGGCTGGCTGTGGGCAACACCGCGCAGGTGGCGGCCGCGGTGCATGACGGCCTGGCTGAACTCGGCTTCGTCGAGGGCGCGGTGGAGGACGGCCAATTGGACAGCACCACGGTCGCCACCGATCAGCTTGTGCTGGTGGTGCCGCCGGACCATCCATGGGTCACCGCTGGGGCCGCCACCCCGGCGCTGACCCTGCAACAGGCCGCTGCGGAGGGGGAATGGGTGTTGCGCGAGCCCGGCTCCGGCACACGCTCGGCCTTCGAGGCGGCGTTGGCGGCGGCGGGCATCGCGCCGGGCAGCCTGCGCGTGGCGCTGGAGATGCCCTCCAACGAAGCCGTGCGCGCCGCGGTCGAGGCCGGCATGGGCGCCACCGTCATTTCCGCTTCCGTCGCCGTGCCCAGCCTGGAGGCAGGGCTGCTGCACCAGGTCCCGCTCGCGTTGCCCGAGCGCGCCTTCCATGTGCTGCGGCATCGGGAGCGGCAGCCCAGCCGCGCCGCCGAGGCCTTGCTGCGGCTGATCGCCGCCGCCTGATCAGGCGATGCCCAGCAGGCGAATCAGACCAAGCCCCAGCCCGCCAAGCGCCAGCAGCGACAGGCTGACAGCCGCCGTCACCCGCCCGCCGGCGCCCGCCACCACTTGCACATCCACACCCAGGCCGAGTGCCGCCATCGAGATCACCGTCAGCACCATCGCCAAGGTGGCGAGCGGGGCCAGCACCGCCTGCGGCACCAGGCCGAGGGAGCGCAACCCGCTCATGGCGAGGAAGCCCAGGATGAACCAGGGCACCAGCCGATGCAGCGGCGGCCGGCCCGGCCGCGGTCGGTCGCCGGCGGTGACCTGCGGCGCGGCTTCGTCAGGCTCCTCGCGCAGGCGCGGCGTCAACAACGACAGCGCCAGCACGACCGGTCCCAGCATCAGCACCCGCACCAGCTTGACCAGCGTGCCGACCTGCACCGCCAGGGCGCCGATGGGTGTTGTCGCCGCCAGCACCTGCGGCACGGCATAGACGGTCAGCCCCGCCAGCACGCCGAATTGCGTGCCGCTCAGCCCCAGCGCCGGCACCAGCAGCGGGAGCCCCAGCACGGCCAGCACACCCAGCACGGCGGTGAAGGCGATGGAGGAGGCGACCTCGTCGCCATCCGCGCCGATCACCGGGGCCACTGCGGCAATGGCCGAATTGCCGCAGATGGCATTGCCGCAGGCCACCAGGATCGCCATCCGGCGCGGCAGGCCAAGCAGCCGGCACAGCCCATAGCCGCCCGCCACCGCCACGGCGACGAAGCCCGCGATGCCCAGCAGCAGCGCCGGCCCCACCGCCAGGATGGTGGCCGCGCTGACCGAGGCGCCGAGCAGCACCACCGCCGTCTCCAGCAGGAATTTGGCGCTGAAGGCGATACCGGGATGCCAGCGGGCGGCCGGCGTCCAGGCGGTGCGCAGCGCGGCGCCGAGCAGGATGGCCAGCACCAGCGCCTCCAACCAGGCGCGGCCGAAAAGCCTCGCCTCGACATGCTCCAGGGCGATGGCGGCCAGGGTGACGGCGATGCACAGCAGGATGCCCGGCAGCAGGGCGGGCAGCCGGTACAGGGCCGGGGCTGGTGTCAGGGTGTCGGTCGTGGCGGACATGGTCGTGTTCCGGTCCTTGTCGGGTGTGGCCGGAGTTTCGGGACGGTGGGGTTTCACGTCCAACGGATGGATCGAATGAAACCAATCCTGAAAACTGATTGATTCCGTCCTGCTCGTGCAGATCAAGCTAAAATACAGATATGTTTGATACGATTTTATCGTTGGATGGATTGAATGCCGGCGTGCAGCGTGCCGGTCACGGTGATGACCGACCCCCAGTCAGAGCCCTGCCCCTGCGATCCCACGGAGATACTCATGCCCATCCGCACCGACGATACCGCCCCCAACCCCGACGACACAGCCAACCCGGCCCCCGCCTGGACCGAAATCCGCGCCGTGCGCGAGGTGGTGGGCCTGTTCGACGACCATGCGGCGCTGGAGCAGGCGGTGGATGAACTCCTCGTCTCCGGCTTCGACCGTTGCGAGGTGAGCCTGCTCGCCGAAGCCGGTGACGCGCCAGGCAACAGGGCCGAGCAACTCGCCGATGACCCGCAAGCCCCACGCACCGACCATTTCTGCACTGAAGCGCTGGGCAATGCCGAGGGCGGGCTGATCGGCGGCTTCGCCGTCATTCCCGCCCTCAGCGCCGCAGGCGCCGCCACTGCCGTCGGCGCCACCACGCTGGCCGTGACCGGACTGGCGATCGCCAGCGGTGGTGCCGGGGCGGTGCTCGGCGCCTTCCTGGCCGTGCTCCTGGCCCGTCGTCGCGCCACGCATCACGCCGAACAGACGGAGATGGGCGGCCAGCTTCTCTGGGTTCGCACCCGTTCGCCGGAGCTGGAGCAACGCGGCATGGATATCCTGGCCCGGCATGCGGCACACCACGTCCACGCGCACGACATGCCGGTTTGACATCCGCCACGCCGTCATCAGGGTATTCCGCCATGTCATGGTCTGACCTTCCGAGCGCGCTCGACCTCGCCCGCCTGCAATTCGCCTTCACCGTCACCTTCCACTTCATCTTTCCGGCCTTCACCATCGGCCTGGCCAGCTACTTGGCGGTGCTGGAAGGGCTCTGGCTGTGGACCGGGCGGGCGGTCTATCTGGATGTGTTCCAATACTGGCTGAAGATCTTTGCCATCGTCTTCGCCATGGGCGTCGTCTCCGGCGTGGTGATGTCCTACCAGTTCGGTACCAATTGGTCGGTGTTCGCGGTGCGCACCGGCAATATCCTCGGTCCATTGATGGCCTATGAGGTGCTCTCGGCATTTTTCCTGGAAGCCGGCTTCCTAGGCGTCATGCTGTTCGGCCTGAAGAAGGTCGGCCCGCGGCTGCATTTCGCGGCCACCTGCCTGGTGGCATCAGGCACCCTGCTCTCGGCCTTCTGGATTCTCTCGGCCAATTCATGGATGCACACGCCGGCCGGCTACAGCGTGGCGCCCGATGGCCGCTTCATGCCGGAGGATTGGTGGGCGATCGTCTTCAACCCCTCCTTCCCCTATCGCCTCGCGCATACCGTCACCGCCGCCTATCTCACGACCGCCTTCATCGTGGGCGCGGTCGCCGCCTGGCATCTGCTGCGCGACGCGGCCAATCCGCGCGCACGGCTGATGTTCTCGATGGCGATGTGGATGGCCGCCGTGGTGGCGCCCGTGCAGATCGGCCTGGGCGACGCGCAGGGCCTCAACACCCTGGCGCATCAACCGCAGAAGGTCGCAGCGATGGAAGGCCATTGGGAGGGGCAGAGCGGCGCGCCGTTGATCCTGTTCGGCCTGCCGGATGCGGCCACGGAAACCACCCGCTACGCGCTTTCCATCCCGCATCTCAGCGCCCTGGTGCTGACCCATGAATGGAATGGCGCGACGCCGGGCTTGCGCGACTTCGCCCCTGATGCGCGTCCCACCAACGTGCCTCTGGTGTTCTGGGCGTTTCGCGTGATGGTCGGCCTGGGCAGCCTGATGCTGCTGGTGGGCGCCATCTCGCTGTGGCTGCGCTGGCGCGGCCAGATGTATGGCGCGCGCTGGTTTCAGCGCGCCGTCGTGGTCATGGGGCCGTCCGGGCTGGTCGCGGTCATCGCCGGCTGGATCACCACCGAGACCGGGCGCCAGCCCTTCACCGCCTATGGCCTGCTGCGCACGGCGGACAGCGTGGCCCCCATCGTCGCACCTGCGGTGGCGACCTCCCTGCTGGCCTTCATCGTCACCTACTTCGTCGTCTTCGGCGCCGGTGTGTGGACCGTGCTCCACTTGATGGCGACGGCGCCGCATGCGGCCGAGGCCGGGCCATCCCCCGCGGAGCCCATCCGCACCGCCGGCACCGTGGCCGGGCAGGATCCCACCACCGGGGACACCACCGCCACCCTGCATGAGGCCCGGCCATGACGACGGAAACCCTGTCCTGGCTGCCTGTCATCTGGGCGGTGATCATCGCGGCCGCGGTGTTCTTCTATGTCTGCATGGATGGCTTCGACCTCGGCCTGGGCATCCTGTTCCCCTGGTTCCGCGCGCAGGCCGACCGCGACGTGATGGTGAACTCCATTGCCCCGATCTGGGATGGCAACGAGACCTGGCTGGTGTTCGGGGGCGCGGGCCTGTTCGCCGCCTTTCCACTGGCCTATGCAACGATCCTGCCGGCGCTCTACATGCCGCTGATCAGCATGCTGCTGGCGCTGATCGGCCGCGGCGTGTCCTTCGAGATGCGCTTCCGCACCCATTCCAACCGCGCTCGAGCGTGGTGGGACCGCGCCTTCGCCTGGGGCAGCGTGGTTGCCACCTTCTGCCAGGGCATCGCGCTGGGCGCGCTGGTGCAGGGCATCAGGGTCGAGCACGGCGCCTATGCCGGCGGCTGGTGGGATTGGCTGACGCTGTTCTCGGTCTTCACCGGCCTATCGCTGCTGGTCGGCTACGGGCTGCTGGGCGCCTGCTGGCTGATCTGGAAGGCCACTGGCCCGCTGGCGGAGACCGCCCGCCGGCTGGCGTTCATCCTGGGCTGCGGCCTGCTGGCCTGCATCGGCGTGGTGAGCCTTTGGATGCTGGTATCGCAGGCCGGGTTCAGGACGCGTTGGCTGGGCTATCCAGGGCTGCTGATCGCGGCCCCAGTGCCGGTGCTGACCGTGCTGGCGGCGTGGCGTTTTCGCCTCTCGCTGCTGCGCCTGTCCCGGCATGATGCGGCACCCGTCGGAGGTCCGGCGCCGCGCGACATCACGCCGCTGCTGCTGGCCCTGACGCTGTTTCTGCTCAGCTATCTCGGCCTGGGCTTCAGCCTCTGGCCGTATATCGTGCCGCCTGGCGTCACCCTGTGGGATGCCGCGGCCGCACCCTCCTCGCAGCGCTTCCTGCTGGTGGGTGCGGCCATCCTGCTGCCGGTGATACTCGGCTACACGGGATACGTGTACTGGCTGTTTCGCGGCAAGGTCGAGCATGGGGCAGGCTACCACTGATGCCGCCCGCGCTCATCCGTGCCTTGTGGTTCGCGGCGCTGTGGCTGGCCGGGGTGGCCGCTGTCGGCGCAGTGGCGCTGCTGATCCGCTGGGTGCTGCGATGAATGTGACCGACGCTATGGCGCGGTTGCTTCGGCCAGGAACCGCCGCACCCCTGCCTCCATCGCCGCGAGCGGCGCATCGCAGGCGGCCGGCAGGTCCCAGCGCGGCTTCAACGATTGGGGGTCGATCATGCCCAACCACACCTGCCCAGCTTCATCCTGCCAGGCCAGGGCCCTGAGCGGCAGGTCGATGCCCGCACGCTGATTGCACACCATGATCGGCGTGCCGCCCTGGGGCCTTCCGAAGATCATCAGTTCGGTGGGGCGCAGGCTCAGACCCACGCCCATCGCCGCCTCGGAATGCCGCACCCGGCCGACGAGGAAGAACCCGCCGGCGATGACCACCGCCTGCAGCCGGTCGAGAGTCTCGGTCACTGGCCGGCCGCTTCGCACCGCGATCATGTCGTCGGCGCGAGCTGGGATGGCGGCCGTGACTGCGAGGCACGTCAAAAGGATGAACCTGAGCATCGCCAATGCCTCTTCCTCGGATGTGAATAGTGGACAGCACCCGCTCTCCGCACCGGGTGCCGCGGCCCTCTACCGACCGTAAGTCGCCGCGAGATAGGCGACGATCGCCGGCACATCCGATTCGTCGATCGGCGCGCCATAGACGTGACGCATCTTGGTCACCTCGGCCTGCCAAAACGCCGCCGGATCACGGAAATTGCGTGGCTGCGTCGTGATGTAATCGGCCGAATGGCATGCGCCGCAATTGCCCTGCACCACGTCGAGGCCTGGCCCCGGGGCAAGTTCGGCGGTCTCCTCGGGGAGGTCGTACTGGACTGGACGGGCATCCACGGCCGACATCAGGCCGAACGCCACGGCGCCCGCCAGCATGGGCGTGATGATGATGTTTCGCATGTCCATCTCCCTTAGGCCGCCGTCACGGTCACGGTTTCCACCACGTTCCGCATGTAGCCGGCCGGGTTCCAGCGCGCCTCCATCGGTTGGGTTTCGCCCGCGGTGCTGGTGGCTCGCGCCATCAGCCCGTGCACGCCAGCCGGCAAGGTGACCTCCACCGCGAAACGGCGAAAGGAATAGCGGCTCAGCGCCGTCTCCAGCCGCGCATCCACCCACCTCCTCCCGCCATCGGCGGAAACCTCGACCTTGGCGATGCCTGTGCCGCCATCGAAGGCGATGCCGGTGACGGTTACCGGCCGTCCCGCCGCCACGCGGCCAGCCTCGGCCGGCGCAGTGATGAAGCTGCGGATATTGAACTTGCCGATCGGCCGCGTAGGTCCCGCCGGGGCGCCGGCCGGAACGCAGGCGCAGTCATTGTCGGGAACGCGATAGGCCGAAGCCATCCAGAAGCTATCAGATGGCTTGTCGAGCACGGTGATCTCATGCAGGTGCTTGACCCAGTAGGTGCCGAAATAGCCCGGAACGACGAGCCGCAGCGGATAGCCGTTCAGCACTGGCAGATCCGCGCCATTCATCGCCCAGGCCAGCATAACCTGGCCATCGGTGGCGTGATCCAGGCGCAGCGATTTGGTGAAATCCGGCGTGTCGGGTGCGGGGGGTTCATCGAGCCCGTTGAAGCTGACTTCGACCGCGCCAGAGGCGATGCCGGCGCGTTCCAGCACCGATTTCAGCGTCACGCCGCGCCAGAGGGCATTGCCCATCAACCCGTGGGCAGCCTGGCCACCGCCGACGCGGGGTTCGGAAAAGCCGCGGCTATTGCCCGAGCATTGATGCACCGCGACCACCTCCGTGGCCGGCAGCGCCTTGATCTCTGCGAGCGATAGGGAGAGTGGCCGCGTCACCCGGCCCGTGACCGCCAGGCGGTAGGTCTCAGGATCGAGGTCCTGCGGCGGCACGTTGCCGGAGAGATGGTAACGCACGAAGAACGCATCATTCGGCGTGATGACGCCCTCGCCGAACACCGAGAATGGCGTTTCAAGCTGAGGCGGTCGGGACGTCAGACGGATCAGCGGTCGCTTTTGCGGGTATTGCACCAATGGCCGCTCGCCATTGGCGAAGGGCAGCGTGATGGTCTGCGCTCGGGCCGTGGCGACGCCGGCAAGACCTAGCCCGGCGGCCAGATGCAGCGCGTGGCGACGGTTGAACATTGTCATGGACTTCCTCCTGTTTCGGCTTTCTTCGGCAGACACGCCTTGCTGGTCACAACGCCTGGGACCGGGCCACCTGCCGGTGCACGCTTTCGGCAACGCGTTGCAACATCACACGCTCTAGCCCCTCTGCGGCGACGGCGAAGCCGAAGCCCCTGTCCACCCACCAGAAGGCGGTGACTCCCTGCGCCGGCATCTCGGCGAAACGAAACTCGGTGCCTGCGCCACCGGCCCGATCGGCGCGGAGGTACACCGTCAGTCGTTCGGCGCCAGGGCCGGCATACATCAGCTGCGCCGCCGGGTCCCCGGCCGCGCCCGCAAGCAGCCGCCCGCCCAGCAAACTGTAGCCAAGCGGCGCCAGGTCGGGCGCCACCAGCGGCCGGCCCAGCCGGTTCGACAGCCAGCCCACCAGCTGCGCTTCCTGCGCCGCGGCGACCTCGACCGGCCGCGCCGCGTCGGCCGCGAACACACGATGCGCCGACAGCGCCTCGGCCACCATCGGTCGCATCGCCGTGGCGCCTTGCGGCACCAGCCCATGCCCCGCCCAGCCCGCCACTCCGCCGATCAGCAGCCAGGCCGCCACGGCCGCTATCCGGTGTAAGCCGTGCAGACGGGACTGACGCCGCGCGGTCAGCAGATGGGCGACGCGCAGACGCGCCGGAACCGGCGCCGCATACCGTTCGCCCAGCGAGCTGCGCAGGGCCTGGCGCTGCGTGGCCATGGCGCGGAACCGGGTTGCGGTATCCGCATTTTCGGCGAGCCACGCCTCGACCCGCGCGTGTCTCTCCTGGCCCAGGTGACCATCGAGCCAGCCTTGCAGATCATCCTCGCCCACCGGCAGCGGGTCGCCATTCACTGTCACTTCACTCTCCTCAGTTGAGGCTTGCCTGTATCGGGGGCGCTATCTCCCGCAATGAGCCGGCGCAATCTTTCCCGCCCGCGCGACAACCGCGACATCACCGTGCCGACCGGCACGCCGGTGAGTTGGGCCGCGGCCTCGTAGGAAAAATCCTCGACGCCCACCAGCAAAAGCACCACGCGCTGTTCCTCGGCCAGGGCATCGAGGGCGAGCAGCGCATCGCGCCAGATCAGCCGATGCTCGGCCACGTGCTCCGCAGTGGGGTCGGCGACCATCCAGCCCTCCTCGTCCAGTGGCATGGCCTGGCCGCGGCGGGATGCGCTGCGCCGCCCCATGCGAAACAGATTGTGCAGGATGGCGAAAAGCCAGGCCTTCGCATCAGCGTCCTGTCGGCGGAGGTGCCAGCGCGCGATAGCCCGCTCCAGGCAATCCTGCACCAGGTCATCGGCGGCGGTGGTGTCGCGCAGCAGGGCCCAAGCGAAGCGGCGCAGCGCCGGGATATGCGGCTCGATCAGTGCCGCCATCGCGGGCTCGCCGCCCCCCATCACCGCCGGGGGCCGCCGCCGCGCGTGCCACCCAGGGTGGGATACTCCTCGGTCGGGCTGCGCAATGCCGCGAAACGCGCCTGCATCGCCGCGACCTCGATGGTTTGCCCAGCCAGGATCTCCTCGGCGAGCTGGCGCGTCAGAGGGTCGCGGCCATGCACCAGCACCAGTCGGGCCATCTCAATCGCCCCTTCATGATGCGGCACCATCATGGCCAGGAAATCCTGGTCGGGATGGCCGCTGGGTGGGGTTGCCTGCATCGCGGCCATCATGCGCTCCATCGCCGCTGCCATGGCATGCGCGAAGGGATCGTCCTGGGGCGTTTCGCCCATCGGCCCGTGATGCGCATGCACCACCCCGGTCATGCCGTGACGCTTCTGGCACCGGGCCGGATGAAGACGAGGTTGATGCCCTTCTTGTTCCGCAGCCCGCCCGATGGCAGTGCCAGATCGCCCAGCATCACCCGATCGACGAAGCGCGGCCGGAACGGATCCGTCACGTCGAGCACCGTGCAGAGCGTCTGCCCGGCGCCAGGCGTGCCCTGCAGCTCATCCTGCTCATGCGCCACGAACAACCGCGTGCCGGCTGGGTCGAGCCACAGCCCATGCGCCTCCCGCCCACCGGTCGCGATCTCGCCTACCACCCGGCGCTGCCCGAGCGGCGCGGAGCGGTCGATGATGGCGAGCTTGGAGGATGCGCCGCCGCCCGGCCCCGCGCCGTCATCGATGCGCGCCAGGCTGGCATAGACCGCCCGGCCCTGGGCGTTCTCGACGAACTCGACATGGTTGGGTCGCGCCAGGGCACCAAGCGGGATGGTCTCTGCGATGGCCCGGCCATCGGCCGGCAGCACGGACAACGAATCCGCCAGCTTGTGGCTGATCCAGAATTCCCGCCCATCCGGGCTGAGCTTCAGGAAAGGGCTGAAGCCGAACCGGTCCTGTGCGCTGATGTCTATCTGTGTCGCGCGTCGTGCGGTGCTGAAGCCTTCCGCGTCGTAGCTGACATCGAGTAGATCGATCAACGAGGATTTCTGGCTGATCACCGCGGCGCGGCGGCCATCGGCCGAGAACCACGCATGCGCCGGGCCGGGCAGAGTATCGACGAAGCCACGGATGGCCTGGCCGGGACGGCCGCCTGCACTTTCCTCGCGAGCCTTCTGAACGTCGAGCACCGCGATGCGGTCCTCACCGCGCACCGTGACCCAAAGCTCCCGCCCGTTGCGGGTGAAGGTGGGCTCATGCGGCTCGCGCCCCAGGAAGACGCCGCTGGTCAGGCGTTCGGGATTGGTTTGCGCGGAGGCCTGGGGGTTGGGCCGGTTGCCGACGACGCGGCGGGTGGCGGTGTCGATCAAATACAGGTTGCTGGTGCCGCGCCCAGTAGTGGCGACCAGGGTGGAATCGGGGTTGGGCACCGCGCCATGGATCGAGATGGCGCCGTGATAGAGCGGCTTCTGTACCATGGCGCCATGCGTCGGCATCACGCCGCCCGTCACGAAGCGGAAGGGAGGGCGGGAATCCTCGTCGAAGGAGGTGAGGTTCACCGTTGTCTGCACGACGAGGCGGACCGGATCGATGACGACAAGCGTGTTGCTGTCCTCGCAGCAGATCCAGACGCCGTCGCCCGAGGTTGGAGCGGTGGCAGGGGCCGCGGGGCCTGGCGCGGGCTGCGCCTGGGCGGTTGATGCCGCCATCGCCCCCGCCGCAACGGTCATGCCGGCGGCCAGCGTCAGGACATCGCGCCGTGACGTGGCGATGGTGGGGTTTTGGGTCAATCGGATGCTCCTGCGAGTTATCGCCCCGGCCTGGCGCGACACGGGATGAAGGTGAGATGCCGCAGACGAGGGTCTATTCCAGGGCTTTGGACAAAAGCGTTCGGCGACGTGAAGGGAGGACGCCCAGCGGTCGCATTTTTGCGGATCGGCCAGCACTGCAGGCTGGGTTGCGACGCATTCACTACAACAATAGAAGATATGTTGTATATGCGACTGACCCGAGAGAGTAGCCATTTCAAAGCCTACCTTCGATGCAACATCCCCCGATCCCTTCGGCGACCAACTGGGGGCGTCCTTGCCCAGCCTTTCGCCCGCCGCCCGACGCGTTGCGCGCTTCGTGGCTGATAACCGCCCTCTGGCGCTCTCGCTGTCGGCCGCCGAACTGGCCACGCGCGCAGGCACATCGGACGCCACGGTCGTGCGCAGCGTCCGGGCGATGGGGTTTGCCGGATTGCCGGATTTGAAGCGCGCGCTGGCTGCGGCGCTGAGTGCCAGCCCTGCCAGCCCCGCCGAGGCGATGCGCCACACCCTGGCGGAAAGCGGCGAGGAGGCTGGCCGGGCCGTGGACTTCGCCATCGAGGCACAGCGCGAAGCGGTCGAGGCGCTGGCCACGCCCGAAGCCCGCGCCACGCTGCGCGCCGCCGTGGCCACCCTGCATCCCGCGCGCCGCGTGCTGGTGTTCGGCATAGGCCCCTCCGGGGCGCTAGCGCGCTACGTCACCACGCTGCTGATGCGCGCCGGCCGCACGGCCCGCGCGCTGGATGCCAGCGGCATCGCGCTGGCGGACCAGATGCTCGACCTCGGGCCGGGCGATGCGCTGCTGGTCCTGGCGTACGGCCATGCCTACCGCGAAGTCGTGGCGCTGTTCGCCGACGCGAAGCGCTTGGCCCTGCCAATCGTGCTAGTTACGGACAGCTTGGACCGCTCGCTCGCCCGCCACGCCGACGTCGTAGTGCCGGCCCGGCGCGCACGCGGCCGCCGGATCGCGCTGCATGGTGCGACCCTGGTTGCGCTCGAGGCGATGATCCTGGGTCTCGCCGCGACCGACAGTCCGCGGGCGCTGGCGTCGCTGGATCGGCTCAACGGCCTGCGCACTTCGATCACAGGGGCCCGCCACGATGTCGGCTGACGCACCGTGCCGCATCGTGCTCACAGCCCTCCGAGGCACGGCGACGTCCCATGCGCAGCAGTCGCTGTGGCGTTGGCCACGGCCGCGCCAGCCTGATGAGAGCCCCATGGCCAAGGCCGCGCGCTATGCGGCCGACCGGTGGCGGCTTGCCGCAATGGATGACCGCCTGCTGCTGGATATCGGTCTCGATCGCCGTGCCGTCGAGGCGGGCATCCCGTTCCAGGACCGCTCACCCAGCACCGCCTCGCCCATCAACACAGGAACCGCAAGCCATGACCTGGATCGAACTCGCGCCCACCGTCTCCGCCGCCTTCCTCACCTCGCTCGTCGAATGCGTCGAGGCGGCGACCATCATGCTGGCCGTCGGCACCGTGCGCGGCTGGAAACCGGCCTTCGTGGGCACCGGCCTGGCGCTCGCGGCGCTGGTCGTGCTGGTGTTCGCACTCGGCCCCGCGCTCTTGCAATTGCCGGAACAGGCGCTGCAGCTCTTCGTCGGCATCCTACTCCTGCTGTTCGGAATGCGCTGGCTGCGCAAGGCCATCTTGCGCGGCGCCGGCATCATCCCGCTCCACGATGAAGATGCGATCTTCAAGAGCGAGACCGCGAACCTGAAGCTCGCGCAGACCACCCAACGCTGGGGCGTCGATCCCATCGCCATGGCCACGGCCTTTAAGGGCGTGCTGCTGGAGGGGGTCGAGGTCGCCTTCCTGGTGCTGGCCGTCGCCGCCGGCAGCCCCGCACTGATCGGCCCGGCCGCTCTCGGCGCCTTGGCAGCAGCGCTGCTCGTGACCACGGCCGCGGTCGCGATACATAAGCCGCTGGCGCGCGTGCCCGAGAACACGCTGAAGTTCGCCGTGGGCGTGCTCATCTAGGCCTTCGGGATCTTTTGGACCGGCGAGGGCATGGGCATCGAATGGCCGGGCCACGACCTCGCTCTGGTCGGCATCGCGGGCGGGTTGCTCGTCGTCGCCCTGCTGGGCATCCGGCTCGGGGCGCAACCATCCCGGGCGACCATGATGGAGGCAGGTTGATGAGGGCAATTCGCGCAATAGGGGCCGAGATTGTCAGCCTCTTCGTAGACGACGGCTCGCTCGCCCTGGCCTTAGTGCTGTGGTGCGCTGCTGTGGGGCTGGCCAGGTTTATTCTCCCTCAGATGTTCCTTGCCGCCGCCGGCGCTGCGCTGTTTCTGGGCTGCGCCGCGATCCTGCTGGTCAATGTACTCCAAACTGCCAGATCACGCGTTGCTTCGAAGGTGCCACAATGATGCGCAGCGTGGCACGGCTTCCCGCATCGCTCACCTCACGCCTGGGCCGCAGGGAGGTAGGCCTCCTGGTCGCCTTCTTGGTCGTGGCGGCCCTACTCCTGGGCTTTGGGATGCTGGCCGAGGAGGTTCTCGAAGGGGACACCTCGGCGTTTGACAGCGCCGTGATTCTGGCCCTGCGGGCGGCAGGCAACCCCGCTGACCCCATTGGTCCACCTTGGTTCGAGGAAATGGGTCGAGACGTGACTGCGCTTGGCAGTTTCGTCTTTCTTGGCTTTGTGCTGGCAGCCGTCGTCGGCTACCTGATGCTAATCCAGAAGCGAGGCGCCGCGCTGCTGATGGCGGTCGCCGTGCTTGGGGGTGCGATGGTGAGTACGCTTCTAAAGCTGGGATTCGACCGGCCTCGGCCTGACATCGTTCACACCGCTCGCGTGTTCACGGCCAGCTTTCCCAGCGGGCATGCGACGTTATCAGCCGTCACCTTCCTGACGATCGGCGCCCTGTTGACGCGCTTGACCATCGACGGCCGGGTGAAGGTCTATTTTATGGGCCTCGCCGTGTTCTTGACCGTGATGGTCGGACTCAGTCGCCTCTATCTCGGGGTGCATTACCCGACCGACGTTCTTGCTGGGTGGTGTGTCGGCTCCGCCTGGGCGATTCTATGCTGGTCAGGCGCACTTTGGTTGCAGCGCAGAGGCACTGTTGAGCCAGCGGGATCTAGTGACGCCTCGGTTGCTAAGTAATTTCGCCGATCTCCAGGCGTCCACCAGCAAGGAACCGACTGCGACGGAGAGGAGCTGCTACTGAACTGGTGTATCTGCAACGCGGCTCCCGCTCGTAGCGCCTGAGCCGCGTCGGCGGCGGTTCAACCGCAGTAGTGCGGCCAAGCCGTGGCGCAGCCGCCGCTGCTGTCTCCCAGAGAAGGTTGGATTCCGGTTCCCACCGCTGCTCCATTCTTCTCTCTCACAACCTGTCTCTCCTGGTCAGGGCACCGCGCTGAGGCGCAGGGTTGGCCGGAGTTTGCGGGCGGACCTTGATGGTTCGAAGGCGGAACCAGTGCCGAATTTCGGCCGGAGAGAGCGGAGAGTCTCCAAACCTTGAGGGTAGGCCGATTTTACCCTCAAGCTTAAACCATTGAAATGCGGCCTTGTTTTCCGAGTGCCGCTTCCGAAATTCAGTAATCGGATTGCCTCAGCAATCTTTCATTGCCGCGTATCGTTGATCGCCCCCCCAAGGTGCCCTGCGGCGCCGAGGTGCCGCCTCACCTCGCAATACTGGACGTCCATGGACGACAAGGATCGCGTCCTCGCCCGCTTCAAAGATGACCAGCCGGAGGCCGCTGACCGGCGGGAACTGCTGACCATCCCACGCCGCACAGGCGCTTCCGGAACCAGGATCGTCGAGACCGTGCACCGTCGGGCGGCGCGATGAAGGACAGGCCATTGCGGGTTGTGGCGCATGTTCAGGCAGCATCCTCGGATGGCGGCTTCCCGGCGAACGGGCAGTCATCGCGCCGACTCTCGTGGAACCCGTCGCAGTCGAGGCGGCGATGCCCACCGCGCATGTCATGTCAGCGTGGGAACCGCCTGCCCCCGCGAAGACACCCACACGGCCTCCGGTTCCGCTGCCTGAAGTCCAAGTGGTACAGGGCCAAGGCCATGCGTTGGCGGAGAATCGCCACTGACTGATCGTCCATGCGCTCGCCACCCGCGCCTCTGGCCATGCCGAGCGGCTGGCCGCGTTCGGTTCTGTCAGCGCTCACGCCAAGGCAGGCCCGGGAAGGGCGCTGCGGCGTGTCGGCCCTAAGCAGCCTGCAGTAT